>JAGWPY010000030.1 GCA_028870275.1 Gammaproteobacteria bacterium | reverse complement strand
GCCGAGAGCCCGCGCCAAAGCCGCTCGCGCAGGTCCGCGATCCGCTGCCGCTCGGCATCGAGCGTCGCCGCGGCGAGCCGGTAAGCCGCACCCATGCCGACCACCTGATGCGTCGGCAAGGTTCCTGAGCGCAGCCCCCGTTCCTGGCCTCCGCCAAACTGCCGGGGCTCGATCCGTACGCCGCGCAGGCTCGATACCAGCAACGCCCCCACCCCCTTCGGTCCATAGGCCTTGTGCGCCGACAGCGACATGAGGTCGGCGCCGCAGCCGCGAAAATCCACGGCGCACTTGCCCACACTCTGCGCCGCATCGACGTGCAGACGCGCACCGCCATGGCGCGCGCAGATCTGCGCGTACGCCGCCACGTCCTGGACGATGCCGGTTTCGTTGTTCACGTGCATCAGCGACACCAGCACGGTGTCGGGTCGCAAGGCCGCGGCCATGCGATCGGGTGGGACGCGGCCGCTCGCATCCGGCTCGACATAGGTCACCCGCCAACCCTGGCGTTCGAGCGCCCTGCAGGGATCGAGCACGGCCTTGTGTTCGGTGCGCGCGGTGACCAGATGTCGGCCGCGCGCGGCGGCATGGGCGGCCAACCCGAAGATGGCGAGGTTATCGGCCTCGGTCGCACCCGACGTGAACAGCACCTCCTCCGGCGAGGCGCCGACCGCCGCGGCGACCTCGGCACGCGCAGCCTCGACCCGCTCCATCGCGAGTTCGCCGTGCGCATGGCCGGACGATCCCGGATTGCCGAACGTGCCGTCCGCCGTGAGGCACTCGGCCATGGCCGCGGCGACTCGCGGATCGACCGGCGTCGTCGCGGCGTGATCGAGATAGGCGGGCGCGCTCACTCGCTCTCCGGCTGGCCGCGGCGACGGCGCCAGCCGGACACCGCCGCGAGGATGCCGCGCAGCAGGTTCAGCTCGTTGCGGTCGAGCGCGGTGCGGTTGAACAGTCGGCGCAGCCGGTCCATCAGGTAGCCCGTGCGGTCCTCGAACTCGACGTCCTTCAGCACCTGGGCGAGGTGGGCGTAGAAGTGCTCCAGTTCGCCCGCGTCCGCGAGCGGCGCCTCGAACTGCATGCGCCCCGCGGGCGCCTCGCGCGCCAGCAGCAGTTCGTAGGTCAGCAGCTGGACCGACATGGCGATGTTCAGCGAACAATAGGCCGGGTTCGCCGGAATGCGCACCAGGAACGCGCAATGGTTCAGGTCCTCGTTCGACAGACCATAGCGCTCGGGGCCGAACAGCAGCGCCGCACGCGCCGCCTCGGGCAGTGCGGCGATGCGCGCCGCCGCTTCGCGCGGTGTGGCGAACTCCCAGGTCAGGTTGCGCGGCCGCGCGGTGGTGCCGGCGACCAGGACGCAGTCGGCGACCGCCTCGGCCACGCTGTCGACGACCCGGGCGGCGGCCAGCACGTCGTCGGCGCCGGCGGCGAGCGCGACGGCCTCCGGATGGGGAAAGACTCTCGGTCGGACCAGGATCAGGTCATCGAGAGCCATGTTCTTCATCGCGCGCGCGACCGACCCGATGTTGCCGGGGTGACTGGGCTCGACGAGGACGATGCGAACGGCGCCGCTCATGCTCTGATATTCTACCGCTCTGACATGCACGCACTGCTGAACATTGCCGTACGCGCGGCGCGCCGCTCGGGCGACGCGATCGCCCGGAACCTGGGCCGCATCGACGACCTGAAGGTCGACAGCAAGGGGCGCAACGACTTCGTGACCGACGTCGACCGCCGCGCCGAGGCCGAGATCATCGCGACGGTGCGCCGCAGCTACCCCGACCATGCCTTCCTCGGCGAGGAATCGGGCCGCAGCGGCGACGGCGAGTACGTCTGGATCATCGACCCGCTCGACGGCACGACCAATTTCCTGCACGGATTCCCGGTATTCGCCGTGTCGATCGCCGTGGAACATCGCGGCAAGGTCCAACACGCCGTGGTCTACGACCCGGTGCGCCAGGAGCTGTTCACGGCCTCGCGCGGCGCAGGCGCACAGCTCGACGGCCGGCGCATCCGCGTCAGCGCCCGACGCACGCTGCAGGGGTCGCTGATCGGCACGGGGTTCCCGTTCCGCGCGGAGTCCTCGGACTTAGTCGATGACTATCTCGCGGTCCTGAAGTCCGTGATGGGCGTCGCCGCGGGCGTACGCCGCGCGGGCGCCGCGGCGCTCGACCTCGCCTACGTCGCCGCCGGCCGGCTCGACGGATTCTGGGAATTCGGGCTGAAGCCTTGGGATACCGCCGCGGGCTCGCTCCTGATCCAGGAGGCCGGAGGACAGGTCTCGACCGCCACCGGCGGCGAATTCGCGCTCGATCCGGACGTCGTGGCCGGCAATCCGAAGATCTGCGCGGCGTTACTCGAACTGGTCTCGCCGCGGGCGCCGGCTCGCGGGCTCCGCGGCGAACCTTCCGCGCGCTAGACGGGCGGTCGGAGCGAGCCCACCTTGGTGGCCGGCACTATGCCGCGCCGTTCTTCTGGCGCAGACGGCTGTGCTTGTAGCCGTAGGCGAAATACAGCGCGATGCCGATCGCGCTCCAGACCGCGAGCCGCACCCAGGTCGCCGCCGGCAGGAACAGCGCCATACCGGCACAGAAGATCACGCCCATCGGCGCGTTGAACCACACGGCCGGCACCTTGAACGGCCGCGGCAGGTCGGGGCGCGTGTAACGCAGCACCAGGACACCGGCGCACACCACGATGAAGGCGATCAGCGTGCCGATGGACACGAGCTCGCCGAGGATGTCGATCGGCAGGAAGCCGGCGAACAGCGAGGCGAGAAAGCCCGTGATCAGCGTCGAGATGTGCGGCGTACGGTACTTCGGATGGATCGCTCCGAAGAACTTCGGCAATAGGCCGTCGTGCGACATCGTCAGCCAGATCCGCGCCTGCGGGATGATCATGGTGATGATCACGGAGGTGAGACCGAGCAGCGCGCCGAAGATCACCCAGACGGTGAGCCAGCTCAGCTGCCGGTGCGATTCGATCGCGACCGCGACCGGTGCGGCGTCGTTCAGCAGCGGATAAGGCACCATGCCGGTCATCACGCCGGACATCAGGATGTAGAGGATCGTGCAGATTCCGAGGCTACCCAGAATGCCGATCGGCATGCCGCGGCTCGGGTCCTTCGATTCCTGCGCGACCGTCGACACCCCGTCGAAACCGATGTAGGCGAAGAAGATGATGCCGGCCGCCTGGATCACGCCGCTCCAGCCGAATTGGCCGAAGTGGCCCGTGTTCTTCGGGATGAACGGCGTCCAGTGGTGCGGATCGACGTAGAAGGCGCCGAAGGCGATCACCGCGACGACGATCGCGACCTTGATCGCGACGATGATCGTGTTGACGAAGGTCGACTCCTCGATGCCCCGGTAACAGAGCCAGGTCGCCGCCGCGAGAATCCCGACGGCCGGCAGGTTCAGCCAGGCGCCGGTCGCGTGCACCTGATAGCCGACGTCGCTCGCCTCGAGCGGCGCGGAGGCGAGCCAGGAGGGAATGAAATCGACGTGCCAGTAGTCGAGCAGCTTGACGAAATAGCGGCTCCAGCCAACCGCGACCGTCGAGCAGGCCATCATGTACTCGAGCACCAGGTTCCAGCCGACGAACCAGGCGATGAACTCGCCGAGCGTCGCGTAACTGTACGCGTAGGCGCTGCCGGCAACCGGCACCATGGTCGCGAACTCGGAGTAGCAGAGTCCGGCGAACATGCAGCCGACGCCGGCGATCACGAAGGAGATCACGATCGCGGGCCCCGCATGCTGCGCGGCCGCGAGCCCGGTCAGCACGAAGATGCCGGTACCGATGATCCCGCCGATGCCGAAGGCGATCAGCGCTGGAATGCCGAGGGCGCGGACCAGATTCTTGCTGGCCGCCTCCTCGTGGTAGTCGGAGATCGGCTTGACCGCGAACAGTCCGTTCATTTTCATCGAGTGCACCCGGATTGGCGAATCTTCAGGAACCGGCGCATCCCTTCGAGACAGCCCGCACCGGCCTTCGGCACCGACTCTAGCGGCTTTAGGGCAGTCCGTCGACCTCTTCCGGCTTGGTTGCCTTGCGCTCGAGGAGGTCCTCGCTGCGCAGCCCCAGGTCGAGGGCGATCGCCGACGAGATGTAGATCGAGGAGTAGGTGCCCGCGACGATGCCGATGACCAGCGCCGCCGAGAAGCTGTGCAGAGTCTGGCCGCCGAAGATCAGCAGCGCGACGACCACGAGCAGCGTGACCAGCTTCGTCATGATCGTTCGCGAGAGCGTCTGGTTGATCGACTCGTCGATCACCTGCGCGACCGGGATGCGCCGGGCCGTGCGCGCCCGCTCGCGGATCCGGTCGAACACGATCACGGTGTCGTTGAGTGAATAACCGATCACCGCGAGAATCGCCGAGATCGCCGTGAGGTCGAAGGTCATGCGGGTCAGCGCGAAGAAGCCCACCACCGCGATCGGGTCGTGCAGCACCGCGAAGATGGCGCCGAGAGCGAGTTTCGGCGTGAACCGGATCAGCACGTACACCAGGATCAGAACCAGAGTCGCGGTCAGGGCCCAGGCGCCCTTGACGAACAGCTCCTGGCCGACCTGCGCGCCCACGTCCTCCGTTGATTGGAGCTTGACGCCCGCGTCGATCGGACGGAACAGCTCGACGATTCGTGCGCCGATCACGTCGCCCTTGACGTTCGGATCCGGAGGCAGGCGCACCAGGATGTCGCGCGAGCTGCCGAAGGCCTGGACCTGCGCGCCCTCGATCTTCGCCTGTGCGAGCGCGGCGCGCAGCCGGTCGATGTTCGGCGCATCGGGAAAGCGCGTTTCGATGACCACGCCGCCCGTGAAATCGATGCCGAGGTTCAGACCGCGCAGACCCACGAGGACCAGCGAGCCGAGGATCACGACCGCCGACAACCCGTACCACACCTTGCGGGTGTGCATGAACGGGAAACGGGTCGTCTTGTGAAAGAACTCCATGCGTCGCTACCCCATGCCGCTCAGATCGGCAGCCGTTCGATCTTGCGCTTTCCGCCGAAGACGAGCTGTACCAGCGCCCGACTGCCCATCAGCGAGGTGAACATCGAGGTGGCGATACCGAGCACGAGCACCACCGCGAAACCGCGCACCGCGCCCGCGCCGAACAGCCAGAGAACCAGACCCGCGATCAGCGCGGTCACGTTCGAGTCGGCGATCGCGGAGAATGCCCGGTCGAAGCCGGCCGCAATCGCCGCGCGCGGCGAGACTCCGAGCCGCAACTCCTCGCGGATGCGTTCGTAGATCAGGATGTTCGCGTCCACGGCCATGCCGACCGTGAGCACCACGGCGGCGATACCGGGCAGGGTCAGGGCGGCGCCGACCAGCGACAGCAGCGCCGTCAGCAGGATCACGTTTGCGCCGAGCACCACGTCCGCGATCACGCCGAACCACTTGTAATAGACGGCCATGAAGATGAACGCCGCGAGGGTGCCGAACACCATCGCGTGGATGCCCTTGTTGATGTTGTCCTGGCCGAGACTCGGACCGATGGCCCGCTCCTCGATCTCCGAGAGCGGCGCGGCGAGGCCGCCGGCGCGCAACAGGAGCGCGAGCTCGCGACCCTCGATCGGGTTGATCCCGGTGATCTGGAAATTGTTGCTGAACACGCCGCGGATGGTCGCCTCGTTGATGACCTCTTCCTTGGTGTGCTCGACCTGCACCCCGGCGGCGTTCTTCTCGCTCGAATGATCGATGAACACCACCGCCATCATGTGGCCGATGTTCTCCTCGGTGTTGCGCAGCATCTTCTCGGCGCCGCGACTGTCGAGCGACACGGATACCGCGGGACCGTCCTGGGTGTTCGGCTGGAACGAGGCATCAGTCAGCTGATCGCCGGTGACGACGATGTCGCGCTTGAGGAGGACGGGCTGCTTCTCGCGCGTGTAGTAGAGCTTCGCCCCGATCGGCACCTGGCCGGTACGCGCGGCGTCGTAGGGATTGTCGGTCTCGTCGACCATGCGGAACTCGAGGGTCGCGGTCTTGCCGAGGATCTTCTTGACCTCGGCCGAGTTCTGCAGACCCGGCAGCTGGATCGCGATCTGGTCGGCGCCCTGGCGGGCCACCTGGGGCTCGGAAACCGCCAGCTCCGGACTGTTCAGCCGGTTGCGCAGGATGACGATGTTCTGCTGTACGGCATAGTCCTGGCGCTGCTTGATCTCCTGCGGCGTGAGCGTGAGCTGCAGCGCGGGCGATCCACCCACCGTGGTGTCCGCGAAATTGAGGTTGCGGTCGTCGCTCTGGATCGCGTCCCGGCCCTTGGCGAAACTCGCCGCGTCGCGGAAGATCACCCGAACGCGGTTGTTCGCGTAGTCGACCTTGACGTCCTCGTAGGGCACGTGCGCATTGCGCAGCGAGGCGCGAAAGTCCTGTTCGTAGCGGTCGAGCTGCTGTTTCACGGCAGCCTGGATGTCGACCTGGTAGACGAGGTAGACCCCGCCGCGCAGGTCGAGTCCGAGCTTGACCGGCGTGAGGCCGAGTTTGCGCATCCACTCAGGCACGCGCGAGGCCGTGGACAGCGCGATCGTGTAGGCGTTGGGCATCGCCGCGGAAATCGCGTCGCGCGCCTTCAGCTGGGTCTCGCGGTCGGCGAAGCGAAGCGTCAGGCGCCCCTGTTCCAGGAACGATCCGGCGAGCGGCACACCCTTGTCCGCCAGCAGCTTCTCGACCGCGGCGCGATCCGCGGGGCTCACCGCCGACTGGTCCTTGGCGAGCTGCAGGGCGCTCTGCTCGCCGAACAGGTTCGGCAGGGCGAGCAGGATGCCGATGAGCATCACGACCGCGACGATCGCGGTCTTCCATCGGGGATAGGCGGTCATGCGTTCTTGACCGTGCCCTTGGGCAGGATCTGCGAGACCTGGAATTTCTGCAGCTTGACGTTGACGCCCGAGGCGATCTCCAGCGTCACGAAGTGTTCGCCGACCTCGACGACCTTGCCGAGGATCCCGCCGTTGGTCGCGACCTCGTCGCCGGCCGCCACCCGCGCGAGCATCTCCTTCTGTTCCTTCGCCCGCTTGTTCTGCGGGCGGATGAGCAGCACGTAGAACACCACGAGCAGCAGCACCGGCAGCAGGAGAGCGCCGAAGATGCTCTGGCCGCCGTTCGCACCGGCCGCCTGCGCTTGAGCGGTCTTGATCAGGAAATCCATGGCCTTGTACTCACTGTTCGCGGCGGGGGCGCCGCATAAATCGCGTGAGTATACCCAATCGCCGGCGCATCTGCCGCATGCCGGGGGTTCAGGCCGGCGCCCTCCGGCGGGCGGCGTGGAAATCGCGCGCGTAGGCCTCGAACCGGCCGGCCTCGATCGCCGCACGGATCTCGCGCATGAGCTGTTGATAGAAGTACAGATTGTGAATCGTGTTCAGTCGCGAGCCGAGGATCTCGTTGCAGCGGTCGAGATGGCGAAGATAGGCGCGGCTGTAGTTGCGGCAGGTGTAGCAGGGACACTGCGGATCGATCGGCCCGGTGTCGCTGCGGTGCGCGGCGTTGCGGATGTTGAGCACGCCGCCGCGGGTGAACAGGTGGCCGTTGCGCGCGTGCCGGGTCGGCATCACGCAGTCGAACATGTCGACGCCGCGGCGCACGGCCTCGAGGATGTCCTCCGGCCTGCCGACCCCCATCAGATAGCGTGGCTTGTCGCGCGGCATCCGCGGACACAGGGCCGTAAGCACCGCCTCCCGTTCGCGCTCTTCCTCGCCGACCGCGAGCCCCCCGATCGCGAGCCCCGCGAAACCGATCGACTCGAGCGCCTCTAGCGAAGCGAGCCGCAGCGCCACGTGCACGCCGCCCTGGACGATGCCGAACAGCGTCCCCGGCGGATCCTCACGATGGTATTCGCGATGGCTGCGCATGGCCCAACGCATGGACAGTTCCATCGAGGTGCGGGCCGTGGACTCGCTGGCCGGATAGGGCGTGCACTCGTCGAAACTCATCGCGACGTCCGAGCCGAGCACGCGCTGGATGCGCATCGACTCCTCGGGCGAGAGGAACACCTCCGCGCCGTCGACCGGCGAACGGAAGCGTACGCCCTCCTCGCTCAGCCGGCGCATGCTCGCCAGCGACCAGACCTGAAAGCCGCCGGAATCGGTGAGGATCGGCCGCTGCCAGTGCATGAACGCGTGCAATCCACGATGCGCCGCGACCACCTCGAGCCCCGGACGCAGGTACAGATGGAAAGTGTTGCCGAGCACGATCTCGGCACCGACCGACACCAGCTCCTCGGGGGTCATCGCCTTGACGGTCCCGTAGGTGCCGACCGGCATGAACGCCGGCGTCTCGACCTGGCCGCGCGCGAATTCGAGGCGGCCGCGGCGCGCCTCCCCGTCGGTGGCGAGCAGCGAGAAGCGCATGCGCGGCCCGCTCACGCGTGCTCCAGGGCGTCGCGCCGCGGCAGCAGCAGCATCGCATCGCCATAGCTGAAGAAGCGATAGCGCTCTCGTACCGCGTGGGCATAGGCGTCGAGCAGCGTCCGCCGCCCCGCGAGCGCCGCGCACAGCATCATCAGGGTCGATTCCGGCAGGTGGAAATTGGTGACCAGCGCATCGATTGCGCGGAACCGGTGTCCCGGTCTGATGAAGATCGTCGTTTCACCGCGAAACGGCCGCAACTCGCCGCCGGCCGCTGCCGTCTCGAGGGCGCGCACGACCGTCGTACCGACCGCGATCACCCGTCTCCCGGCTGCGCGCGTGGTCGCGATCGCCGCGCAGGCCGATTCCGGCACCTCGATCGTCTCGGCGTGCATCCGATGATGTTCGACGTTCTCGACCCGCACCGGAGCGAATGTGCCCGCGCCGACGTGCAGGGTGAGGAAGGTGTGCCGCACGCCACGGCTCTCGAGCCGCGAGAAGGTCGTCGCATCGAAGTGCAGCCCGGCGGTCGGTGCCGCGACCGCGCCGGGCACACGCGCAAACACCGTCTGGTAGCGGTCGCGGTCGGCCTCGGCCGCGGGGCGGTCAATGTACGGTGGCAGCGGCATCGCGCCCTGGGTCTCGAAAAACCGCTGCGCGTCCCCGGAGAACTCCAGCCGGAACAGGTCGCCTTCGCGCCCGAGCACGCGGGCCTGCCACCCGCCGGCGAACGCGACCAGGCCGCCGGCGCGCAACGGTTTGCTCGACCGGGCCTGCACCAGCGCGAGCGGCCCGCCGAGGACGCGCTCGAGCAGGACCTCGACCCGCCCGCCGCTCGGTTTCTGCCCGAACGCGCGCGCTGGAATCACCCGCGTATCATTGAATATCAGCAGGTCGCCCGGCTCGAGCAGGTCCGGCAGGTCCAGGAATCGCCGATCGCCGACCTCGCCGCGGTCCGCGTCCAGCACGAGCAGCCGGCTGGCCGATCGGCTGGCGGCCGGCTCCTGGGCGATCAGTTCCTCGGGCAGCTCGTAGTGAAAGTCCTCGCGGCGCATCAGGCCCGGCATGTTATCAATTCGGCCGATCGCTTATACTGCACACTCTCTGGCCGGCCCGGATGGCGGAACTGGTAGACGCGCCGGACTCAAAATCCGGTGGTGGCGACATCGTGTGGGTTCGATTCCCTCTCCGGGCACCAGTCCCTTAAGCGGCATGGATCGCACTTGAAGTTCTGCAGCAACTGCGGCGCCGCCGTCGTGTCCCGAGTCCCCGATGGGGACCATCTGCCCCGCTTCGTCTGCGACGCCTGCGGAATCGTTCATTACCAGAATCCGCTGCTGGTGCTCGGCTGCGTGCCCGAATGGCAGGGACGCATCCTGCTCTGCCGCCGCGCGATCGAGCCGCGTCGGGGCTTCTGGACCGTGCCCGCCGGATTCATGGAGATCGGCGAGACCTTGCAGCACGCCGCGCGCCGTGAGTGCTTCGAGGAAGCCCAGGCCGAGGTGGAGATCGGCTCGCTGCTCGCGGTGGTGAGCGTCACCCACGCGGCCCAGGTGCACGTGATGTTCCGCGCGCGGATGACCGCAGAGCGGTTCGCGCCCGGGCCCGAGAGTCTCGAGGTCGAACTGTTCGAGGAAAGCCGCATCCCCTGGGGGGACCTGGCCTTTCCGAGCGGGGAATTCACGCTGCGCCGCTATTTCGCCGATCGCGCGGGCGGCCGAGAAGGCCATCATTTCACCGAATTGAACCGCCGGCTCTAGAGCCCCCCCTCGTCGGCGCCGGTCTGTGGCAAAATAGGCGGCTCCGCGACCGTCAAGTCAGCATAAAAGGGTATGCCATGGCCTTTGTGGTCACCGAAAACTGCATCAAGTGCAAGTACACGGATTGCGTCGAAGTCTGCCCGGTGGACTGCTTCCACGAAGGGCCGAACTTCCTGGTAATCGATCCGGACGAGTGCATCGACTGCACGCTCTGCGAGCCCGAGTGCCCCGTCGAGGCGATCTTCTCCGAAGAGGACCTGCCCGCCGGACAGGAAGGCTTCAAGAAGCTCAACGCCGAGCTGTCGAAGAAATGGCCGGTGATCAACGAGAAGCATGAGGCGCCGGCCGACGCCAAGCAGTGGGAAGGCGTGCCGGACAAGCTGCCGATGCTCGAACGCTGAAGGCCTCCCCTGGGGGCACGGCGCAGGCCCGGGGCGCCCCGCCCCGTAAGGCGTCCGGCGCCGCGCTTCAGCCGCGCGCGCCGGCGTCGGCGGCCTGGATCTCGCGCAGCAGTTCGGGCGCCGAGGCGAATCCGTCGATGTAGGCACCCGTCGAGGTGATGATCGCGGGTGTGCCCCGCACGCCGACTTCGCGCCCCAGCTGATACTCGCGGGCCACCGGCGTCGCCCCGCAGGTCCGGGTCAGATCGAGCGGTCCGCCGGTCATCGCAGCCGTGAACGCGGCCATCCGGTCGGGCGCACACCATACCGCCTCCGCCTTGTGCCAACTGAGCGTGCCCGGTCCGGTGCGCGGGAAGAACACATAGCGCACGCCGATTCCGAGCGCGTTGATCTGGTCGATTTCGCTGTGCAGCTTGCGGCAGAACGGACAGTCGACGTCGGTGAACACCGTGATCGTGTAGCGCGGATTCGGCGGGGAACGGATCAGCATCTGCGATCGCGGCACCGCATCGACCAGAGCGAGTCGGGCCTGATCGCGGCGTGCCTCGGTCAGGTTGC
>JAGWPY010000229.1 GCA_028870275.1 Gammaproteobacteria bacterium | reverse complement strand
GCGCTCGCCGGGGGTACTGGCGCCGGCGGCGGTACCGCGGCCGGCGCAGGCGCCGCCGGCGCCGCGGCGGTCGGCGGCATGCCGAGCTTCGCCTGCAGCGCGGCGAGTTCGTTGTTGCGCAGCTCGAGCAGGTGGCGCTCGGTGGCGAGCTGACCCTCCAGATCCTTGACCTGGGCACGCAGCGCGGCAGTGCCGGCGCCCGCGGAGGCCGCGCTCGTCCCCGTCCCGGCGCCCGCGGCGTTGCCGGCCGCATTCGCGGCCGAACCGGGCGCGACCAGCCGCAGCCGGCCGCTCGCGGCGTTGCCGGAGCGCCAGGCGCTCATCTGGCGGTCGATCTCGGCGATCGCGTCGCGCTCCTGGACCGCGGCGATCCGGTCGGCGTCCGGTACGCGCAGGATCGCGCCCCGGTGCAGCAGATTCACATTGCCGCCGAACGCGTCCGGGTTCGCGCGGAACAGCGCCAGCATGGTCTGATCGATCGCTCCCTGACCGCTCGCGCCGAGCTTCTGCGCGATCCGCGTCAGCGTGTCGCCGGGTCCGACCTGGTAGGTGCCGCCGGCCGCCACGGGTGCGGCCGCCGGCGCGGACGAAGCCGGTGCGGCGGGTGGCAGGGCCTCAGGGCGGGATGCGCGGCGCGGCGGCGCGGCGCTCGGCATCGCGACCGGCGCGGGCGGCTCGGCGCGGTGGCCGGAGGCGTACACCGGCGGATCGAGCAGCACCGTGTACTCGCGCATCAGGTGGCCGCGCGACCAGTCGACCTCGATCAGGAAGGTCACGAACGGTTCGGGAATCGAGTCGGTCGAGGTCACGCGCAGGACCGAGTGGCCGTCGGCGGCTTTCACGACCTGGAAATGGAAACTCGACAGGAACGCCGGATGATCGACGCCGAACCGCGTGTACTCGGACACCGGCGCGAGCTCCGCATGCACGCTGGTCAGTTCATCGGGCGTGGCGGCGATGAGGTCGATGTCGGCATTCAGCGGCTCGTCGAGCGCGGAGCGAAGATGTATCTCGCCGAGTCCGAGGGCGCCCGCCCAGGTCGGGCACATGGCACAGGCCATCAGCAAGAGTCGACGCATCTTCGTGGACATTTCTACTCCAAAGGTACCGGCACTTAATTATTTAAAGTTCATCGAGTTATGCGAACTTGTGAACTGAATCTCGCCCGGTTTTTACATAACTGCCGAACTATAGCTCACCGGCCTGTATTTACCAAAATCTGCGCGACGGAAACTGCGTTATGTGCCGCAGATCTTCGAACATTATCGGCCACCACCCAGAAATTTAGAGACCGCTCACGGCTCGGGTCGCGACGCAGCCGACCGATGTAGACGCGCTCCGGCGCGAGCGTCGCGGCGACCGGCGTCGGGCCTGGCGAACGCGCGTTCGGCTCCACCAGGAAGACCCCGCTGCTGCGTCGCAAGATCTCCGCGGCGGCGGCCACCTCGAGCGGCCGCGCGAACTGCGCGTGCACCGCGAGGCCGTGACCGAAGAACACCGGCACGCGCACCGAGGACACGGCGATCGCCAGATCCGGCAAACCGAGCACGCGGGCGCTTTCCGCGGCGATCCGGCGCTCTTCGGCCGAACAACCGTCCTCGCCGATCTCGCCGACCGCCGGAATGAGGTTGAAGGCGATCTGTTCGCCGAAACGCGGTTTGCCCACGGCCCGTCCGCCGAGCAGGCCGATGGTCTCGGCTGCGAGCCCGTCGACCGCGCCGCGTCCGCCTCCGGAAACCGCATGGTAGGTCGCGACATCGACGCGCTCGAGGCCGGCCTTGCTCGCGAGCGGCGCGAGCGCGGTCGTGAGCGCGACGCTCGCGCTCGAGGGCAGCGCAACCAGCCCACGATCGCCGACCGCATCGAGGGCCTGCGGGTTGACCTCGGCCACGACCAGCGGCACCTCGGGGCGGGCGCGGTGCGCGCTGGTACCGTCGATCACCCAGGCGTGGGCGGCGGCCGTCGCCGCATGCCGCTCGGCGAGCGCGGGTCGCGAACAGAAGAACACGAGGTCCGCGCCGGCGAAGTCGAAAGCCTCGACGTCTCCGACCACGATCTCCTCGCCCTCGCCCATGCTCAGTCGGCGCAGATCGCGCATCTCATCGAGCGCGTGCAGCGAGCTCGCCGCGAAACCGCGCGCGCGGAGCTCGGCGATCACCGCCTCGCCGATCAGGCTGCCGGCGCCCACGACCGCGACGCGCGGCGAACGGGCCTGCGTGCTCATCGGCGAGCCGTGATCACGGGCGTGGGCGAAACCACGTCGCCGCACTGGGCGCGATGGCGCAGGTAGTGGTCCATGAGCACGAGGCAGAGCATGGCCTCGGCGATCGGCGTCGCCCGCAGGCCGACGCAGGGGTCGTGGCGGCCAGTGGTGACGATTTCGGCCGGGCGGCCGTGCACGTCGATCGTCTCGCCCGGCCGGGTGATACTGGAGGTCGGCTTCAGCGCGATGCCGACGACGATCGGCTGTCCCGAGGAGATGCCGCCGAGCACGCCGCCGGCGTGGTTGCTCTTGAAGCCCCGCGGCGTGAGCTCGTCGCGGTGCTCGGAGCCGCGCTGCACGACCGAGCCGAATCCGGCGCCGATCTCCACGCCCTTGACCGCATTGATGCCCATCATCGCCGATGCGAGATCCGCGTCGAGCCGATCGAACACCGGCTCGCCCCAGCCGGGCGGCACACCTTCGGCGGTCACGGTGATCTTCGCGCCGATCGAATCGCCGTCCTCGCGCAGTTTCCAGACGTACTCCTCGAGTTCCGCGACCCGCGCGGGGTCCGGACAGAAGAACGGGTTCTGGTAGGCGAACGGTGGATCGACCGGCTCGAGCACGATCGGTCCGAGCTGCGCAAGGTAGCCGCTGACCCTCACACCGAGCCGCTCGGCCAGATACTTGCGGGCGATCGCGCCGGCGGCGACCCGCATCACGGTTTCCCGAGCCGAGGACCGGCCGCCGCCGCGGTAATCGCGCAGCCCGTATTTCTGCTGGTAGGTATAGTCGGCGTGGCCCGGCCGGAAGCGGTCCTTGATCTTCTCGTAGTCGCGCGAACGCTGATCCTCGTTCTCCACCAGCAACCCGATCGGCGTGCCGGTCGTGCGCCCCTCGAACACACCCGAGAGGATGCGCACCCGATCCGGTTCGCGGCGCTGGCTGGTGTACTGCGAGGTGCCCGAGCGGCGCCGTTCGACGTCCGCCTGCAGGTCCTCCTCGCCGAGCGGCAGGCCCGGGGGGCAGCCGTCGACGATGCACCCGAGAGCCGGGCCATGGCTCTCGCCGAACGTGGTCACCGCGAACATGCGGCCAAAGGTGTTTCCAGACACGATGCGATCAACTCTCCAGGTCCTGCTCGCGCAACAAGAATACGCCGCCGCCGCCGATCGAGAACTCCGGCCAGACGAAGCGGGTACGTGGATAGGCCCGCAGCAGCGCGCGCTCGCTGTTGCCGACCTCGACCACCAGCAGCCCGTGCGCGGCGAGGTGAGCACGTGCCCCGGCGAGGATCTGGCGCACCGAATCGAGGCCGTCCGCGCCGGCCTCGAGGCCGAGCTTCGGCTCGTGCCGGTATTCGGCCGGCAGGCGGCGCATCTCGGCGCGGCCGACATAGGGCGGGTTGCTGACGATGATATCGTACCGGCGACCACGCAAGGCACTGAAATGATCCGAGCGCAGCACCTCGACGCGTGCGCCGAGACGAAGCCGCCGCACATTTCGGCGGCAGACCGCGAGGGCCCCGGCCGAGATGTCCACCGCATCGACCGTGGCCCGCGGGAAGGCGCGCGCGCAGGCGAGCGCAATCGCCCCCGAACCGGTTCCGAGATCGAGGATGCGGCGTACCCGGCGCGGCGAGATCCACGGCGCGAACCTCGCCATCGCGAGCTCGGCGATCGGCGACCGCGGCACCAGCACCCGCCGATCGACATAGAGCTCGATTCCCGCGAAGAACGCTCTGTGGGTGAGATAGGCGAGCGGCGCGCGCAGCTCGATCCGTCGCCGCAGCAGCGAGGCGATGCGGCGGCGGGCGGCCGGCGCGAGCGCCCGGTCGTAGGCCCGCGCGCCCAACGAGTGGGCGAGACCGGCCGAGAAGAAGACGATCTCCGCGGCCTCGTCGCGGGCATTGTCCGTGCCATGGCCGTAAGTCAGTTTCGCGGCCTCGAGCGCCTCCGTGCATCGCAGGATCGCCTCGCCGACGGTCTCGCGCGCCCGGGGCACCCGGCGCATGTGCGATAATTCCTTCATGCCGAACGATTCTAGCCGCAACGCCGCCGGCCGCGCGCGGCTGTTCGTCCTGCTCCAGCATCTGCTGCCGCAGCACGCGCTCTCCCGCCTGGTCGGTGCCGCGGCGCGCTCCCGCAGCCCTCGGCTCGGCCGCCTGCTCACGCGCCTGTTCCTCCGCCTCTATCGCGTGAACCTCGCCGAGGCCGCCGAACCCGACCCGCTCGCCTACCCGAGCTTCAACGCGTTCTTCACGCGCGCCCTCGCCCCGGGGCGTCGGCCGATCGCCGCCGGGGCCGACTCGGTGGCGAGCCCGGTCGACGGCCGCTTCAGCGAGCTCGGATCGATCGATGAGGACCGCCTGCTCCAGGCCAAGGGGCGCGATTACACGCTCGGCGAGCTGCTCGCCGGACGCGACTGGGCGTCGCGGTTCGAGGGGGGCCGGTTCGCGACCATCTATCTCGCGCCTCACGACTACCATCGCATCCACATGCCGCTCGACGGCCGGCTCGTCGAGACCGTGTTCGTGCCCGGGCGGCTCTACAGCGTGAACGCGGCGACCGCGGCCGGCGTACCGCGGCTGTTCGCGCGCAACGAGCGCGTGCTGACCCTGTTCGAATCGGCCGCGGGCCGGTTCGCCCTGGTGATGGTCGGGGCGCTCAATGTCGGCAGCATGGCGACGGTGTGGAGCGGCGACATTCGCGTGCGCGGAGCGCGCGCGCCGGTGCGCCTGGCGGACGCCGCGGTCTCGTTGCGCAAAGGGGACGAACTCGGCCGGTTCAACCTCGGCTCGACCGTGATCCTGCTGTTCGAAAAGGGCCGCATCGAATTCGCGGCCGAGGCGGCCGCCGGCAGGGTCGTGCGCATGGGCGAAGCGATCGGCCGGCTGCTCGCATGAGCGGGCAGCCGCCTCGGGACGAGGACTGGCGCCCGAGCGCGAGCCTCGAGACTCTGCGGCTGCGGGCGACCATGCTCGCCGACGCGCGCGCGTTCTTCGCCGAACGCGGCCTGCTCGAGGTCGAGACGCCGGTGCTCGGTCACGGCGGCGTGACCGATCCGCAGATCGAGTCGCTGACCACCCGCGTGAGCGGCGCCGCGGCGCCGCTCTATCTGGGCACATCTCCGGAATTTGCGATGAAGCGCCTGCTCGCCGCGGGCAGCGGCGACATCTACCAGATCTGCCGGGTGTTCCGCGACGAGGAAAGCGGCCGCTGGCACAACCCGGAATTCACGATGATCGAGTGGTATCGGCTGGGTTTCGACGACACCGCGCTGATGAGCGAGGTCGAGGCACTGGTCGCGCGCCTGCTCGCGCCGCGGCGCCGGCTGGCCCGCGCCGAACGGCTCTCGTACTGCGAGGCCCTGCGCCGTCACGCCGGGGTCGATGCGCATTCGGCGAGCCTTCAGGAGCTTCGCGCCGCGGCGGCCGCCCGGGGCATCGAGTGCGGGTCGGAACTCGACCGCGACGAGGCGCTCGACCTGCTGATGGGGCTCATCGTCGGCCCCCGGCTAGGCCTCGAAGCCCCCTGCTTCATCTGCGACTACCCGGCCTCGCAGGCCTCGCTCGCGCGCCTGAAGCCGGGCGACCCGCCGGTCGCGGCCCGCTTCGAGCTCTACCTCGACGGTCTCGAGCTTGCCAACGGTTTTCACGAGCTGTGCGCCGCCGACGAACAGCGCGCGCGCTTCGAACGGGACCTCGAGTATCGTCGGGACCGGGGCCGCGGCCTGCCGGCGATCGACGAGCGCCTGATCTCGGCGCTCGGGCGGGGACTGCCCGAATGCGCGGGCGTGGCCCTCGGCTTCGATCGACTGGTCGCGCTCGCGGTCGGCGCCGACCGCCTCGCGCAAGCGATGGCGTTTCCGCTCGAGCGCGCCTGAGTACGGCCCGGTTTGCGCTCAGCTCTTGCCGCGCGACAGGTACTCGCCGGTGCGCGTGTCGATGCGGATGACCTCGCCCTCGTTGATGAACAGCGGCACCCGTACCATCGCCCCGGTCTCGAGCTTGGCCGGTTTGGAGCCTCCGGTGGCGGTGTCGCCGCGCACGCCCGGATCGGTCTCGACGATCTTGAGCTCCATGTGCGCCGGCGGGGTCACCTGCAGCGGCACGCCGTTCCAGAGCGTGATGACGCAGACGGTGCCGTCCTTGATCCACTGCGCCGCATCGCCGACCGCCTCCTTCGAGGCCGTGGTCTGCTCGAAGGTGTCCGGCACCATGAAGTGGTAGAAATCGCCGTCGCTGTACAGGTACTGCATGTCGGTGTCGACCACGTCGGCCGCCTCGACGGTATCGCCCGATTTCCAGGTGCGCTCGATGGTCCGTCCGGTCTTCAGATTGCGCACGCGGACGCGGTTGAAGGCCTGGCCCTTGCCCGGCTTGACCATCTCGTTCTCGACGATCACGTAAGGGTCGCCGTCGATCAGGATCTTCAAACCGGACTTGAATTCGTTCGTGCTGTAGTTTGCCATCGGAGCCCCGGGAGGTTTGCGTGCGGCCGCGGCTGGGCGGCTTCAAAGGCCGCGTATCATAGCCGCATCCGGCGCCCGGAGCCACCGGCGGCGCCCGGCCCGCGGTCCGCGGGGCACCGGTGGCGAAAACCGCCGGGGGCGGCAGTGCTACACTGCCGGGCCATGAATTCGATGGATCGCGGGGCATGAGCGAACAGTCCGGCATACCTCTGATCGTGATCACGCGTTCCCAGGATCACGTCGAGGCGATCAACAGCAGCCTGCGCAACGCGGGCCACCCGGTGCATTGCACCTGGCTGCCCGACGCGAGGGATCTGGGCGACGCCCTCACGCAGATCAATCCCGAGATGCTGATCGCGTTCGCGGACGAGGCCGGCGCGGATCTCGCCGCGGTCATGAAGATCAAGCTGCAGAGCGCGCCCGAACTGCCCGTACTCGCCGTGCGCGAACGGGTCGACGAATCGGCGATCGCCGAGGCGATGGCGCTCGGCGCGCGCGACGTGGTCACCCTCGCCAACCGCGGTCGGCTGCAGGCGGTCGCGACCCGGGAGCTGCGCGCCTACCGGCTCGAACGGGCGCTCGGCAAGACGCTGTCGACCGCCCGCGAGTACCGCGAACAGCTGCAACACTTCCTGGAAGGCTCCGCCGACGCGATCACGCACGTCCAGGAAGGCATCATCGTCGAGGCGAATCGCGCCTGGCTCGAGCTGTTCGGCTACTCGGGCGACGACGCACTGACCGGCACGCCGCTCATGGACCTGTTCGAACAGGAGACCCACGTCGCCCTCAAAGGCGCCCTGGTCGCCAGTCTTCAGGGCAAGTGGACCGATCACGCGCTCAAGGTGCAGGCGCTCCTCTCGGACGGCTCCAGTCTGCCGCTCGAGATCACCCTGACCAAGGTCGACCTCGACAACGAACCGGCGATCCGGCTGTGCATCCCGGCGCGCGAGAAACAGGACCACGACCTCGAGGGCCAGCTCTCCGAGGCGGTCAAGGTCGATTCGACCACCGGGTTCCTGCAGCAGCGCCACCTGGTCGCCGCGCTGCGCGAGCGCTGCGCGCAGCCGGTCAAGGGCGGTGTGCGCGAGTTCGCGCTGATCAAGCCCGACCGTTTCGCCGACATCCAGAAATCGATCGGCGTGCTGCAGAGCGAGGAGTTCATGGCGCAGCTCGCCGACGCTCTGCGCAGCCAGCTCGCTCCGACCGACCTGTGCGGCCGGTTCGGCGGCAACGGCATCCTCGTGCAGCTCGACCGTGGCACCTCCCGCGACGTCGACGCCTGGGCCGAAAACGTCATCAAGCGCGTCAACGAACACCTGTTCACGTTCGACCAGAAGTCGCTCTCGGCGACGGTGTCGGTCGGCGTGAGCGCACTGGTGCCTTCCGGCTCCGGCCTGGACGGGGTGATCGCCGACGCGGCCGAGGCGCTGCGCCAGGCCCGCGTACGCGGCGGCAACCAGATGGGCGACAGCCGGCGCACCGACACCGAGACGCGCGTCCAGGCCTACGACAAGATCTGGGTCCGGCACATCAAGACCGCGCTGATGGAGAACCGGTTCCGCCTCGTGCAGCAGCCGATCGCGAGCCTGCTCGGCGAGGACAAGGGCATGTTCGACGTGCTGGTGCGCATGCTCGACGAACAGCACAACGAGGTGCTGCCGGCGGAGTTCATGGCGGCCGCGGAACGCAACGACCTCATGAAGAACATCGACCGCTGGGTGATCGGCGCCTCGATGTCCTTCAGCGCGAACCGCAAGGCCGAATGCATCTTCCTGCGCGTCTCCAAGGACACGATGCTCGACCGGACGCTCGCCACCTGGCTCGAGACCCAGCTGCGCGCGATACGGGTCGAGCCGAAGCGACTGTGCTTCCAGATCTCCGAGGATCTGGCGACCGAGTACCTGCGCCAGACGAAGGAACTCGCTCAGGCCCTCGGCAAGCTCGGCTTCCGGTTCGCGATCGAGCACTTCGGCGCCGGGAGGGATCCGCTGAAGCTCCTCGCCGATATCGACATGCACTTCATCAAGATCGACGGATCCCTGATGCAGGGCCTGTCGACCAACCAGTTGCAGCAACAGCGCGTGAAATCCCTGGTCGAGGCCGCCAAGCGCAAGCGCATCGAGACGATCGCCGAGCGCGTCGAGGACGCGAACACGATGGCCGTCCTCTGGCAACTCGGCATCGAGTTCATCCAGGGCTATTTCGTCAACGCGCCGGAAGACGTGACCATCGCCGGCGACCGCTAGGTCGGCCGCTCAGGCCGGCCCGACCTCGAGCCGGTCGATCTGCTTGTAGGCCCGCGAGAAGCGCTGCCGCCGGCGACCCTTCTGGTCGCGGAACGCGTCGAGCTCGGCGAACCTGAGCTTCATCGGCGCGCTGTTGCCGCTGTAGACGGTGAGCTGCTCGGCAGGCCCGACCACCGCCGCCGCGACCAGGAACTCGTCGCGTTCCGCCGATTTCTTCCCGGGTATGCCGTAGAGATTCTGGCCCTTGCCGACGCTCATCTCCTCGATCCCCGCGCAGGGCAGCGCGAGCACCTCGCCCTCGGTGTTGACCAGCACCGCGAGCGCCTCGGCAGAGCCGATCGGCTGCGCGGGCAGCACGTGCGCGTTCTCCGGCAGCTTCAATACCGCCTTGCCCTTGCGATTGCGCGCGTACAAGTCGGCGAGCCTCGCCCGGAACCCGTAGCCCGCGTCGCTGAGCAGCAGCCAGCGGTCCTCGGGCTCGCCGATCAGCACCGCCGCGAAGGTGGCGCCGTCCGGTGGATCGACCGAGCCGGACAGCGGCTCGCCGTAACCGCGCGCCGCCGGCAACTGGTGCGCATCGAGGCTGTAGGCGCGGCCGGTCGAGTCGATGAACACCGCCTGCTGCAGGTTGCGCCCGCGCGCCGCGGCCTGGAATTCGTCGCCGCCCTTGTAGGCGAGCGAGCGCGGATCGATGTCATGGCCCTTGGCCGCCCGAACCCAGCCGAGACGCGAGAGGATCACCGTGACCGGCTCGCTCGAGAGCAGCTCGGTCTCGGAGATCGCCTGGGCGGCGGCTCGCTCGACGATCCGGCTGCGGCGCGGGTCGCCGTACTCCTCGGCGTCGCTCTCGAGTTCCTCGCGCACGAGTTTGGCGAGCCGCGCGCGGCTCTTCAGCGTCTTTTCGATCTCGTCCCGCTCCTCGGCGAGTTCCTTCTGCTCGGCGCGGATCTTCATTTCCTCGAGGCGCGCGAGGTGGCGGAGCTTGGTCTCGAGGATCGCCTCGGCCTGGATCTCGTCGAGCGAGAAACGCTTCATCAGCACCGGCTTCGGGCTCTCCTCGGTGCGCACGATGCGGATCACCTCGTCGAGATTGAGGAAGGCGATCAGCAAGCCGTCGAGGATGTGCAGGCGCGCGGCCACCTTCGCCAGGCGGTATTCGAGCCGGCGCGTGACGGTCGCCTTGCGGAACTCGAGCCACTCGAGCAGCAGTTCCTTCAACCCCATCACCCGCGGCCGGCCGTCCCGGCCGATCACGTTCAGGTTGACGCGGTAGTTGCGCTCGAGGTCCGTGGT
>JAGWPY010000228.1 GCA_028870275.1 Gammaproteobacteria bacterium | reverse complement strand
GCTACAGGTCGAACGGAACGGACAGGTCGAGACGCTGCGTGGTCAGGGTGCGGGTCCAATCGACGCGATCTGCGATGCGATCGGGCTGGACTTCGACGTGCTCTCCTACGAAGAGCACTCGCGCGGGCAGGGCAGCGGAGCACAGGCCGTGTGCTATATCGAGATCACGACCCGGTCGCGACGCACGTTGTTCGGTGCGGGCATGCACTCGAACATCATCACCGCCTCCCTGCTCGCCGTGGTATCGGCCGTGAACCGTGCGATCGCGAGCGGCGCGCTATCGCCGGCCGCGGCGAGGGTCCGGACCGGAACTTGAGATCAAAAAATATTGATGTTTGGAATAAGATAAATATTATAATCTATTGTTTTATAAGAAATAATATAAATGAGGGTCGGCGGGGTCTTACCGCCGACCCTTGAAATTCGCGAGACACCCACCCATCGACCGGAAGTCTGTTCAGATCGGTCGGCCGGCTTCAGGCATGGATATTGAATGCCGGGCAGAATCCGTTAATATGCCGAGCTTCGTGCCCCGAGGGGGGCTTTAGATCCCGTTGATTCCAAGGGTTTTTCTCGACCAATGACCGAACGAGCCGACGATCACTTCGACATCGACGATGAGTTTCTCGGCGAGTCCGAGGAAAACTCCGACTTCGAGCCTATGCTCGAGCGCGCCGAGCGCCGTCAGAAGGCGCCGCCTCCCGGCAAGCGCGGCAAGGCCGCCTGGAGCCGCGTCGAGGACGTGCTCGCCGAGCGGCAGCTCGAGAAGGAGCTGCGCGACATTTTCGAAGACGAAGAATAACGTGACCGGCCGGTCCGAACGGCCCTGGGTCGTGCTGAAATTCGGCGGCACGAGCGTCTCGAGTGCCGCCAACTGGCAGAACATCGCCGCGGTGATCCGCGCGCGTCTCGCCGCGAATCTGCGCCCGGTCATCGTCCACTCGGCGCTCTCTGGAATCACCGACCGGCTCGAGTCGCTCATCGGCGGCGCACTCGAGGGCCGCCACGCCGCTGTGATCGAGGCGATCGAGGCGGCGCACCGCAAGCTCTCAGCGAGTCTCGAAGTCGTTCCCGGCGCAGAATTCGACTCGCTGCTTCAGGAGCTGAGACGGATCGCCGACTCGATCGCCGAGACGCGCGAACCGAGCGATCGGCTGCGCGCGCGCGTGATGGCGATGGGCGAGCTGCTCGCGACCACGCTCGGCGCCGCCTACCTAAACGCCCAGGGCATCGCCACGACCTGGATCGACGCGCGGCGAGTGCTGCGCGCGGAGGCCCGCGAAGGCGCGAATGCGCGGGCCGCTTATCTCTCGGCGACCTGCGACTATGCGCCGGACCCGGGGCTTCAGGCCGAATGGGCTGCGGGCGGTCGGGTCGTGATCACCCAGGGATTCATCGCCGCGAACGAGGCCGGCGAGACCGTGCTGCTCGGTCGGGGCGGGTCGGACACCTCGGGTGCGTATTTCGCCGCGAAGCTCGCCGCCGCGCGTCTGGAGATCTGGACCGACGTGCCGGGCATGTTCAGCGCGAACCCGAGGGACGTGCCGAACGCGAGGCTCCTGCGGGCGCTGCATTACGACGAGGCGCAGGAAATCGCCAGCAATGGCGCGAAGGTCCTCCATCCGCGCTGCGTGATGCCCGTGCGTCAGTACGGGATTCCGCTGCACGTCTATGCGACCCAGGCCCCGCAGCTGCCGGGCACGATCGTCTCGGCCGACGTCATCGACAGCGCCGCGCGGGTCAAGGCGATCGCGATCAAGAAGGGCATCACGCTGGTGTCGATGGACAGTCCCGGCATGTGGCACCAGGTCGGCTTCCTCGCCGACGCGTTCCAGGTGTTCAAACAGCAGGGGCTGTCGGTCGACCTGGTGTCGACCTCGGAGACCAATGTCACGGTCTCTCTCGATCCGGCGGCCAACACTCTCGATGCCGCGGCGATCGAGCGCCTCACCGCTGCGCTCGGCGCGCTCTGCCGGGTCAAGGTGCTCGGACCCTGCGCCTCCTTGAGCCTGCTCGGCCAGAACATCCGCGGCATCCTGCACGAACTTGGTGCGGCGTTCGAGCTGTTCCAGGACCAGAAAATCTACCTGGTCACTCAGGCGGCCAACGACCTCAATTTCACCTTCGTGATCGACGAGTCGCAGGGCGATCGCCTGGTGCAGCAGCTGCATGAACGGCTGATCCAGAGAATCGGCTCGGACGAGGTGCTGGGACCCACCTGGCAGGAGCTGTTCGCGCCTACGAGGGTACCCGAGGCCCATGCCCGCGAATGGTGGCAGGACTCTAAGAAACGCGCGCAATTGATTGAAATTGCGAAAAAAGAGCACGCCGCATACGTCTACGATCCGGCCACGATCGACGCCGCGGTCGCGAGCCTCGGCAAGGTCCGCTCGATCGATCGCTGGGCCTATGCGATGAAGGCCAACTGGCACGCGGGGATCTTGAGGCGCCTGCACACCGCCGGCTTCATGATCGAGTGCGTCTCCGAGGGCGAAGCCCGCCATGCGTTCGCCTCGGTCCCGGGCCTACAGCCCGAAGAGGTGCTGTTCACGCCGAACTTCGCGCCGCGGGCCGAATACGAATTCGGATTCGCCCGCGGCCTTCGGGTCACGCTCGACAATCTGTATCCGCTCGAGCACTGGCCCGATCTGTTCGCCGGCCGCGAGGTGTTCGTGCGGGTCGACCCGGGGTTCGGGCGCGGCCATCATCAGCACGTGCGCACGGCCGGCCTGTACTCGAAGTTCGGCGTGCCCGTGGCCGAGCTCGATGCGCTCGCGCAGCTCGCGGCGGCGCGGTCGGTAAAGGTCGTTGGCCTGCATGCGCACTCCGGCAGCGGAATTTTCGACGTCGACAGCTGGGTCGAGACCGGCCGGCTGCTCGCCGAGCTCACCGCCCGATTCCCGGACGTGCGCACCGTCGATCTCGGCGGCGGCCTCGGCGTGCCGGATTATCTCGGCGCCGCGGGCGTCGATCTCGAGGCCCTCGATCGCGGCGTGGCCTCGCTGCGCCGCCGCTTTCCCCATCTCGCGTTCTGGATGGAACCGGGCCGGTTCATGGTGGCCCGGGCCGGCGTCCTGGTCGCCGAGGTCACGCAGCTGAAGGGCAAGGGCGAAGTGCGCTACGTCGGCGTCGCGACCGGCATGAACTCGCTGATCCGGCCGGCTCTCTACGGCGCGCACCACGAGGTGGTGAACCTGTCCCGCTTCGACGAACCGGCCACCCAGATCGCGACCGTGGTCGGACCGATCTGCGAATCGGCCGACCGGCTCGCGACCGACCGCTGGCTCCCGGTCACCCAGGAGGGCGACGTGCTGCTGCTTGCGAACTGCGGCGCCTACGGGTTCGCGATGGCCTCGAACTACAATTTGCGGGCGCCGGCCCGCGAATTCATGATCGGCGAATGAGCGGAGCGGGAAACTCGTGACACAGGTCGGCATCATCGGCTGGCGCGGCATGGTCGGTTCGGTACTGCTCGAACGCATGCGCGCCGAGGGCGATTTCGACCTCGTCCGACCGACGTTCTTCAGCACCTCCCAGGCCGGAACGGCCGCGCCCGAGGTTGCCCGTGGCGCAGGTCCGGTGCTCGACGCGAACGACCTCGAGGCGCTCAAGCGCATGCCGATCCTGATCAGCGCGCAGGGCGGCGAGTACACCCAGGCGATCCATCCGCGTCTGCGCGCGGCCGGCTGGGACGGTTACTGGATCGACGCCGCCTCGACGCTGCGCATGAGCGAGAGCGCCGTGATCGTGCTCGATCCGGTCAATCGACCGGTGATGGAGCGGGCACGCCGCGACGGCATCCGCGACTTCATCGGCGGCAACTGCACCGTCTCGTTGATGCTGCTCGCGGTGTCCGGCCTCATGCGCGCGGGTCTCGTCGACTGGATCACCGCGATGACCTATCAATCCGCCTCGGGCGCGGGCGCCCAGCACATGCGCGAGTACGTCGAGCAGATGGGCGCGCTGCACCGCGCGGCCGCCCCGGCGCTGGCCGAGGCCGGCGGATCGATTCTCGAGGTCGACCGCGCGGTCCAGTCGGCGCTGCGTTCCGAGGCACTGCCTCACGCCCAGTTCGGCGTGCCGCTCGCGGCGAGTCTGATTCCCTGGATCGACAAGGATCTCGGCAATGGGCAGAGCCGGGAGGAGTGGAAGGCGACCGCGGAGGCGAACCGGATCCTCGGCACCGTCGGGCGGCCCGTCCCGATCGAGGGTATCTGCGTGCGCGTCGGCGCGATGCGATGTCACAGCCAGGCGCTCACGATCAAGCTCAAGGAGGATCGGCCGATCGCCGAGATCGAGCGGCTGATCGCCGGCGACAATGCCTGGGTGCGCCTCGTGCCGAACGAACGCGAAGCGAGCATCCGCGAACTCTCGCCGGCCGCCGTCAGCGGCCGCCTCGAGGTTCCGATCGGCCGGCTGCGCAAACTGTCGATCGGTGGCGAATATCTGACCGCGTTCACGGTCGGCGATCAGCTGCTCTGGGGTGCCGCCGAGCCTCTGCGTCGCACGCTGCGTTTCCTGCTCGACCGTCTCGACGCCTAGGTCCGCGTCGCGGGAGCCGCGTCCCCGAGCGGCCCTCCCTCAGAGGTCATCGTGCCATTCGAACCCGTCGCGGCCGATCAGCGCGCTCGAGGCGGCCGGTCCCCAACTGCCCGCGATGTAGCTCTTGGTCCGGTCGTCGTGCTTGCGCCAGCCGGCGATGATCGGATCGATCCACCGCCAGGCGGCGTCGAGCTCGTCGCGGCGCATGAACAGCGTGAGGTTGCCCTTGACGGTGTCCATCAGCAGTCTCTCGTAGGCGTCGAGGCTGCGGGTCTTGAAGGTCTCGCCGAGATCGAGCGCGAGGTTCACGGGCTTGAGGCGCATGCCCTCGCCGGGGTTCTTCGCGAGGATGGTGAGCGTGATGCACTCGTCGGGCTGCAGGCGGATCACCAGCAGGTTCGCGCCGTCCGGCGCGGGCGGCTTCTCGAAGATCGGATGTGGCACGTCCTCGAAGGTGACCACGAGCTCGGTGAGCCTCTTCTGTAGGCGTTTGCCGGTGCGCAGGTAGAACGGCACGCCGGCCCAGCGCCAGGTGTCGATTTCCGCCTTGAGCGCGACGAAGGTCTCGGTGTCGCTGTCGGCGGCGATGTCGGCCTCCTCGAGATAGCCCGCGGCGGTCACGCCGCCGACCACGCCGGCGCGGTACTGACCGCGCACGGTCTTGGTGAGCACGTCGCGGTCGGCGATCGGCCGCAGCGCCCGCAGGACCTTCAGTTTCTCGTCGCGCACCGCGTCGGGATCGCTGCTCGCCGGTGGCTCCATGGCCATGATGCACAGCAGCTGCAGGAGGTGGTTCTGCACCATGTCGCGCAGCGCGCCGGTGGCGTCGTAGAAATGGCCCCGCCGCTCGACCCCGAGTTCCTCGGCCACGGTGATCTGGACGTGCTTGACCAGTCCGCGGCGCCACAAGGGCTCGAAGAACGTATTGCCGAAGCGCAGCGCCATCAGGTTCTGCACCGCTTCCTTGCCGAGGTAGTGGTCGATCCGGTAGATCTGCCGTTCGTCGAAGACCGAGCCGACCTCGCGGTTGATCGCGTCGGCCGATTCGCTGTCGTGGCCGAGCGGTTTCTCGAGCACCACGCGCGACTGCGGCGTGACCACGCCGGCGGAGGCGAGGTTGCGGGTGATCGGCGCGAACAGGTCCGAGGAGGTCGAATAGAAGAACACCCGCACCATCTGTTCGCGGCCGGCGAGGAGCCGCGCGAGCTGCGCGAAGTCGGCGGCCGAATCCGCGTCGACGCGCGCATAGCCGAGGCGGGCGGCGAACGTGCTCCACTGCGCCGGATCGAATTCGGTACCGAGGAAGTCGCGGCAGGCGTGTTCGGCCTGTGCGACGTACTCCTCGACGCTGAGCGTCGAGCGGGCGATGCCGAGGATGCGTGAATCGGCGGAAAGCTGTCCGGCCGCGTGCCGGCGATACAGGGCGGGCAGGAGCTTGCGGGTGACGAGGTCGCCGGTGCCGCCGAACAGCAGCATGTCGAAGCTGGGAAGCGTCGTAGT
>JAGWPY010000227.1 GCA_028870275.1 Gammaproteobacteria bacterium | reverse complement strand
GGACCGCACGCGCGATATTTTCGTACTGTTCCGTCTCGAGCACATGAAGCAGAAGGACATCGCCGCGCTCTACGGCATTGCGCAGAGCACCGTGGAGAAGCACGTCATGCGCGCCGTCATGCACCTCGCGACCCGGTGCCGGCCGTCATGAGCGAGGGGACCGACCTGGATCGCCTGGAGCGGGCCGCGGCCTGGCGCAGCCGCCTCGGCGAGCCCGACGCCGCGCAGCTCGCCGACCTGACCGACTGGCTCGCCGCGGATCCGCGCAATCGCGAGGCCTGGCAGCAGGTACAAGAGCCCTGGCTGCTGCTCGGCGAACATGCCGCCTCACCCGCGCTTTTGCAATTGCGGCGGCGCGCGCTCGCGCATGCGCACGACGCGGCCCGCACCGCGGGTCACGCCCGGGTGGGCCGGGGCCGCTGGCTGCTCGCCACCGGAACCGCGCTCGCCGTGGTCGGACTCACGGTGGCGCTGGTCACCCGGCTCATGGCCCCGCAGGTGTTCGTCACGGGCACGGGCGAGCGGCGCGTGGTCACGCTCGCCGACGGCTCGCAGATCACGCTCGATGCGCGCAGCGAAGTGCGGGTGCGCTACAGCGCCGATGCGCGCCGGCTCGCACTAGTGCGCGGCCGGGCGCGGTTCGACGTCGCGCACGACCTCACCCGCCCGTTCTCGGTCGCCGCCCAGGGCCGGCAGGTGATCGCGACCGGCACCGCGTTCGACGTGGCGGCACCGGGCGATGAACTGTTGGTCACCCTGATCAAGGGTCACGTCGTGGTGCTGCCGCGCGGCGCCGCGACCCTGCCCTACGGACCTGCGGACGCGGCCCACCCGAACGCACCCGCGAGCGGTGCGGGCATGATCCCGACCGACTGGAACCGGATCGATCTCGACCCGGGCGAGCAACTGGTCGTTCAGGCGCATGCGGCGCCGCGGATCCGGCGGATCGACCTGCAGCGGGCGACCGCCTGGGAGCGCGGCGAGATCATCTTCCAGGACCAGCCGCTCTCGGCGGTGGTCCGCGAGGTCGATCGCTATGCGACGCGTCCCGTCGTGGTGGCCGACCCCGAGGCGGCGCGCCTGCGCATCAGCGGCGTGTTCCATGCCGGCGACGTCGACGGGTTCGTCGACACGATCGCGAGCTATCTGCCCTTGCGCCGCGAGAATCGCGCCGACGGCTCGATCGCGCTGCATTCGCGCTGAAGCCCTGCATCCGGCGGCCCCTGACGGCGCTCCGCCGCACGTCCGTCGCGTTCCCACCACGCCCGTCCGACGTCCCTATCGGGGCGAGCGGCGCCTGACTGTCCGCGTTTATACTGCTTGACCACCGACCCGCCTGCGAAGCGGGTGGCATAAAAGAGACGATCTTCGGGGGAACCGATCGAACGATGGGCAGGGTGCGCCTCGCGGCTGGATTGATCGCCTTGGGTCTGTCGCTCGCGCTCTTCGCCTTCGACGCGGCCGCGGCGCCCGTGCGCCTGTACCACTTCGCGATTCAGCGGGCCTCGCTCTCGGCGGCGCTGCGCATCTATGCCGAGATCTGCGACGAGAACGTGATCTTCACCGAGGCCGCGGTCGCCGACGCCCCGCCCCGCTCGCTCGTCGGCGACTTCACCGCGACCGAGGCCCTGCGCCGGCTCCTCGCCGGCACGAGGCTCGAGGCCGCCCGGTCGATCTCCGGCGCCCTCATGATCCTGCGGCCGGCCGGCACGGCGTCTGCGGACGGGGCAACGACCGCCGCGACGCCCAGTGCGCCCGCCACCCAGCCGACGCCCGCCACGGTGCCGACGGCGAAGGCGGGGCCTCCGGCGCCGCCCACGCCCACGCCGGCGACCTTGAGCTCGATCGTGGTCACCGGCACGCGCATCGCGAGCGATCACCCGGTCTCGGACAGCCCGCTGGTGAGCGTCGGCCGTGGCCAGCTCGCCGCCGCGGGCCAGGTCTCGCTGGAGGCGGCGATCGGCCAGATGCCGCAGTTCTCCGCGGCACAGGGCCAGACCGAAGTCGGCGATGTGCAGGGTGCGACCGGGTTCCAGGGCGGGCAGTCGTATGCGGACCTGCGCGGACTCGGCGCGAACCGCACGCTCGTGCTGCAGGATGGCCGCCGGCTCGTGCCGACCGCGCCGAACGGCGCGGTCGACCTGAATCTGATCCCGAGTGGCCTGATCGAGAGTGTCGACGTGATCACCGGAGGCGCCTCGGCGGTCTATGGCTCGGATGCGATCGCCGGCGTGATCAATTTTCGTCTGCGGCACGACTTCAGCGGCATCGAACTCGACCTGCAGCACGGCGCGACCACCCACGGCGACGGGGCGGAGACGCAGCTCGATCTGCTGCTCGGCGGCCATTTCGGCGGCGATCGTGGCCGCGCCGTGCTCGACCTCGAATACGCCGATCGTGCCGCGGTCACGGGCGCGGACCGCGCCTCGTTCTTCGGCGAGATCCCGCGCAAGGTGCCGCGTCCGCCCGAGGGTCTCATCGACGGGATCGATCTCGGCGGCCTTCCGACCATCGCCGCGGTCAATGCGGTGCTCGCCCAGTATCCGAACACCTCGCCACTGATCGGCAGCGGCCCCTATACCGGCGCGATCGGCGTGAACCACGATGGAACGATTTTCACGGCGAACGCCGCGCCCAATTGCGTACAGAACTACCGCGGACCGCTCGCGCCGGCGACGCGCGGTCTCGCGCTCAGCCCCGACTGCACACAGATCAACGCCTACCTCGGACCCTATTTCGCGATCCAGGTGCCGATGCGCCGCTACAACTTGTTCACGCGCATGGATTACGCGTTCAGCGACCGGGTACGGGCGTATGCGCAGTTCGGTTTCATGCATTCGACCTCGCAGGACCTGCAGGCGCCCGCGTTCACCGGAGCGGGCAAGTACCTCGACATCCCGCTCGACAACCCGTACGTCGCCGGCAACGCCGCGCTCCAGTCGATCCTCGCCTCGCGCAGCAATCCGCAGGACCCGGCCGCGCTCACCCAGCCGCTGCAGATGTCCGCCTGGCTCACCGAATTCGGACCGCGGATCGAGACCTTCCACTACGACGACTACCAGGCGGTCGGCGGACTGCGCGGCGCGCTCTCCGGCGGGCGACTCGCCTGGGACGTGTACGCGAGCTATGGCGAAAACCGGCTCGACAACACCCAGCAGAACAACGTGAACCTTCCGGCGCTCGAGACGATCCTCTACGGGACGGCGCACTATCTCGGCTCGAACGGCCAATCCTGCGCGGGGTATGCGTGGAACCCGCTCGGCGGTCAGGCCTTGAGCCCCGGCTGCCTGCAATACGTGGTCGGCACCGCGCACAACACCAATCTCCTGACCCAACAGGTGGTCGAGGGCACCTTGAGCGGCGAACTCGCGCGCTTGCCCGAGGGCAAGCTGCGCTTCGCGCTCGGCGCCGACTACCGCGGCGACCGTTTCCGGTACTCGCCCGACGCGCTGCTCGATCCGACCTTCAATGCGATGCCCGCGGGGCTGCCGGTCAACGTGATCTCGCCCTCCTACGACCTCGTGAGCCCGACCTCCGGATCACAGGCCGTGCGCGAAGCCTACGCCGAGCTCTCGATCCCGCTGCTCGCGCACGCCCGCTACGCCGAGGACGCGGCGATCGATCTCGGCGCACGCCATTCCGAATACGATGTGTTCGGCGCCGCCGACACCTGGAAGGCGGACTTCCACTGGCGGATCGATCCGAAGATCATGCTGCGCGGCGGCGTCGAACGGGCGCTGCGCGCACCGAGCCTCGGCGAGCTGTACGACACGACGCGCCGCGCGCAGGACAACGTCTCGGTCGACCCTTGCGAAGTCGGCAGCAGCTACCGCAACGGCGCGAACGCCGCCGCGGTGCGTGCGCTGTGCCTCGCGACCGGCGTTCCGGCCGCGCTCTATCCGAGCTTCACCTACGGACTGCAGTCGATCCCGGGGATCTCCTCCGGCAATCCGGCGCTGCGACCGGAGACCGCACGCACCTATTCGCTCGGCCTGGTGCTCACGCCGCGATTCTCGACTCCCTGGCTGCGCGAGCTGCGCGCGACGATCGATTACTACCGGATCCACATCGACGGCGTGATCGCGCTGATGACGCTCGATCAGATGCTCGCACGCTGCTTCGACGCCTCGGGCGCGAACCCGGGATATTCGGCGGCGAACTATTACTGCCGACAATTCGTGCGCGACGCTCAGAACGGCGACATCACCTCAGGCACCGAGGTCTGGCGCAATCTCGCCGCCTACAGCACCGACGGCGTGGACCTCGAGTGGCACTGGGGCGCGCCGCTCGAGGCGCTCGGATTCAAGGGCAACCGCGGCCACCTCGAGATCGATTCCTACCTCACGTTCCTGCGCTCGCTCGCCATCGCCGAACTGCCGGGGGCGCCGAGCTTCGACTACGCCGGCACGCTGGTCGCGACCTCGGCAAGCCCGGACCTCGCCCATCCGCGCTGGAAGGCCAACACCGCGATCGGCTACTCGGTAGGGCGCTTGCGCGCGGCACTGCGCTGGCGTTTGGTGGGCGCGATGGCGGACTGGGTGCCGAGCGAGGGACCGACCGCGGCGGGCCCGCACGTGCCGCCCTACCATTACTTCGATCTGGACGGCCACTGGCAACTCGCCGCCCGAGTCGAGCTGCGCGCCGGCGTGACCAATCTGTTCGACAAGGCGCCGCCGGTGGTGGTCGGCGCGCCGCTCTATACGGACGCGGCGACCTACGATGCGGTCGGGCGGACCTGGTACTTGGGGTTCACGGCGCGCATCCCCTGACGGCGCCACCACGCGCAGAGGCCGCGGGTCAGCCGAGCTCGGCGTGCAGCGCCTCGACCACCCGGTCGACGTCCTCGTCGCGCATCGCCGGAAAGAGCGGCAGGGTCACGGTCTCGCGGCCGATCCGCGCCGCGTTCGGCGTATCCTCGGCGCGGTAGCCCCGCTCGCGGTAATAGGTCATGCCCGGGATGCAGGGATAGTGCACGCCGACGCCGATGCCGCGCGCCGCCATCGCCTTCTGAAACGCCGCGCGAGTCGTGCGGCGGGACGCGAAATCGATCAGCACCGTGAACATGTGCCAGCTGTGCCCCTCGTCACCGCGCGCCGGCAGCAGAAAACGTCCGTCGCCCGCGAGCCGTTCGAAATAGCGGCCGGCGAGCGCGCGACGGCGCGCGTTGAACGCGTCCAGCCGGCGAAGCTGATGGACGCCCACCACCGCGGCGATGTCGGAAAGGTTGCTCTTCGCGCCCGGCAGCACCACGTCGATCTCGCCCTCGGCGTTGCGCCGGATCCCGTGGAAGCGATGCCGCTCGATGCGTTCGATCACCTCCGCATCGGCCGTCGCGATCGCACCGCCCTCGATCGTGGTCATGTTCTTGTTCGGGTGGAAGCTGAACACCGCGATGTCGCCGAAGCTGCCGATCGCGCGGCCGCGATGCCGCGTGCCGATCGCGTGCGCGGCATCCTCGATCACCCGCAGCCGATGGCGCGCGGCCAGTTCGAGCAGCCCGTCCATATCCACCGCGAGTCCGGAGAAATGCACCGGCATGATCGCGCGGGTGCGCACCGTGACCGCCCGCTCGGCGAGCGCGACGTCGATATTGCGACTGGCGAGATCGACGTCGACGAACACCGGCGTGGCGCCGACGCGCACGATCACGTTGGCGCTCGCCGCGAAACTCATCGCCGGCACGATCACCTCATCGCCCGGACCGATGCCGCAGGCAAGCAGCGCGATCTCGAGGCCTTCGGTGGCCGAGGTGAGCGCGCGCACGGCACGCCCGCCGCTCAAGTAT
>JAGWPY010000226.1 GCA_028870275.1 Gammaproteobacteria bacterium | reverse complement strand
GTACACGCACAGTTCTGAACGCGACGCGGCCCGACCGGCCGCTCACAATGCGGCGCGCCGCAGCCGCAAGGCGTTGCCGATCACCGAGACCGAGCTCAGGCTCATTGCGGCCGCCGCGACGACCGGACTCAACAGCAGACCAAACACGGGATAGAGTGCGCCCGCGGCCAGCGGCACGCCGAGGGCGTTGTAGACGAAGGCGAGCACCAGGTTCTGGCGGATGTTGCGCATCGTCGCCCGGCTCAGCGCCCGGCCCCGCGCGATGCCGGCGAGATCGCCCTGGACGAGCGTGATCCCGGCGCTCTGCATGGCCGCATCGGTACCGGTACCCATGGCGATTCCCACGTCGGCGGCCGCGAGCGCCGGCGCGTCGTTGACTCCGTCGCCGGCCATGGCCACGACCCTTCCGGCGGCGCGCAGGCGCGCAACGATCGCCAACTTCCGCTCGGGCAGTACCTCGGCCTCGACCTCGTGGATGCCGAGTTGTCTCGCGACCGCATCCGCGGTCGCGCGATGATCGCCGGTGACCATGACGATGCGCAGCCCTTCGCGGCGCAACCGGTCGAGCGCGGCGGGTGTCGAAGCCTTGACCGGATCGGCGACCGCGACCAGTCCCGCCGCTTCGCCGTCGATGGCGACGAACATCACCGTCGCGGCCTGCGCACGAAGCACCGTGGCGCGCGCTTCGAGCGCATCGATCGGCGCACCGAGCCTGTGCATCAGCGCCGCATTGCCGATCGCAATGCGCCGCCCATCGACGATGCCGGTGAAACCCTCGCCGGTGAAGGCTTCGAAATCGCGCGCCGGACGCCTCGGCAGACGACGCTCGGACGCGGCACGGACGATCGCCGCCGCGAGCGGATGCTCGCTGGCGCGTTCGACGTTGGCCGCGAGGCCGAGCAAAGCGTCCGAGGGCGCGGCGTCGAGACCCTCGCAGACGAGCACCCGCGGCCGGCCCTCGGTCAGGGTCCCGGTCTTGTCGAGAACCAGGGTATCGACTCTCTCGAACCGCTCGAGGGCCTCGGCATTGCGGACCAACACGCCGACTCCCGCACCCTTGCCGACCCCGACCATGATCGACATCGGCGTCGCGAGCCCGAGCGCGCACGGACAGGCGATGATCAGCACCGAGACCGCGGCAACCAGGGCGTGACTCAAGGCCGGCACCGGTCCGAACAGCATCCAACCGGTGAATGCGAGCGCCGCGGCAAGGACGACCCCCGGCACGAACCAGGCCGAAACACGGTCCGCGAGACGCTGGATCGGTGCCCGGGTCCGTTGCGCGTCGGCCACCATCCGTATGATGTGCGCGAGCACGGTATCGGCGCCGACCTTGTCGGCGCGCATCACCAGGGCGCCCGAACCGTTCAGCGTGCCGCCGATCAGCCGTGCACCCGGCGACTTCTCGACCGGCATCGACTCGCCGGTCACCATCGATTCGTCGATCGCGCCGCGCCCTTCGATCACGGTGCCGTCGACCGGCACGGTCTCACCGGGCCGCACGCGCAGGCGATCGCCAGCCTGCAGCGCATCGATGGCCACTTCCTGTTCCTCGCCATTCGCTCCGACGCGCCATGCGGTCTTTGCCGCGAGCTTCAGCAGCGCGCGGATCGCGCCGCCGGTCCGCTCGCGCGCCCGGAGCTCGAGCACCTGACCGAGCAGCACGAGCACGGTGATCACCGCGGAGGCCTCGAAGTAGACCGGGATGGAACCGTCGGCCGCACGCGTCTCGGCCGGAAACCAGCCGGGTAGGAACAGCGCCACGAGGCTGTCCACATAGGCCGCGCCGACACCGAGCCCGATCAGCGTGAACATGTTCGGCGCGCGATGCCGGATCGACTGCCAGGCGCGCTCGAACAGCGGCCTCCCGCACCAGAGCACCACCGGCGTGCTGAGCGCGAACTGGATCCAGGTCGATGTTGCTCGCGCGAGGAGGCGATGCAGGTGCAGTCCCGGGACATGCGCGCCCATCTCGAGGATGACGACCGGCAGGGCGAACACCGCGCCGATCAGGAAGCGTCTGCTCATGTCGCGCAGTTCGGGATTGTCGGGAATCTCGCTGCTGATCGCCAGAGGCTCGAGCCCCATGCCGCACAGCGGACAGGTTCCCGGCCCCTCGTTGCGGATCTCCGGGTGCATCGGGCAGGTGTGGATCGCCCCTTCGAGTTGCGGCGATGGCGGCGCCTGGGTGGTCGCCGGCCGCAGGTAGCGGAGCGGATCGGCGCTGAATTTCTTCTGACAGCCTGCGCAACAAAAGAAGAAGGTGCGCCCGTCGTATTCCGCTCGATGTTCCGCGGTCGCCGGATCGACCGTCATGCCGCACACCGGATCGCGCGTTTGCTCGGATCGCGGATCGGAACCAGATTCGCTTGCGGACATGATTCTGTGCCTCATCGAGCCAGGTGGGCGCCGAGGCGCAACCCCCAGGCGTAGATCGTCAGCGCCGGATTCACCCGGCTGATGCGCGTGAGTACGCTGCCGTCGGCGACGTACAGCCCCTCGAGCCCGTGCACCCGCCCCTGCGCATCGACCACCGAACGGCGCGGGTCGGTCCCGGCCGCGAGTGTCCCGCAGGCGTGCGCGGTACCCGAAAGATCCATGCGCCGGGAGACCGAAGGAAGTCCTGCGCGCCAGAACGAGCGGCTCAGGGTCTTCGTGAACGACCGATGCTCGCGCGCCGCGGCCGTCAGGCGCGAGAGGCGGTAATCCATGACGCGCTCGAGCCCGCCGCCATCGCCCCGTTCGAACACGCGATTCTCCGCGGCCGACGAGTCCTCGGTCTGCAGGAAGAACCCGTAGGCCCGGCGCGCGAGCGCCCGCGCGGCGAAGCGCGGCACCCATCGCGGGATCAGCGTCGCGATCAGCTCGGCGTCAAAGCCGAGGGGTTGCACGCTCGAATGCGGATGATCGGGATGGGTCAGCACCAGGGTCTTGCGCAGCAGATCGTCCATCGGCCGGGACGAGAACGTCACCATCGCGGTGAGCACGTGCATCTTCAGGTTCCGGCCGACGGCGGCGGATACCGGCAGGCCCGCGGCGAGGCCGGACTGCGCGAGATAACGCTCCAGCAGTCGCGGCGAATGCAGTGCACCGGCCGCGAGCACCACCTCGCGGGCCCACCATTGCCGTCCGTCGTTCGTCTGGACACCGCGAACGCGGCGCGGTTCCCGAGGATCGCCGAGCAGGGCGCTCGCCTCGACGCCACTCAGGAGCTCGAACTGCTCCCACTGGCGCAGCAGGGGCAGGAACCGGGACTCGACCTCCCCCTTGAGGCCGCGCACCGAGGCGAAGCCGTCAAAATGCGCAGCCTCCTCGGGATGGAAAGCGATGTCGCTGGAGAGCCCCATCGGCATCGGCGCCGCCTGCCAGGCGGGACTCGAGCGCCTCAGGCGCCCGATGATCCACTCGAGGCCCGGCTCCGCCCGGAACTCGCGCACGCCGAGCAGAGATTCGGCCTCGGCATAGTAGGGCTCCAGATCGGCGAGCGAGATCGGCCAGGCCGGGCAGCCGTAAGACGGATCGGCGGCGAACTCCCGGGGGTCGAAACGGAACAGCGCGGCCCCGTACCATTTCGTCTTGCCGCCGACGTTGTAGTGTTCCTGGGGTTCGAAGCGGCGGCCGTCGGCATCGCGCCACGGCTCCCCGGCGAGGAACGCGCCGCGCTCGACCACGCGGTGCACATCCAGCGTGCTGCCGTCGCGTGGCAGGAATTCGCCGCGCTCGAGCATCAGCACCCGTCGACCGGCGCGCACCAGAGGCAGCGCGGTGGCGGCGCCACCAGCACCGGATCCGATGATGATCGCATCGTAGGTCGGTGCGCTCACGAACGACTCCTTGGCGGATCTGCGCGGATTCCCTCCGTGCGCCGCGGGTACGCGACCCCGAGGGACCAGAGGTCACGAGCGATTGCGTTCGAAAGTATACATGGCCGCGGGATCGGCTTGCGGCGCGGGGCCACGTCCACGGCACTTACGCGACGGGCAATAAGTACATATGCTAGTGCGCATCAGGCCACGGCACTGAGAATATGGCGATGTCCCCGAACGATGGTTTGCAGAAAGCGAGCCATGCCTAGCTCCTCCATGCCGGCCTTGCCCGCGATTGCCGCGACCATTGCGCTCGGCCTTGCGCTGACCGCATGTTCCGCAGTCGGACCGGACTATCGCGCGCCCCCGCCGCCACCCGGTCGCACCTACACCCGCGAGCCTCAGCCCGCGACCACCGTCGCGACGCGCGGCCCGTTCGGCGCCGCGCAACGTTTCGACGCCGCGAACGTCGTCGAGTACGACTGGTGGCGGAACTTCGGTTCGCCCAAACTCGACGCCACCGTGGCCGAGGCCATGCGCAACAGCCCGACGCTCGAGAGCGCCACCGCGAGCCTCGACGAAGCCCGCGAGATCCAGGCGGCCCAGTCCGGTTCGACGCGGATCCCGACGATCGGCGGTCGGCTCGGCGCGGCCCGCGAGGAGATCAACGGAGCGAGCGTCGGGCAGCCGCGCTTTCCGCAGACGACGTATACCCTGTTCAACGCATCGGTGGCGGTGAACTACACTTTCGACCTGTTCGGCGGCAATCGCCGCGCCCTCGAGGCTCTCGCCGCTCAGGTCGATTACCGCCGCTTCGAACTCGCGGGCGCGCGCGTGACGCTCGCCGGGAACGTCGTTACGACCGCGCTCGCCGAAGCGGAGCTGTCGGCGCAGATCGACGCCACGCAGAGTATGCTTGCGCGGCAGAGACGCCAACTGGAGATCGCCCGGCGCGCGGAGCGCCTCGGCACCGGTTCGCACGCGGCGGTGCTCGCGCTGCGCACGACCGTTGAACAGACCGGCGCGACCCTGCCGCCACTGCGCAACCGCCTCCAACGCACGACTCACCAGCTCGCCGTGCTTCTCGGCCGCCCGCCGGGCGACGCCGCCGTGCCACGCTTCGCGATGAGCGATTTCACGCTGCCGGCACGACTGCCGCTGGTCGTACCCTCCGAGCTGGTGCGTGCACGTCCGGACGTGCAAGCCTCGAGCGCGCTTCTGCACGCCGCTACGGCCCAATACGGCGTCGCGGTCGCGGCACTCTATCCGCAAATCAACTTGTCCTCGAGCCTCGGCAGCGCCGCCCTGACCACGGGAGCCCTGTTCGGTCCGGGCTCGGCCGTGTGGAGTCTGGCCGGCTCCCTCGCCCAGCCACTGTTCAACGCCGGGCTTCGCTCCGGGGCGCGCGCCGCCGAGGCAAGTCTTCAGGCGGTCGGCGCGAACTATCGGCAGACGGTGCTGCAGGCACTGCGCGATGTCGCCGATGCGCTCAGGCAGCTGGACGCGGACGCCGAGGTTCTGCAGCGACAACAGGCCGCGTACTCCTCGGCGCGACGAGCCGGCGCGCTCGTGTCGCGGCAGTACGGGCTCGGCGTCGCCAGCTATGTCCAGCTACTCCTGGCCGAGCAGCAAATCGACCAGATTCATGTCGGACTGATCGCCGCGCGGGCGGCACGGCTCGCGGACAGCGCCGCGCTCTATCAGGCCATGGGCGGGGGTGCACACCCTTGAACGCCCTGAATCGGCCGCGGCAATGAGGTATCCCCCATGGCATTGACTCCTCGCAAGGTCGGCATCGCGGTCGCGGCCGCCGTGCTCGCATCGCTTGCGGTCGGATTTTGGCCCGCGGCGCATCGCCTGGTGTTCGGTCCCGACCAGCCGGCCGGCGAGCGGCTGGTCTCCGGCAACATAGAGGCCCACGAAAGCGTGCTCAGTTTCAGCGCGGTCCAGGCGGCGATCACCCGTCTGCCGTTCGACGAGGGTCGCAGCGTCGCGGCCGGCACCGTGCTC
>JAGWPY010000225.1 GCA_028870275.1 Gammaproteobacteria bacterium | reverse complement strand
TTCATCGGTGCGTCGAACGAACTCGGCGAGTTCGAGTCTGGTCTGACCGCGGCCTGGTTGGGACTCGTACCGGCGATCGTCGCCGGAGGCGCCGCCACGCTGGTCGTCGCGGCACTCTGGGCCTGGGTCCTGTTTCCGCCATTGAGGCGCATGCGCTCGTTCGACGAATTGAGGGCGCATCGAGAGCCGGCGCAAGGGCCGCTGACCTGAGGATCGGCGGGGCCGCAAGGCGGGGCCCCGGTTGCGCGGCGGGGGCCGGTTGCGCGAGAGACTGTATATCCGTACAGTCTCCGGGTGGGCGCGATCATCAAAGGCCGGGGTGCGGCGGACAACCGCGAGGGACGTTTCGAACGATACCGCGTCGAGCCTGCCGAGGAGGCGGCGGACGATCGGGGCGGTGCTGGCGGGCCCCGGACCGAGGTCCGTGCCGAGCGCTCACGACGAATCATCTCCGGCAACGACTCCCCGGATCTGCCGTTCTCGCGTTCGATCAATCCCTATCGAGGCTGCGAGCACGGCTGCATCTATTGTTTCGCGCGGCCGACGCATGCGTACCTGAACCTCTCGCCCGGTCTCGATTTCGAAACACGGCTCTACTACAAGCAGAACGCCGCCGAACTCCTCGAGCGCGAACTGTCGCGACCGGGCTATCGCCCGCAGGCCATACAGCTCGGTGCCAATACCGATCCCTACCAGCCGATCGAACGCGGCATCGGCCTCACCCGATCACTGCTCGAGGTGCTGCTGCGCTTCCGGCATCCCGTGACGATCGTCACCAAGAGTCATCTGATCCTGCGTGATCTCGACCTGCTCGGTGAACTGGCCAAATTGCGCCTCTGCCGGGTGATGGTCAGCGTCACGACCCTGGACGAGGCACTCAAGCGCGGACTCGAGCCGAGGACACCCTCTCCGCGCGCCCGACTGCAGGCGATCGAGGCGCTCGCGCGCCGCGGCGTACCGGTGGGCGTGCTGGCCGCGCCGATGATCCCGGCGGTCAACGACCACGAGCTCGAGGCGATCCTTAAGGCCGCGGCCTCGGCCGGTGCGCGCAGCGCGGGCTACGTCCTGCTGCGTCTGCCGCATGAAGTCGCACCGCTGTTCGAGCGCTGGCTCCACGACCATCTGCCGCTGCGAGCGGCGCACGTGCTGTCGCGGATCGCCGCGATGCGGGAGGGCCGTCTGAACGATGCGCGGTTCGGTTCGCGCATGGCCGGCCGGGGTGTCGAGGCGCGGCTGCTCGCGCAACGCTTCGCGCTCGCCTGCCGGCGGTTCGGCCTCGCGGCGGGAGAGCGCGTCCAGCTGGAGGTCGGGGCGTTTCGCGTCCCCGCCGACCGGGATCCGCAGCTCGGGCTCGACTTCGAGACCGGCTAGAGGCGCGGCGGCGTGCGACGCCGCTCAGGCGCGCGGATCGGGCTTCTCGAACCGGTAGTGCGAGACCAGCCACTCGCGCCCCCCGGCGTATCCCCAGAGCTCGGCGCAGGCCATGAAGAACACGCGCCAATAGTTCCACCAACGACGCAGGTTCGCCGCGCCGTAGGTCTGTGCGAGGATCGGTTCGAGCTCGGCTCGATGCCGATCCATGTTGCGCAGCCAGTCCTCGCTGGTCCGCTGATAATGCGTCCCGTCGACCTGCCAGTGTCCGCGCAGGCGCAGATCGTCCTGAAAATACAAGAGCAGATCGTCGCTCGGCATGATCCCGCCGGTGAAGAAATAGCGTGCCATCCAGTCGCTCGGGTCACGGATTTCGAACGGATATGCATAGCGCGCGTGCGTGAAGATGTGCACGAACAGGCTGCCCCCCGGACGTAGCCAGGAGGCGATGCGCCGCATCAGGAGCCGGTAATTGCGCATGTGCTCGAACATCTCGACGGAGACGACCCGGTCGAAGCGCGTATCCGCCGGGAACTCGAGCAGATTCACGTCGCGCGTCAGGACCTCGAGGTTGTCGAGGCCGCGTTCGGCCGCCCGCGCCTCGATGAATGCCCGTTGTGAGCGCGAATTCGAAACGACGGTGATCGGCGAGTTCCGGTAGCGCTGCGCCATCCACAGCGACAGCGAGCCCCAGCCGCAACCGAGCTCGAGGATCCGGTCCCCGTCGGCGAGCGCCGCACGTTCGGCGGTCAGCTCGAGCATGCGTTCCTCGGCCGCGGCCAGCGTGTCCGCGGGGTCGAGATAGTAGGCGCAGGAATATTTCATCCTGGGTCCGAGTACGCGCTCGAAGAAGCCGCTCGGCAGCTCGTAATGCTGTTCGTTGGCCGCCTGGGTGTCGATCGCGATCGGACTCGCCTCGAGCCCCTCGATCAATCGCATCAGATGCGCCTGCTGCGCCTCCGCGCCGCCGCGGTCCTCCTCCGCGAGTCTCGCGCGCAGGAGTCTGCGGATGCCGAAGCGGACCAGCGCGTCGGGAAGCAGGCCTCGTTCGAGCAGGCGCAGCGCGAGCGTGGTGGTCTCGGTCGGGGCGTTCATCGTTTCATCCTCGCGGCCGCGCGCTCGAACGCCGGCGTGAGACCCAGGTAGAGCAGGAACGCGACCGGCGGCGCGATCAGCGACCAGGCGAGTCCTGCGTGCAAGCCGGCCCTCCAGAGCACATCGAGCGCCTGGCCGGGGCTGCGGGCAACGAGCGCCAGGTCCGCCCTCACGGAGATCGGCTCGGGCGTGGACCGGGTCAGCCATTCGCCGATTCTCACGAACGGCACGATCAGCAGCAGCTGGGTCGGCGCCATCGCGCCCTGAGCCAACTGGATCGCGACCAGGTTCAGGCGCCACGCGAGCGCGATTCCCGCGCAAAGCACCGTCGATATGCCGAGGATCGGCACATTGCCGATCACCACCCCGATCGCCACGCTCAGCGCGAGCCGATCGGGCGCGACGCCCTGGCCCAGCAGAGCGAGCAACGGTTCGGCGAAGCGCCGGCGCAGGATGTCCTTCATCGAATGATGCCTCGTCGGTTGAGCGGCCCTCCCGGGCACGCCTCGAGTCCTCGCCATGGTGTTCGCGGCGGCGCTGCGTTCGGATGCGCCACAGGTCTACCCATCGTGTTCTCTCGCGTCGGAGCCGAATGCATAGCGCTGATGCCGACGCGCCGCCGCGAACGCGATTAGCAGCGCGATCACCAGCAGAGGATCGGTCACCTCGGCCCGGTGCGGCGGTGTCCACAGGTGAACGATCTCGACCGCCACGCTCGCGGCCAGGGTCAGCGCGAAGGCGGCCCCGACCCGCCCCAGGACGGTCGCGAGCGACCAGAACAGCGCCCCTAGAAGGAACAGCGCATCGAGCAGCGGACGGTAGTCGCGCGATGCGAGCAGCGTGCCGGAGAACGGCACCCAGTGGAACACCCCCGCGCGGGGCGGCAGCGTTATGGCTGCGAGGTTCGCGGTGGCGAGCACGGCGAGGCAGCCGAGGATCGTGCACCAGGCGCGCGCGCGCACCGTCGAGCGCCGCGTCGCCAGCACGAGCAGCGGCATCGCCGCCCAGGTCAGCAGTTCCTCGATGCCGCGATGATCGGTGCCGATGTAGGCCTGCTCGAGCGCCGTGAGCGCGATCAGACTCGCCAGCAGCGGCAAGGCCCAGCGAGGACGCCAGATCTGGCGAATGCATTCGGCGATGATCCACCAGCGGGTCAGCGCCAGGCACCAGTGCGAGAGCGGAGGTGCGTGACCGTGCAGCAGGGCCCACCACAACCGGCCGATCGGGATCTGCCGATGGGACGGCAGGTAGGGCGTGAACTCGCCGATCAGCCAGATTGACAGCAGGCTGAACGGCACCAGCGCCGGTCGCGGATGCCGCAGGCTCGCGTGTGGCCGGCCGCGGCCGATGCTCAGGTACGCTGCCACCGCAGCGGCGCCGCAGGCCGCTCCGACGGTGTTCAGGGCCCAGTCGAACACGCTGGTCACGCGGTGCGGCGTGAACAGCTGCGCGATCTCGAGCACGGCCGACAGGAGCGAACTCGTCAGCACGGCGATCGCGATCCGCCGCGACGATCCTGCGCCACCCCCGCAGAGCCGCAATGCCGCGCCGAGCGGCAGGTACAGCAGGACATTGGCGATCACGTCGGTGCGCGAATAAAGGTGTTCGGCGACGGCGCCGATGCGCCGATGCAGGGCCGCCGCATCAGGCCAGCGGAAGTCGAGCGGATAGAGCGATCCCCAGGCGATCAACAGGGCGAGACCGGCCGCGATCCAGGCCGCGGTGGCGCGGTGGTCGGTGGCCGACCCATTCGGTGCGCCGGCGCGCTGCGCGCTCATCGGGGGCGTACCCGCCGCGTCGGCTCCGCCGTGTGCGGATCCTCGGGCCAGTAGTGCTTCGGATAACGTCCCTTGAGGTCCTTGCGGACCTCGTGGTAGCCGCGTTGCCAGAAGCTGTCGAGATCGCTCGTGACCTGCACCGGGCGGCCTGCGGGCGAGAGCAGCTTGATCAGCAGCGCGACCCGTCCCGCGGCGATGCGCGGCGTGCTCGTCAGGCCGAACATTTCCTGGAGTCGGACCGAAACGCTCGGCACCTCGCCGTCCAGATAGTCGATGGCGATGCGCGAACCGCTCGGCACCTCGAGATGAGTGGGTGCCTCACGGTTCAGGATGACCGTCTGGGCGTGCGTCAGGCGGCCTCGCAGCGCGTTGGTCAGATCGACGCGGGCGAGATGCTCGCGCCGGGAACATCCCTGCAGCCAGGGCGAAGCCCACTCCTCCAGGGTGGACGCCAGGGTCGCATCGGCAAGATCCGGCCAGGGCGCCGGCGCGGCGACGGCGACCCTGCGCAGCAAGGCGACCCGCGCCTGCCATTGGCGCAGCTCCTGAGTCCAAGGCAGTGCCCCGATGCCGAGTTCGGCGAGGCCGGCGAGCATGGCCTCGGCGAGGCGCGTGGGATCGGCGTCGGCGATCTCGGATGATTCCAGGACGATCGCTCCCAGGCGGCGCTCGCGGCGCGCCCTCACCGCCTGTCGCCGCGAGTCCCAGACGATCTCGGCGCGATCCTCGATGCGTTGCGCGAAGGCTGACTGCAGTTGCTCGTGTTGCACGGGTGCGGCCAGATGGATACGCGCTTCCCGTTCCGCGCCGTCGAGTGAGGCGGCGACCAGATAGGTTTCGCCAGCGAGCGCCTGGGGCTCGGCAAATCGCGCGCCGCGGCCGTTCGCGAGCAGGAAACGGCCGCGCTCGTCGCGCGCGCGCGCGATCCGATCCGGATAGGCGAGCGCCAGCAGCATGCCCGCACAGCGGTCTCGATCGACGGTGTCAGCCGGAGCGCCGAGCGCACGACGCCAGGTGCCCGCCTGGCGCCGGGCTCGGGCGAGCGCGGCGCCGTCGACGGCGAGTCCCGCCGGCATCGGCGCAGCGGAATTCGCGAGCAGCGCGCATCTCAGCCGGACGTCGGCGTCACGGGCGCCCGCAGAACCGCGCAGCAGGTCACGTTCCTCGAGGATCGCGGCGAGATCGCAGGCGAGCCGGGAGGCGCCGAGCGCGCCCGCGCCGAGCAACATGTGTCCGAGGCGCGGATGCGCGCCGAGCGCGGCGATCTCGCGGCCATGCGCCGTGATCCGACCCTGCGCATCGATCGCCTCGAGCTCGCGCAGCAGATCGCGCGCCTGGTCGAGGTGGGCCGCAGGCGGGGGATCGAGCCAGGCGAGCTCGGCCGCATCGTCCGAACCCCAGAGGGCGAGTTCGAGCGCGAGCGGTGCGAGGTCGGCGCGGACGATTTCGGGATCCGTATGCGCCGCGAGCGAGGCGTGCGCGCCTTCGGACCAGAGGCGGTGGCAAACGCCCGGGGCGAGCCGGCCAGCTCGGCCACGGCGTTGGTCCGCGGACGCCTGCGAGACCCTGGTGGTCGCGAGTCGGCTCATGCCGGATACCGGATCGAACTCGGCGTGGCGGCTCAGGCCCGAGTCGACCACGATGCGCACACCCTCGATCGTCAGACTGGTCTCGGCGATCGAGGTTGCGAGCACCACCTTGCGGATCCCATCGGCGGCCGGCGCCAGCGCTGCGTCCTGCGCGCCCGGATCGAGTTCGCCGTAGAGGGGCATGATCCGCACATGATCGGAGAGCGCACGCTCGTCCAGGGACTTCGCCACACGGCGGATCTCGGCCGCGCCCGGCAGGAAACACAGCAAATCGCCCTCGTCCGCGGCGAGTGCCCGCGTGATCACCTGCGCGGTTTGCTGCTCGACGGTCAGATCGGCACGCCTCGGCCAGTACTGCGTGCGCACCGCGTAGCTGCGACCTTTGGCCACGAGGCGTGGCGGCTCCGCGAGCAGGCGCGCGAGCGGTTCGGAGTCGAGCGTCGCCGACATCACCAGCAGGCGCAGGTCCTCGCGCAGGTGGGACTGGGCCTCGAGGCTCAGCGCGAGCCCGAGATCGG
>JAGWPY010000224.1 GCA_028870275.1 Gammaproteobacteria bacterium | reverse complement strand
TTGCCATCGACGTCGTAGACGCTGCGGATCTCGAGGATGCCCACGTTCGCGTTGGCGAGATTCGCCGCGTTCCCGGTCGGCACCGCGTCGGGTATGAAGGTCGGCGCAGGCGAGCGCGGCTGCATGATCACCGGATCGACGATCTCGATGCCGGCCGCGGCGCTCAGCAGGGGCGTGAGGGTGCCGTTCGACGGGTCGTAGACCCAGAGCGTGTACTGAGGGGGCGCCATTTGCGCGGTGGGGCTCGAGGCGCTCGAGGCGGTGCAGACCTGGGTCGCCGGTGGCGTGACCGTGGAATCGAGCAGCAGACACGGCGACCAGCTGATGATCATCCGGTTGGTGCCGTCGTAGAGCGGATAGACCGAGGCGATTCGTCCGCCGAGCGAGGGCAGATTCGCGTCGGTGGTCACGCCGAGGTCGGTCGCGCTCTGCTCGGCAGGACCGACCGCGCCGGAGGCGGCGAGCGTCGTCTGGTCGTACTCGACGAACTCCTCCGCATCGAGCAGCAGGGCGTCGCCTCCCTGCTGGGTGCCGAGGAAAGGCCGGGCGATCGACAGGGTCCGTCCGTCCGGCCGCTGTCGCGCCGCGAGGAACTGGATCACGTTGGTGTTGGTGCCCGCGGCGTTCGCGCCGGTCGCGTGACTGTTCGCGCCGTAGTACAGCTCGAGCCCCGTACCGTCGGGATTGGTGCGATAGAGGTTGATCTCGTCGGTGCCGGCGACGCGTTCCCAGCGCGAGAAAACCACCTGGCCGTCGTTGAGCACGGAGGGGTCGAAGTCGTGGCCGGCGTTGAAGGTGATCTGGTGAACGTTGCTGCCGTCGGCGTTCATGACATGCAGCTGGAACACGCCCTGCTGGGGACTGAAGCCCTGTTCGGTCTGCGCCGGGTATTGCGGCCGGTTCTCGTCGAGTTCGATCGCCTCGGTCGCGGTCTGACGCGTCGAGGCGAACACGATGCGCCCGTCGGGCAGGAAGTGCGGTCCGAGGTCGTCGCCGATCGTGATGTCGTTGTTGGTCAGCTGGGTGACCGTTTTCGTGGTCGCGTCGTACTCGTAGATGTTCCAGGTGGTCTGCTGGTTCGGCATGGCATTCTTGATGAGCGGCAGGTGCAGTGCGAACACCAGCCTGGTGCCGTCCGGCGAGACGTCGAGGTCGCGTACGTCGCCCTGACCCTTGGTGATCGTCGCGGTCACGTTGGTCTCGGGAGCGCCGGCGCTCGCCTGATCGCGCACGTACAGATCGCCGCCGGGAGTCATCTCGACGAGGTCGCGGGCATCGACGTCGGTTTTCGGCACCGGACGCTTCACGTAGGCGAGCGGATAGCTGAATTCTCCGGGGCTCAGGGTCTGGCCGCCGGCGAGGCCAGGCGCGTGGCCGCTCACCGCGCTGTGACAGCCGAGCAGCCCCGCGAGCGGGGCGAGCAGCGCCGCCCAGGCCACCGTGCGGCCGATGCGGGGTGTTCTGATCGTCATTCGGGGCATCTTGCGGGGACGCATCTGGTCATTTTGTTAACGCACTCACGGAACGTCCGCGCGGCATCGGTCGATCCTTAAGGCGACTGCGAGCCGCCGAATTCTCAAGCGGTGTCGCAGCTTATACGCGCCGCCGCAGGCTCCGTCACTGTCGCGAAAAGCCGACGTCGCCGCGTACCGACGATGCACGTGCCCGGGAATCGCTGCGTATATTCCCAGCCACAGTTGGTCTTGGGCAACAACCAGGAATCGATCGACCACCATGCGAGCGGACGAATCCATGAAAGAACACGTCGTCGAACCGAGCGTACGGCGCCGGCCGCGAACTGCGGGACGCGCGGCCTGGCTGCGATGCTGGCCCTGGCTGATCGGCTGCGCGGGACTCTGCCTCGCCGCGCCTCTGTACGCCGCGAACACCACGGCTACGCAAGCCGAGCGCATCTACAGCCGGATCGCCGGGGTACCGGCGCCTGCGGCGGTGCTCGCCCAGATGACGCAGACCGATCCGCTCAGCGCCGCGCTGCTCGCGACCCAGGATCCGGCTTTCTACGACGACACGTTGCGAAATATGGCGATGCCCTGGACCAATCGTGCCCAGACGGTGTTCGCGCCGCTCAACGATTACGTCGCCACGGTGATCGGCATGGTGCGCGACGACGTGCCGTTCAACACCCTGCTGTCGGCGGATCTGGTCTATGTGGCCGATCCGAGCCTCGGGCTTCCCGCCTACTCGAACTCGAACAACGACATGTACCAGGCGCTCGACGACCAGGGAGTCGACCTGAAGGCTCACCTGGTGGCGGTGCCGCAGTCCTCGGTGAACGGCCTGCCGCCCTCGGCCACGGCCGGTGTGCTCACCTCGCGGGCCGCCGCGGCCGCGTTCTTCGAGAAGGGCACCAATCGGGCGATGTTCCGATTCACGATGATGAACCATCTGTGCGCCGACCTGCAGACGATCATGGATACCTCGCGGCCGCCCGACAGGATCCGCCAGGACGTCACCCGCAGTCCCGGCGGGGACAGCCGCCTGTTCCTCAACAACTGCATCGGCTGTCACAGCGGCATGGATCCGATGGACCAGGCCTTCGCGTACTACAACTTCGACGATACGACGCAGTCGCTGGTGTACACGCCGGGCCAGGTCCAGCCCAAATACCTGATCAACGCGACCAATTTCCCGCAGGGCTACGTGACCACCGACGATCATTGGGACAACCGCTGGCGCAGTGGTCCGAATGCGCTGCTCGGCTGGTCGAGCGCGCTGCCCGGCAGCGGCGAGGGCGCCAAGTCTCTCGGCCAGGAGCTCGGCAACAGCCAGGCGTTCGCGAGTTGCCAGGTGACGCGCGTCTTCAAGGACGTCTGCTACCGGGCGCCGAGCAACGCCGCCGACCGCACCCAGGTCGCGCAGATGATCTCCTCGTTCCAGTCGCACAACTATTCGCTGCGCGAGGTGTTCGCCGAGGCAGCGGTCTACTGCATGGGGAACTGACCATGAAGCTCGTGCGCAATGTGTCGTTCTCGATCGCATTGGCGGCCCTGGCCGCGCTCGGCGGCTGCAGCAGCGGGGGGGCGCCGACCACGGCCGCCCCGGCGGTCGCGCCCACCAGCCAGGCCAATGCGTACACCGGCCCGGCGCCGGCCACCGCCGACGTGCAGGCCTTCGCGGTCAGCTTCTGGAACAACGTGCGCAGCCAGAACCGTTGCGGCCAGTGCCACAACGCGACCTCTCCGGCGCAGATGCCGAATTTCGCGCGAAGCGACGACGTGAATCTCGCCTATGCCCAGGCGAACACGGTCGTTGACCTGCAGAACCCGAGTCAGTCGAAATTGGTGCTGAAGGTCGCCGGCGGCCACAACTGCTGGCTGGCCGACAACAACGCCTGCGCGCAGATCCTCACCACCTGGATCAGCAACTGGGCGGGCGCCGCCTCGGGGACCGGGACCAAGGTCAAGCTGACCGCGCCGCCGGTGCGCACCGTCGGGCAGAGCATCAACTTCCCGGCGAGCGCGGCCGACTTCCAGCAGACGGTCTATCCTCTGCTCTGGGCGCACTGTTCACGCTGCCACTCGCCGGCGGCGGCGGTGCCGCAGTCGCCGTATTTCGCCGCTCCGCTCGACGCGGACGGCAGCGCCACGACGGCGTATCAGAACGCGATCGCGAAGATCGATCTGAACACGCCGACGAATTCGCGCTTCTACGTTCGACTCGCCACCGAGTCGCACAACTGCTGGGACGTGTGCTCGAACGACGCCGCGCAAATGCTCGCCGCGATCCAGCAGTTCGCCGGTATGCTCACGCCGACGAGCATCGATCCGGCCCTGGTGGTGAGCAAGGCGCTGCTGCTCTCCGACGGCATCGTCGCGAGCGGCAACAGCCGCTTCGACCAGAACGTGATCGCCAAGTACGAGTTCCAGACCGGCTCGGGCACGGTCGCCTACGACACGAGCGGCGTCGATCCGGCGGCGGACATGACCCTGAGCGGGCCTGTGACCTGGGCCGGCGGATGGGGAATCAACGTCGCACCCGGCGGCAAGGCTCAGGCCTCCACCGGGGCCAGCAAGAAGATCTACGATCTCATCGAGTCGACGGGCGAGTTCTCGATCGAGGCATGGGTCGCCCCGGCGAGCCTCAACGCGAACAACTCCTACATGGTGAGCTACTCGGGCGGCGACAGCGCCCGCAATTTCACGCTCGGCCAGACCAATCAGAACTACGACTTCATGTTGCGCAATTCGCTCTCCGACCTGAACGGCATGCCGCAGCTCGCGACTCCGGACGGTGCGAACGTGCTGCAGGCGGCGCTGCAGCACGTGGTGCTCACCTACGACCCGGTCAACGGCCGGCGCCTCTACGTGAACGGCCAGCAGATCCCGGTCACGGACCCGCAGGCGGGCGGCACGCTCGCCAACTGGGACTCGAGTTTCGCGCTGGTCCTCGGCAACGAGGTCTCGGGCGACCGCTCCTGGTCGGGTCTGATCAAATTCGTCGCGATCCACGACCGAGCGCTCACTCCGGCGCAGGTGCTGCAGAACTACCAGGCGGGCGTCGGCCAGCGATACTTCATGCTGTTCGACGTGAGCGCCGTCACGGGCGTGCCGCAGTCCTACGTGATGTTCACGGTGAGCCAGTACGACAGCTACAGCTACCTGTTC
>JAGWPY010000223.1 GCA_028870275.1 Gammaproteobacteria bacterium | reverse complement strand
TCGCGGTTCTTCGGCTCTCTGTTGCCATTTAAATACAGAATTCTGTATGATGGGCCCATGAAAACGACGCTCGACATCAACGACCAGTTGCTTGCCGATGCCAAGGCGCTGGCCGCCCAGCAGCGCACCAGCCTGACCCGTGTGATTGAGGAGGGTCTCCAGCTCCGACTTCGAAGCCAGGCGGCGCCCCAACGCGGCAAGCTGCGCCTTCCGGTATTTAAGGGACGCGGCGGATTAGCGGCTGGCGTCGATCCGCTGAGCAACAAGGCAATGTTGGCAGCTTTGGGCGATGACGCCTGACGTCAATGTCCTCGTTGCCGCGTCGCGCAGCGACCATCCGCACCACCGTATCGCTCGTAGCTGGCTTGAAGACGCCGCCTCTGCTGCCGCTTCGGGCGGCACGCTAATTCTTATGCCAATGGTGCTGGCCAGCTTCCTGCGGCTGGTGAGCAGTCCCAAGATTTTCCAGGACCCGACGCCGGTAGACGACGCCCTGGCCTTTGTTGATGCGCTGCTTGCCGCTCAAGGTGTCCACCTCGCGTCGCTCGGCCCTGAGTGGCCGCGCCTGCGGCAACTTTGCATTGAGAAGCAGCTCAAAGGAAATGCCGTGCCGGATGCATGGCTTGCCGCGGCGACGATCCACCTCGGTGAGCACTTGGTGAGTTTTGATCGTGACTTCAGGAAGTTGATTGGTCGGTCGCAGTTTACGTTGCTTGAAGCGGATGCCGGTTGATCGGCATCTATCGCTATCTACTAACCATCACGTTGAGTAGTACACATTTACGCAGCGTACTTGGTCTCAGGCATCTGGAAGAAGCTGCGGATTCGCTCGGGTGATTTTTGCAAATATCGCAGCCGACCGAGGAGGGTGCGATGCAGATCTTCAGGCTCCTCGAGCCGTGAGCGGCCCACCGCGCTATTCTTCTCAGGAAGCAGATGAATACCCCGGCACCGACGCCGCCCTTGACCTCCCAGGTGCTGCCGCCCGACCGACACCAGGCTCAAGCGCAACCCACAGTGCTCGGCAATCGAGGCCCGAATCATCACGCACCGCTCCAATGCGGATCGCTTCAATGGCTGCCCGATCCATCGAACGAGCGTCGAGTTTCTGCTTTTTCCTCGCGCCGACACATGCTTGACTGGCTTTTTGCGGACTACAGCGAGGTCGTGGACGTGCTGGCGCGTGCAGCCGTTTCGGGGCGTGGCGTTGGGCAGTTGCTGCTCGGACCGTCTAACGGCGTCGCTGCGCGCGTGCCGATGAATGCCACCGCCTATCCGCTGGGTGGCGGAGACCGGCGCGGAACCGGTCTCATCCGCGGCGCCTTCGCCGATCATAGCAGCGGCCCGCCTCAGAGCAGCGGCGCGTCGAGATCGATCCGGCCGATCTCGAAGCCGCGGCGGAAGTCGCGGACGTGCTTTGCCATCCACTCGGCCGCGCGCTCGCCGTCGCCGGCGCCGATTGCCGCGGCGATCTGCCGCTGGGCGGCGCCGATGCGCTCGCGCGCGGCGGGCGAGGCATCGATCATCTTGCCGAGCGCGGCGGCGAGCAGCTGCAGGAGCGGCTCGTGCATCAGCGGCAGCACGCGATTGCCGCCGGCGGCGGCCACTGCGCGGAAGAATTCGCCGACGCCATCGACCGCGGCCGCCGCCTGCTGATGATGCGCGGCGTAAGCGGCCACCGCGGCGTCGATGCGTGCGAGCGCCGCCTCGCTGCGCCGAGTGGCGGCCCGGCGTGCTGCGGGCGGTTCCAGCACCTCGAGCATTTCCCAGACTTCCCGGGCGCTGACGTCGTGCAGGGCCAGCGCCTGGCGCAGCCGGCCGCCGACCCGCAGCGGCGCGGGCCGCACGACCACCATGCGCTTGGTGCCGCGGCGACGGGCGATCAGGTCGGCGCTCTCGAGTTCGCGCAGTGCCTCGCGGATGGTCGAGCGGTTCACGCCGAACTGCGTGGCGAGCTCCATTTCCGCCGGCAGAGGCTCACCGACTTTCAGTCGGCGGTCGAGGATGCGCGCGGCGATTTCGCTCGCGACCCTGCGGTAGCCCGGCGCGAAGTCGAGGGGCTCGAAGGTCGTGCTCACGCAGCCTCGACCAGTTCCCGACCGATCAGCATGCGGCGGATCTCCTGCGTGCCTGCGCCGATGTCGTAGAGTTTCGCGTCGCGCAGCAGCCGGCCGGTCACGTAGTCGTTGATGTAACCGTTGCCACCGAGAGCCTGGATCGCTTCGAGAGCGACGCGCACCGCGAGCTCGGAGGCGTTGAGCAGGCAGGCGGCGGCGGCGCGGCGGGACTTGCGCTCCCCGTCGCAGGCGCGCGCCACTTCGTGCACGTAGGCCCGGCTTGCGTTGAAGGCGGTGTACATGTCGGCGATCTTACCCTGCATCAGTTCGAAGCTGCCGATCATGCGGCCGAACTGCTTGCGCTCGCGCACGTAGGGCAGGACCACGTCGAGCGCCGCGGCCATGAGGCCAAGCGGGCCGCCCGAGATCACGACCCGCTCGTAGTCGAGGCCGTTCATGAGGACGCGGATGCCGCCGTTCTCCTCGCCGAGCACGTTCGCGGCCGGCACGGCGCAGTCCTCGAACACCAGTTCGCCGGTCGACGAGCCTCGCATGCCGAGCTTGTCGAGCTTCTGGGCGACCGAGAAGCCCGGCATGCCGCGCTCGACCACGAAGGCGGTGATGCCGCGTGGCCCGGCCGCCGGGTCGGTCTTCGCGTAGACCACCAGCAGATCGGCATCGGGACCGTTCGTGATCCACATCTTGCGGCCGTCGAGCCGGTAGTGATCGCCGGCGCGGCGCGCCGTGAGTCGCATGCCCACCACGTCGGAGCCGGCTTCGGGCTCGGACATCGCGAGCGCCCCGACGTGCTCACCCGAGATCAACTTCGGCAGGAATCGCTCGAGCTGGGCGGGCGTGCCGTTCAGGCGCAGCTGGTTCACGCAGAGGTTCGAATGGGCGACGTAGGACAGGCCGACCGCGCCCGAGGCGCGGGAGATCTCGGTCATCGCGATCGTGTGCGCGAGATAGCCCAATCCCGCGCCGCCGTGACGTTCCGGCACCGTGATTCCGAGCAAGCCTTGCGCACCGAGCTTCGGCCACAGATCGCGCGGGAAGCGGTCCTCGCGGTCGATCGCGGCGGCGCGCGGCGCGATCTCCGCGGCCGCAAAGCGGCGGACCGCGGCGCGCAGCGCCACCAGGTCCTGATCGAGGCCGGTGTCGAGATCCTCCTCGGGACAAGCGTCGAGCAGGGGCATCTTGGCAATCCTCCTCATCCTCGGATAGTATGATTGTCCGACAATTATGCGGTCGAGGGCAAGATGCTGCGGCTTCAAAGCCAGATCGATCCGAAATCGCCTGAATTCACCGCGAACGAGGCCGCGATGGAGGCGATCGTCGCCGATTTGCGTGCATTGAGCGCACGTGTCGCCGCCGGCGGCAGCGCCCAGTCGGTCGCCCGCCACCGGGCGCGAGGACGGCTGCTCGCGCGCGAGCGCATCGATCGCCTGCTCGATCTGGGCAGCCCATTTCTGGAGCTCTCCGCGCTCGCCGCTCATGGTCTCTACGGAGGCGAGGTGCCGGCCGCTGGCCTCGTCACCGGGATTGGCCGGATCGCTGGTCGCGAATGCATGGTGGTCGCCAACGATCCGACGGTGAAGGGTGGCACCTACTACCCGCTCACGGTGAAGAAGCATCTGCGCGCGCAGGAGATCGCCCTCGAGAACCGTCTGCCCTGCGTCTATCTCGTGGAGAGCGGCGGGGCGTTCCTGCCCGCCCAGGACGAGGTGTTCCCGGACCGCGAGCACTTCGGGCGCATCTTCTACAACCAGGCGAATCTCTCGGCGGCGGGCATTGCCCAGATCTCGGTCGTGCACGGTTCGTGCACGGCGGGCGGCGCCTACGTGCCGGCCATGTCCGACGAGAACGTGATCGTGCGCAACCAGGGGCAGATCTTCCTCGGCGGACCGCCGTTGGTGCGCGCCGCCACCGGCGAAGTGGTCGATGCCGAGAGTCTCGGCGGGGCCGACGTGCACTGCCGGGAATCCGGGGTCTGCGACCACTACGCCGAAGACGATGCCGACGCCCTGGCGATCGCCCGGCGCATCGTCGCGCACCTGCGACCCGGCCGGTCGAGCGCGCCACCGCGCGCGCCACGTGATCCTTACTACGATCCGGCGGAGATCTACGGGATCACGCCGGCGAGCCTGCGCACCCCCTACGATGCGCGCGAACTGATCGCACGGCTGGTCGACGGCTCGGAGTTCGACGAGTTCAAGCAGCTCTACGGGGACACGCTCGTCTGCGGGTTCGCCGCGATCGGCGGCTATCCGCTCGGCATCCTCGCCAACAACGGCATCCTGTTCTCGGCGAGCGCACAGAAGGGCGCGCATTTCATCGAACTGTGCGCGCGCGAGCACCTGCCGCTCGTGTTCCTGCAGAACATCACCGGTTTCATGGTCGGTCGCCGCGCCGAGACCGGCGGCATCGCCCGCGACGGCGCCAAGATGGTCGCCGCGGTGGCCGCGGCGCGCGTGCCCAAGCTCACCGTGATCGTCGGCGGCAGCTACGGGGCGGGAAATTACGCGATGTGCGGCCGGGCCTACGGGCCGCGGCTGCTGTGGCAGTGGCCGAACGCACGCACCTCGGTGATGGGCGGCGAGCAGGCGGCGACCGTGCTCGCGACCATCCGCCGCGAACAGGCGCGAGCCGCGGGCCAGGACTTCGGCGAAGACGAGGAGGCGCGGTTCACGGCGCCGATCCGCGCCCAATACGAGACCCAGGGTCACCCCTATTACGCGAGCGCCCGTCTCTGGGACGACGGCGTGATCGACCCGCGCGACACGCGCCGCGTGCTTGCGCTCGCCCTCTCGGTCGTGCACAACGCGCCGATCGAGGACACACGCTTCGGCGTCTTCAGGATGTGAACCATGAGCGAGATGCTGCTCGAATCCGAACCACTGCCTGGCCTCGTACGCCTGACCCTGAACCGGCCGCAGGCTCGCAACGCGCTCGATGCCGGGTTGATCGATGCGCTGCGCGAGGCGCTCGCCCGTCATGCCGGCCGCGCCGCCACGCGCGTGCTGCTGCTCGGTGCCGCGGGCAGCGCATTCTGCGCGGGCGCGGACCTGGCCGCGATGCGCCGTGAGGGACGGGCGCCGCGCGTCGAGAACCTCGCCGATACCGCCGCGCTCGCCGCGCTGCTCGCCGCGTTGCGTGCCTCGCCCAAGCCCTGCATCGCCTGCGTCCAGGGCCCCGCGTTCGGTGGTGGCCTCGGTCTGGTGGCCGCCTGCGATCTGGCCATCGCCGCGGACACGGCCCAGTTCCGATTGCCGGAAGTGCGGCTCGGCCTGGTCCCGGCGCTGATCTCGCCCTACGTGATCGAGGCGATCGGCGTGCGTCAGATGCGCCGTTACGCCTTGAGCGGTGAGACCATCGATCCCGCGCGCGCGCGCGAGCTCGGCCTCGTGCACGAGGTGGTCGCGCCGGCCTCGCTCGAGTCGGCCGCGCTCGATCTGGCGCGCGCCATCGCCGCCGGCGGACCCACGGCGCTCGCGACGGCCAAGACCCTGATCGCGGCGGTCGCGCACCGCCCGACCGATCGCGCACTCATCGAGCACACGATGGCGGTGCTCGCCGACATCCGCGCCGGCGAAGAGGCGCAGGCCGGCCTCGCCGCGGCGCTCGAGCGGCGTCCGCCCCCCTGGAACCCGTGATGTTCTCGCGCCTGCTGATCGCCAACCGCGGCGAGATCGCCTGTCGCGTGATCCGCACCGCGCGTCGGCTCGGCCTCGCCACGATCGCGGTGTATTCGGACGCAGACGCGGGCGCGCGGCACGTGCGCCTCGCCGACGAGGCTCACCGTTTGGGACCCGCCCCCGCGCGCGAGAGCTATCTGTCGATCGGTCGCGTGCTCGAGGCCGCGACCGCCGCCGGCGCCGAGGCGATCCACCCCGGCTACGGGTTCCTCTCGGAGAACGCCGGCTTCGCTTCGGACTGCGCCGAGCGCGGCCTGATGTTCGTCGGTCCACCTCCCGCGGCGATCGCGGCGATGGGCTCGAAGATCGCCGCCAAGGAGGCGATGCGCCGTGCCGGTGTGCCGGTGCTGCCGGGCTATCAGGGCGAGGATCAATCCGCCGAGCGGCTGCGGCGCGAAGCGCTCGCGCTCGGCTTTCCGCTGATCATCAAGCCGAGCGGCGGTGGCGGCGGCAAGGGCATGCAGATCGTCGCCGAGGCCTCGCAGCTCGACGCCGCGCTGGAGAGTGCGCGGCGGGTTGCATCGAGCGCGTTCGCGGACCCGGCCCTGCTGCTCGAGCGCTATCTGCAGGCGCCGCGGCACGTCGAGGTGCAGGTGCTGTGCGACGGGCACGGTCACGCCCTGCATCTCGGCACGCGTGACTGCTCGGTGCAGCGGCGCCATCAGAAGCTGATCGAGGAAGCGCCGGCGCCCGATCTGCCCGAAGATCTGCGCGAACACATGCACGCCGCGGCTCTCACCGTCGCGCGCGCGGTCGGTTACCAGGGTGCGGGCACGGTCGAGTTCCTGTACGCCGACGGCCGATTCTGGTTCATGGAGATGAACACGCGGCTGCAGGTCGAGCACGGCGTGACCGAGCGTGTGTTCGGTCTCGATCTCGTCGAATGGCAGTTGCGCGTCGCCGCCGGCGAGGCGCTGCCGTTCGCGCAGGGAGATCTCGTGCCGCGCGGCCATGCGATCGAGGCGCGGGTCTGCGCGGAGGATCCGGCCGAGGATTTTCGTCCGAGCGCGGGCCCCTTGACGGTCCTGCGCTGGCCGCCCGAGAGCGCGACGCTGCGCGTCGATGCGGGCTTCGAGAGCGGCGATCAGGTGCCGAGCCACTACGATTCCCTGCTCGGCAAGCTGATCGCGAGCGGACCCGATCGTCGCGAGGCCGCGCGCACGCTCTTGCGGGCGATCGAGACTCTGCGCGTCGGCGGCGTGCGGACCAACGCCGCCTGGCTCGCCGCGGCGCTCGCTTCACCCGCATTCGTCGAGGCGACGCCGACCACGAGGTTCGTCGCCGAACAGGGCGAAGCGCTTTCCGCGCCGACCGCGGTCGGCGCAGCCGAGCTCGCGGTCGCCGCGCTCGAGATCGCCGGCGCGGGCGCCGAGTCGATCGGCGGGCCGGTGCCGTCGGCCGCGGCGGAGCCGCTCTCGCCCTGGGCGGTGCGCGATGCATTCCGAGTGAACCTCCCGGCCACCCAATGCCTGGTCCTCGTAAGCGGAGGGCGCGAGCTGCCGGTCGCGATCACGCGCGAGCGCGACGCATGGTCGGTGGCGAGCGAACTCGGCGTTTGCCGGATCGGATTCGAACTCCCCGCGCGGCCCGCGGACGCCCAAGGATCCGCCGACCTGCGCAGCCTCGGCGCATGGATCGGCGGCGTGCGACGGCGCATCGAGGTGCATCGGCATGCGGACCGGGTCTCGCT
>JAGWPY010000222.1 GCA_028870275.1 Gammaproteobacteria bacterium | reverse complement strand
CCGCCGCCGCTCGCCGCCGCGCCACCGCCGCGCAGCCCGCTCGCGCCGGCGCGGCCGCGGCCGCGCGCACTCTGGTATGCCGTGCTCTTCCCCGAGTTGCAGACCGCCCCCTCCCGGCAGTGCTCGCTCGAGCGCCTCGCGCAGCACGCCGGAAGGTTCACTTCGCGGGTGAGCCTCGAGCCGCCCGCGGCGCTGCTGCTCGAGATCCGTGCGAGCCTGCGTCTGTTCGGACCGCTCGAGACGCTGTGCGCGCGCCTCGAGGCGCGCTGGCGCGAACTCGCAGTGCCCGCGCGGGCGGCGGTCGCGCCTTCACCGCGCGCGGCGCTGTGGTTCGCGCGGGCCGGCGAGGCCGCGCGCATCGAGGATCCGGCGGCGCTCGCCGGCCGGCTCGCGCGTCTGCCGCTCGCCTGCACCGCCTGGGACGGCGAGCGGCTCGAGCGACTGCGCGCCTTCGGCGTCAGGCGGCTCGGCGAACTGCTGCGCCTGCCGCGCGCCGGCCTCGCGCGCCGCTTCGGTCCCGCGATCCTCGACGAGATCGACGAGGCGCTCGCGCGCCGCGCCGCGCCGCGCCGCTCGTTCGTGCCGCGCGAGCGTTTCGTCGAGCGCTGCGATTTCGAGACCGAGATCGAGTCGAGCACGCGGCTCGCCCATCATCTCGCGCCGACGATCGGACGCTGCGCGCGTTTCCTGCGCGAGCGCGGCGCCGGTGTGCTGCGTCTCGATCTCGACCTGCGCCATCGCGGCGCGCCGGTGACGCATCTCGCGCTCGGTTTCGCCGGCGTGACCGGCGATGAGCGGCGTCTGGCCGCGGTGCTCGAGGAACGGCTCTCGCGCCTCACGCTCAGCGCGCCGGTGCGCGCCGCGCGGCTGCGCTCCGCCGCCCTCGAGCCTCTGTCCGGGGAGTCGCTCGGGGCGTTCGCCGGCTCGTCCGCCGCGCGCACGGGGACCGGCGCCGCGCCGCTGATCGAGCGACTGCGCGCACGCTTCGGCGAGACGGCGGTCTATGGCGTCGCGGCGGTCGCCGAACACCGTCCGGAAGCGGCCTCGCGGCGCGTGCACCCATGGAACCCCGCGGCCGCGCCGGGCTCGGCCACGGGCGAGGAGAGCGTGCCGCGGCCGGTCTGGCTGCTCGCCGCGCCGCTGCGGCTGGCGGCGCCGCTCGGGCCGGAGCGGTCGGAGCCACCGGCCGACGCCTGGCGCATCGAGCAGGGTCCGGAGCGCATCGAGAGCGGCTGGTGGGACGGGGCCGGCATCGCGCGCGATTATTACGTCGCCCGCGATGCGCAGGGCGCGCGGCTCTGGGTGTTCCAGGAGCGGCGCAGCGGGCACTGGTATCTGCACGGCGTGTTCGCCTGAGCCCCCGCGAGGATCCGCCGTGTACGCCGAGCTGCACGCGCTCAGTCACTACTCGTTCCTGCGCGGCGCTTCCTCGCCCGAAGAGCTGGTCGCCGAAGCGCAGCGCCTCGGCTATCGCGCGCTCGCGCTCACCGATGAGTGTTCGCTCGCCGGCGTCGTGCGCGCCCACCTCGCCGCGCGCGAGCACGGCCTCGCGCTGATCGTCGGCGCGGAACTGCGCTGCGGTTGCGGGCTCTCGCTCGTGGCGCTCGCCACTTCGCGCAAAGGCTACGGGGCGCTGAGCCGGCTGATCAGCCGCGCGCGCCGGGCGAGCCCCAAGGGCCGCTACGCGCTCGAGCGGGCCGATCTCGAGGCCGGGCTCGAGGACTGCCTGATCCTGTGGCTCGCGCCCTCCGGCGAGGCCGCGCGCCGCGGCGAGCTCGCCTGGCTTCGCGAGCGATTCGCGGGGCGGCTGTGGATCGCGGTCGAACTGCTCACCGGCGGGCTCGATGCGCGCCGGCTCGCCGTGCTCGAGGCGCTCGGCGAGGAGTTCGGCGTGCCGCGGGTCGCGGCCGGTGACGTGCACATGCACCGTCGCGGCCGTCGTGCATTGCAGGACGTGCTCACCGCGATCCGCGTGAACCGGCCGCTCGTCGAGGCCGGGTTCGCGCTGTACGCCAACGGCGAGCGACACCTGCGGCCGCTTTCGCGCCTCGCCGAACTGTATCCGCGGCCGCTCATCGAGGCGACGCTCGAGATCGCCGGGCGCTGCCGCTTCGATCCCGGCAGCCTGCGCTACGAGTACCCGGAAGAGATCGTGCCGGCCGGCGAGACGCCGCGGAGCTGGCTGCGCAGGCTCACCGAGCAGGGTGCGATCGAGCGTTGGCCGGCCGGCACGCCCCCGGCGGTGCGCGCGGCGATCGAGCACGAGCTCGGCCTGATCGCCGAGCTGCGCTACGAGCCGTTCTTCCTGACCGTGCACGACGTGGTGCGCTTCGCGCGCTCGCGCGGCATCCTCTGCCAGGGACGCGGCTCGGCGGCGAACTCAGCCGTCTGTTACTGCCTCGGGATCACCGAGGTCGATCCGGCGCGCATGTCGATGCTGTTCGAGCGCTTCGTCTCGAAGGAGCGCGACGAGCCGCCGGACATCGACGTCGATTTCGAGCACGAGCGGCGCGAGGAGGTCATCCAGTATCTCTACGCCAAGTACGGCCGCGAGCGCGCCGCGATCGCCGCGACGGTGATCTGTTACCGTCCGCGCAGCGCGCTGCGCGAGGTCGGCAAGGCGCTCGGCTTCGAGCCGGAGCGGCTCGCGCGGCTCGCAAAGAGCGTGCAGTGGTGGGATGGGCGGCGCATCGATCCCGAGCGGCTGCGGGCCGCGGGCTTCGATCCGCTCGAACCGCGCACGCGCCGGCTGATCGCGCTCGCACGGCAGATCCTCGGCGTCCCGCGCCACCTGTCGCAGCACGTCGGCGGTTTCGTGATCGCGCGCGGCCGGCTCGACGAGCTGGTGCCGATCGAGAACGCGGCCAGCCCCGAGCGCACCGTGATCCAGTGGGACAAGGACGATCTCGACGCACTCGGCCTGATCAAGGTCGACGTGCTCGCGCTCGGCATGCTGAGCGCGATCCGCCGTGCCTTCGACCTGATCGCGGCGAACGGCGGCTCGGCGCGCGTGCCCGGGCGGCTCGACCTCGCCAGCCTGCCGGCCGAGGATCCCGAGGTCTACGAGATGATCGGCCGCGCCGACACGGTCGGGGTGTTCCAGATCGAGTCGCGCGCGCAGATGGCGATGTTGCCGCGGCTGCGGCCACGCAATTACTACGACCTGGTGATCGAGGTGGCGATCGTGCGGCCCGGCCCGATCCAGGGCGAGATGGTGCATCCGTACCTGCGCCGGCGCAACGGCGAGGAGCCGGTCAGCTATCCGAGCCCGGCGGTCGAGGCGGTGCTGAAGCGCACGCTCGGGGTACCGATCTTCCAGGAACAGGTCATGCAGCTCGCGATCGTCGCCGCGGGTTTCACGCCCGGCGAGGCCGACCGGCTGCGCCGGGCGATGGCGGCCTGGCGGCGCAAGGGCGGACTCGAACCGTTCGAGCGGCGGCTGATCGACGGCATGCGCGAACGCGGCTACGCCGAGTCGTTCGCGCGGCAGATCTTCCAGCAGATCCTCGGGTTCGGCGAATACGGTTTTCCCGAGTCGCATGCGGCGAGCTTCGCGCTGCTGGTGTATGCCTCGGCCTGGCTGAAGCGCCACGAGCCGGCCGCCTTCTGCGCGGCGCTCCTCAACAGCCAGCCGATGGGCTTCTACGCACCGGCGCAACTGGTGCGCGACGCGCGCGCGCACCGGGTCGAGGTGCGTGCGGTCTGCGTCGCCGCGAGCGACTGGGACTCGACGCTCGAACCGCGCGCGGGCGGACCGCCGGCGGTGCGCCTCGGCCTGCGTCTGGTCAAGCACCTCTCGGCGGCCGGTGCCGCGCGGCTGGTCGCGGCGCGCGCCACGCGGCCCTTCTCGGGTCTCGCCGACCTGGCCGAGCGGGCGGCGCTCGACCGGCGCGATCTCGAGGCGCTCGCCGCGGCCGATGCGCTCTCGGGACTCGCGGGCCATCGCCACGCGGCCGCCTGGGCGGTCGGCGGGGTCGAGCGATCGCGGCCGCTGCTGCCCGTCGCGACCGCGCCGGCCGAAGCGACTCCGCTCCTGCGGGCACCGCGCGAGGGCCGGGAGATCGTCGCCGACTACGCGAGCGTAGGCCTCACCCTGCGCCGTCATCCGCTCGCGCTGCTGCGAGAGTCCCTCGCATCGCGCTCGCTCCTGACGGCCGAGGCGCTGCTCGCATTGCCCGACGGTGCGTCCGGGCGCATCGCGGGTCTCGTGATCACGCGCCAACGCCCGGGCAGCGCCGCTGGTGTGACCTTCGTGACGCTGGAGGACGAGACCGGCCACGTGAACCTCATCGTCTGGGAGCGGGTCGCGAGCGCCTGTCGGGCGGCGCTGATCGGCGCACGGCTTCTCGAGGCGCGCGGCCGGCTCCAGCGTCAGGGCGAGGTGGTGCACCTCGTGGTGCGCGAACTCGCCGACCTCTCGGCGCTGCTCGGCGAGCTCACGGTCGCCTCGCGCGACTTTCACTGAGCCTCGTCGATCGCCTCGAGGCTCAAGTTGCGGGTGCGGGGGCCGAACGCCGCGATCGCCACGAAGCCGACCGCGAGCGCGCCGGCGACGAAGGCGGCGACCGCGGCCGTGCCGCCGGTGCGCAGCAGGTAACCGACCAGAAGGCCACTGAAGGCCGCCGCGAGCCGGCTCCAGGAGTAGACGAAGCCGACCGCGCGCGCGCGGATCTCGGTCGGGAAGAGCTCGGCCTGATAGTTGTGATACGCGTAGGACATCACGTTCGCGGCGAGCGTGAACAGGATGCCCACCGCAATCAATGCGGCCGGGCTCGACAGCCGCGCGAATACGCTCATCGCCGCGCCCATCACGAGCACCGCGGCGAGGATCTGGGTGCGCCGCTCGAAGCGGTCGGCGAACGCGGTGCCGAGCGCCGGACCCACGGGCTGGGCGAGCGCGATCAGGAAGGAGTACTCGAGACTGTGGGTGACCGTGATGCCGCGCGCGATCAGCAGCGAGGGGAGCCAGGCGTTGAAGCCGTAGAAGCCGATCACCTGGGCGACATTGAACACCGACATCATCAGGGTGCGCGCGCGGTGGCGCCGGTCGAACAGGCTCGCCGCGGCGCGGGGCGCGGGGCGCGTGAGGCGCGCGGGGTGCGCGGGCGCAACGGCCGCGGCGGGCTCGAGGCCCGAGGCACGCTCCAGGGCGACGAGGATCCGCCAGGCTTCCGGCTCGCGGCCGCGGCTCGCGAGCCAGCGCGGGCTCTCCGGCAGGCGCAGCGCCGTAAGGCCGACCACGAGTGCGCCGAACGAGCCGATCAGCACCACGATCCGCCAGCCGTCCAGGCCGAGGATCCTTTCCGGCACGAGCTGCCAGGCGAGCAGCGCGACCAGCGGCACGGCCGCGAAGCTCACCACCTGGTTCACCGAGAACGCGCGGCCGCGCAGCCGCGCGGGCACGATCTCGGAGAGGTAGGTGTCGATGGTCACGAGCTGCACGCCGAAGCCGATGCCGGCGACGAAGCGCCACAGGTTCACGCTCTCGCCGCTTGAGCGAAAGGCCATCACCGCGGTGCTCGCCGCGTACCAGGCGAGCGCGCCGAGATAGGCGCGTTTGCGGCCGAGGCGATCGACCAGGGGGCCGAAGGCGACCACGCCGCACCAGAGCCCTGCGAAGGTCGCGAACACGAAGGTCCCGAAGCCGGCGACGCCCAAGGGTGCGAAGCGCGCGAAGAAGCCGAGGCGCGCCGGTTCGAACAGGCCGCTCTTCAGCATCCCGGGCGCGACGTAGGCGGTGAAGAACAGGTCGTAGAACTCGAATACGCCGCCCGCCGAGACGAGCAGCACCAGCGACCAGATCGCGCGCGAGGCGGGCAGGCGATCGAGGCGCGCGGCGATCGCCGCGGCCGCTTCATTCTGCGGATCGATGGG
>JAGWPY010000029.1 GCA_028870275.1 Gammaproteobacteria bacterium | reverse complement strand
ATGATCCGCGCGACGGAGCGCTTCCGCGCGATCGTCGTCGCGGCGACCGGTGCGATCGCGCTCGTGTATCTGGTGACGATGATTCTCGGTCTGTTCCACGTCAATCTCGCCTGGATGAACGATTCCTCCCCGCTCAGCATCGGAATCTCTCTGGTGGTGGTCGGTGTCGCCGCGCTGAATCTGATCCTCGACTTCGACATCATCGAGAACGGCGCGGCGCGTGGGGCGCCGCGTTACATGGAGTGGTACGCGGCGTTCGGTCTGCTGGTCACGCTGGTCTGGCTGTACATGGAGATCCTGAGGCTGCTCGCCAAGATGCGGCGGGACTGAGAACGCGCGCCGGCCGGCTTCAGACGAACTCCAGGCCGGCGAAGCGTCCCGCGCTTTCCTCGCCGGCGCGCTTCTGGGCGCGGATCTCCTCGACGAGTTCGAGCGCGCTCTTCGGGCAGGGTGGCAGTTCGGCATCGCTCTCCCCGAGCGGCGTGACGCGATCGCCCCACCGGATCAGGTGAGCCGACAGCGTCAGTCCGCCGCCGAATGCGGGCATCAGCAGCCATCCTCCGGGCGCCACCCGTCCTGCCTCGATGGCCTCGACCAGGGCGACCGGGGCGGTCGCCGAACTCATGTTGCCGTATTTTTCCACGGTCAGGAACACGCGCTCGCGCTCGACGCCGAGGCGCTTCGCGACCGCATCGATGATGCGCAGATTCGCCTGATGGGGCACGACGAGCCCGAGCTCGCCCAGACCGACCCCGGTACGGGCGAGCACCTCGAGGCTCGCCTCGCTCATGCCGTGCACCGCGCGGCGAAAGATCTCCTGTCCGTCGAAATCCCAGCGGGTCTGGCCGAAGGGCACCCCGAGGTTCGCGTACATGGTCCCCATGCCGCGAACGCGCAGGATGTCGCGCGCATCGGCGTAACACTGCAGTTTCTCGGCGATCACCCCGCACTCCTCGTGCGAGGACTGCAGCACCACCGCCGCGGCCCCGTCGCCGAACAGCACGGCGACGTTGCGGTCGTTCCAGTCCATGTATCGGGAGATCAGCTCCACGCCGATGACCACCGCGGTACGCGCGACCCCCGTACGCAGCAACGACGTGCCGATCGACAGCCCATACATGAAGCTCGTGCAGGCCGTGTTCACGTCGAATGCCGCCGCACGCACGGCGCCGATGCGGCGTTGTACGCCCGAGGCGCAGTTCGGCACCGCCTCGTCGTTGCTGCAGCTCCCATAGATCACGAGGTCGATGTCTTCGCCGCGCAGTCCCGCACAGGCGATCGCGCGCCGGGCCGCGACGATGGCCAGTTCGATCCCGCTCACGTGAGAGATGCGCCGTTCCTTCATGCCGGTTCGAGTGGTGATCCACTCGTCGTCCGTCGGCAGGAAGGTGGCGAGATCCTGGTTCGTCAGGACCGCGGGCGGCAGACACTTGCCCCATCCGACGATGGCTGCGTGCATCGAACGTCCCCCAAAGCATGCGGCGTTGCGCCTGGCGCGCATTGTCGCCGATCCTCATCGGTATCGCGAGACGCTTCGGGCGCGCATCCCCCCGGACGGGGGCGTACACTTGCGAGCCGCATTCCATCATGAACGAGACCGACGACAAGCATCAGGGCGCGTTGAACCTCGACGACGGCCCGCCCTGCATCCTGCTGCTCGACGACGACGAGGCCCTGCTCGAGATCGTTCGCTCCGACCTGCTGCGCGGGGGCTGTCGCGTGGTCGGGCATACCCGCCCGGCCGAAGCGATTGCCGCAGTGCGTGCCGCGCCGCGGTCCTTCGATCTGGCGATCCTCGATTACCGCATGCCCGGGTCCTCCGGACTCAGCGTCGCAGGCGCCTTGCGCGAGATCCGTGCCGACCTGCCGATCGTGCTCGCATCGGGTCAGGTCGACGATCGCCTGAGGGCGCAAGCCGCGCTTGCCGGCGTCGACGAAGTGCTGCGCAAGGGCGATGACGGCGCAATACGTCCGGCCCTGCTCGATCGATGGTTCAGGTCACGGCGGCGCGGCTGAGGCGCTGCGGCTGAGTCCGGCTCGACCGCGCAGGAAGCCGTCGATCAGCGGGGGCCGGCCGACCATCGTCTGCAGCGCTGCCGCCACCTCGGCGGATTCGACGCGCAAATCGAGCAGATCCCGATACAGCCGCGCGACCCGCACCATGTCGATCGAGTGCGGCGATAGACGGAAGTGGCCGACTCCGGCCGCCTGGAGTCCGGCGAGATCCTCGAGCACGACCGCATAGCCATGGGTGAGCGTCTGCGTGCCGTTCACGGCCAGGATCTCCTCGCCGTCGAGCGTTGCCGCGGCGAGACCGTCCGGATCGAGGGCGCAGACTAGCTGGCAGTGGTCCTTGCTGAGTTGGTGCGAGCGCGCGTGGTAACAACGCATTGCGACCGACAGCGGCTGCCGGCCAAACGCGTGAACCTCGATCTGCGTATCGCCGGCGCTCGCGGCGAGAATCCCGATGGAGCGCGCGGTCAATTCCACCGGGAGCACGATGCGTACCGCGCCGCGCGTCGCGAGAAAATCCCGCGTGCCTTCGTTGACCACGTTGATGTAGGGGCCGACGATGTGCGGCGCGCCGCCGAGCGCGTCCAGGCAGGCGACGTCGTTCGCCTCCACCAGGACGCCCTGCGCGGCGGCGGCGCGGACCGCGGCGATTTCCCGCGCGCTGGTCACCAGCGCGAGCGTCGAGCGGATCACCGTCTTGCCAGCCGATTCCAGGCGTCGAATCACCTCGTCCGAATGAGCCGCGAACGTCGACTCGCGCTTCGAACAGACGACCTCACCGAGATAAACGCCGTCGACCGGCGCTTCGTCGGCGATACGCAGGTAGAAGTCGCGGCGGCGCGCGGCACTCCAGTGGAACAGCAGTGGCCCGAGCGTCAGGCCGGCCCTCAGCAGCGCGGTCATCGCCACCCCCGCCGATAGGCGCCCAGCGTTTCGCGGCCGCCTTCGCCTTCCCGGCGCAACTGCTGCGGCTCGGCGCCGGCCGGCGTTTCGCCCTGTAGCGCATCGAGCGCCCGGCGAAAGGTGCCGACGACCTCGGTCACGTAGGCGCGGCTCCGCTGCCGGCCCTCGATCTTGAGCGCGGTCACGCCCGCTTCGGCGAGCTCCGCGAGGATCCCCAGGGCGTTCAAAGCGACCGGCTCCTCGAACAGATAGGTCGCCCTGCCGTGGGTCAGATAGCGGCCCTTGCACGGTGTCGGATAGGCGGCCGGCTCGCCCGGGGAGAACGTGTTCAGCGTCACCTCGCCCAGGCGCGAGTGCACGCGGCCATCGCGTTCCAGGTAGCTCACCCGTTCGGCGGGGGCGCAGGCGCCTTCGCTCGTGGGCGATACGCCACAGAAGTACGAGGACAGGAAGCATCGGCCCTCGGACATCGGCCCGACGCTGCCGAAGGCGAACACCTCGGTCTCCACCCCCGCCTCGGCGATCAGTGCGCGCAGTTCGTCGATGCTGAGCACACGTGGCAGTACGACCCGGCGGACGTCGAAATGGTCCCGGTAATAGTGGATCGAGGGCGCGTTCGCGGCTGAAGCCTGCACCGACAGGTGACGGCGCAGTTGCGGGTGGGCCGCGGTCGCGTACGCGAGCACGCCGATGTCGGCGAGAATCACCGCGTCGACCCGAGCTTCCGCGGCCTGATCGACCGCCCGCCGCCAGGGCGCGAGATCGCCGGCCGGCGGGAACGTGTTGATCGCGACCAGCACCTTGCGTCCCCGGGCATGCGCGTAGGCGACGCCCTCGACGAGTTCCGCGAAATCGAAATTGAGTCCCGGGTAGTTGCGTGCGTTGGTGCGATCGCGGAATCCGCAGTACACGCTGTCGGCGCCCGCGTCGATCGCGGCCCGCAGCGCCGCGGGGGTGCCGGCCGGGCAAACGAGCTCGAGGCGCCGCGCGTTCACGGGGCACGCTCCTCGCGGCGTTGTTGCCGCGCCTCGATGCGGCCGAGCCTCGCGGTCAGCGCGGCGACCTCGGCACGGCAACGCTCGACCTCGGCGGTCAGCGCCGGATCGCTCGTCCGGAGAGGTGGCGACAGCGCGCGCTGCAGGGTCCGGGCGCGCAGTTCCCAGCGTCCCAGTGCCGGCTCGATCGAGTGCGCCAGGCGGCGCGCGAGCGGCCCGAGCGGTCCAAGCGCGGCGGCGATCTCGGCGCCGAGACGGATCGTTTCCCGGTCGAGCGCATTGCGCAGACCGACGATGGCCGCGGTGTTGCCGGTGACCTGCAGGTCGCGCCGGAAGAACAGCGTGTCGCTGTCGATACGGCCCTCGATGAGATCGGTGAGTACCGCCGCGCTCGCCTCGACGGCCGCATCCGCCTGGCCTTCGCCGCGACCGATGACGCGAAGTTGCGGCCGCGGTCCGGTGCGTAGCGCGAAGCCATAGGGCAGTTCCGCCGGCAGCACGTGTACCTCTCGTTCCTCCAGCGCCGCGAGGTTGGCGAGCAGCTGCGGATGTCCGCGGCCGAGCGATTCGAACAGGCGTTTCGCGGCGAACGCGGCCGCCGGCCGCGGCATGGCGATTCCGAGGATCTTCAAGAGCGCGAGCGGCGTCGCGCCGTCCTGCCGATCCTCGGTCGTTGCGATGCCCTCCGGCAGGCGGGAGATCGCTCTTGATGGCCGCATCGGTCGATTGCTCCGTGTCCAGACGATCGCGGCAGTATCGACGCGGGGGTGGCGCGGTTTTCTGATACGTATCAGGATTCGATCGTGCGCGGTGCGGCGTATCGGCTCGCCGGCGGAACGCATCGACGATCGCGGTGCTTGACGCGCACGGCCGCGGTTCTGCACACTGCGCCCTTCGTCAGGTGCCCAGCGGCGAACGCGCCGCCGGGTGAAACGGGAAACCGGTGAAGTCCCCTGGACCATCCCGGTACTGCCCCCGCAACGGTAAGCGAGCCAAGCCGGATCAAGCTACGTCACTGTGCGCGAACGCACGGGAAGACGATCCGGCCGGAACCCATCCACTCGCGAGTCCGGAGACCGGCCCGACGATACGACGGCATGCGTTGCGGCGGGCGACGGCGATGCGCAGAGATCCCTCGGGCCTCTCTCCGCGCTGCGCAATCCCCCTGCCGCTCGCGGCCAATTTCGGCTTTCAAAATGCACGGCGGGTGCAGGGGTGATCACATGATTTCGTTTCGCCACAGGTCGGGCGGTTTCGCCGCGGCCGCCATTTCTCTGGTCTTGGTTCATTGCGCGAGCGTCTCGGCCGACGCTCTCGACGACGACTCCCTGAACGAGGTGACCGTCACGGCGACGCGCACCCCATTGCCGGTCGACCAGGCGCTCGCCTCGACCACGGTGATCACGCGCCGGGACATCGAGGCACAACAGACGCTCTCCCTGCAGGATCTGTTCGAGGGCGAGGCGGGCGTGCAGATCAGCAACAACGGCGGCCTCGGTAAAGCCTCGTCGATGTTCCTGAGGGGCACCAATTCCGATCAGGTGCTGGTGATGATCGACGGCGTGCGGGTCGGTTCGGCGACGCTCGGTACCACTGCGTTCCAGTACCTGCCGATCGATCAGATCGACCGGGTCGAGATCGTCCGCGGCCCGCTTTCGAGTCTGTACGGCTCCGAAGCGATCGGCGGCGTGGTCCAGATCTTCACTCGGCCACCCAAGCACGATGGGGTCAGGCTGCAGGCCGACGCGGCCGCCGGCTCGCATTCCACGAGCACGATCGGTGCCGGCGTGGACGTGGCCAAGGGTCCGCTCTACTACGGCGTGGCGGCGAGCAACCTCACCAGCAACGGCTATGCGAACTGCACCGGCGCGCCGTACGTGTCGCCGGCTTCGCCGGGCGGTGGCTGCTACGTCGACGATCCGCGGCCCGACGGCTTTCACGACGTGTCGGCTTCCGCCCATGTCGGATACCGGTTCTCCAGTCGGCTGGACGTCGATGCGACGGCGCTGCGCGCCCAGGGCGGTACCCGGTATGCCGGCTCCTATACCAATCACCAGAGTTTTGCAGAACAGGTCGAATCCCTGGCGGCGCACTGGATGCCGAGCGCATCCCTGCGCCTGACCGCCCAGGCGGGTCAGTCGCGCGACGACGAAATCGATACTCTCGATTTCGTCGAGCCGCCAGGCAACCTGTTCGACACCATAAGAAATGACGCCTCGCTGCAGGCGGACTGGACGATCGCCAAGCGCCAGGTGTTCACGGTGGGCAGCGACTACGTGCGCGACACGGTCGTGAACGATGCGAGCTTTCCGGTCACCGCGCGGCACGTGACCGGCGTGTTCGGCGAATATCAGGGCGGATTCGGCGCGCAGCAGATCACGCTGAGCGCGCGGCACGACGACAACAGCCAGTTCGGCGGCAAGACCACGGGCAGCATCGCCTGGGGTTACCGCCTGCCGGACGCGCTGCGCCTGGTGGCCTCGTATGGCACGGGCTTCCACGCACCGAGCTTCAACGATCTGTATTACCCGTATTTCGGCAATCCCTCGCTCAAGCCGGAGACCTCGCGCTCGATCGAGATCGGTCTGGACCAGGATCTGGCGCGGGCCGGCTGGTCGGCGCATGCGTACGAGACCCGGATGCACGACCTGATCGACTACAACAACCCGCTGTTCATGCCCGAGAATACCGACTACGCGCGCATCCGCGGCATCGAGTTGCAGGGCCATGTGCTGGCCGGCCCCTGGAGCGCATCGCTCACCGGCACCTGGCTCGATCCGCGCAATCTCACCAGCGGATCGTCGAACTACGACAAGCTCTTGCCGCGTCGCGCGCGGACGAGCGGTCGGCTCGAGGTCTCTCGCCGCTGGCCGTGGCGTTTGCGGTCGGCCGCGCGCGTGAACTTCGCGGGTCCGAGGTATGACGACCTGGCCAACAGCGTGCGCCTGGGCGGCTACACGACCGTGGATCTCCTGATGGAACTGTCCCTGGCCGAGCACTGGACGCTCCAGGCGAAGCTTGCGAACCTCGGCGATCGGCGCTACGAGACGGCGTTGTATTATCCCCAGGACGGGCGCAACTATCTGGTCTCGGTGCGTTACCGGCCGGCGGAGCACTGAACCGAGGTCTGCGACCCCGTGCGGGGCCGTGCGCGGTCGATTCGAGGGCGGTTTCGGGCATGCCGATCATCGAACGCGATCCCTGGCGCTACCAGTATTTCGCAGAGATCGATTGTCCCGAACACGTAAGAGTGCCGACGGACGATGCCGACGCCTGGGCGCTCTCGCCGTCGTTCCGCTGGGTCTACGACAAGCTGGCGGTGGCCGTGTCCCAGGGTCTCGACTGCGCTCCGCACGGCGTGGAGCCCGCTCACTATCCGGTGTTCAGCAAACCGATCGTGAACCTGCGCGGCATGGGCATCGACAGCCGGGTGCTGGCGACGCCAGAGGATTACCGGCAGGCCGAACGCGCGGGGCACATGTGGATGAGATTGCTCGAGGGCCCGCACGTGAGCACCGACTTCGCGGTGCAGCGCGGTGCCGTGCGCTGGTGGCGGCACGCCGTGGGACAGCCGGGACCGGGCGGGACCTTCGACCATTGGGTCGTCGAGGCCGATGGCCGCCCGGCGCTCGAGGAGTACTGCGTGCGCTGGATCGAGACGCACCTCGCGGACTACACAGGCATGTTGAACCTGGAGAGCATCGGCGGCCGTATCATCGAGGCGCACTTGCGATTCGCCGATCAGTGGCCGGACCTCTATGGGCCGGGGTGGGTCGAGGCGGTGATCGGACTGTATGCGCGAGGCCTTTGGGAATTTAGCGACGCCGACCGGCGCGACGGCTACAGCGTCGTGCTGTTCGGCCCGCATGGCCGTCGTTATCGGCATCCGCCGGCGGCGATCCTCGAGGAGGTCCGTTCGAGTGACCAGGTCCGCAGCCTGCAGATTCCCTTCCACGAGACGCGCGCCGCGGAGGCGCATCCCATGCCCCCGGGCGGCTTCCGGCTCGCGATCGTCAACTGCGACGATCTGGCGGTCGGACGGCGTATGCGCGCGAAGCTCGCCCGTGCTTACGGACTCGAGGACGGGTCATCCTCGGACCGGGATGCGGCTCGCTAGGCATCGCGAGCCGCGGCGGGCGCGAGCCGCCTCATTGCGCGACGCAGAGCGAGCCGCCGCAGGTCTGCGGCCGCGCCAGCATGTCGTGCAATTGGTCACGATCGCGCTGCGCGGCGACCAGTTGGTCCACGGTGTAGCAGTGCAGCTGGCTGAAGCGCGTGCCGATCGGTGTTTCTTCGCGGCAATAGAGCGGCTGGCCGTCCCGCTGCTTGAGTTCGTAGCCGGCACGGATCGCCGCCTGAATCGCCGCCTTCTGGCGCACGGTCGCGGACGCGGGCGCGGACGATTCGGCGGATGCGGCGGAGGATGCCCCCGCACCGGGCGCCGTGGTGGCACAGCCGGCGACGGTGCCGAGCAGCAGACCGAGCACGAGGCTGGTGACGATGCGCATGGTGGTGACCTCGTCGATTGTACAACTGCACTTAAGGTACCACGTCGCCGCGCGGCCGCTATTGCAGGCCGCACATGCCGGCGCCGCACCCACCGGTGCCGCAGGAGGGTGCCTCGCAGGCCGGTTCGCGCGCCGCAGAGGACCCGGCGCCGATGTAGCCGGCCGAGATCAGCTTTTCGACGGGTGCGCGCGGGTCCGCGCCGGCGGCGTCGATTCCGGCCAGAGCGCATACATCGCCCCAGGTGCGCAGCAGCTGGTCCATCTTGTGCCGCACCTCGACGACGCGTCCGTTGGTCGCACAGCGATATTCATAAGTCGGCATGGAGCCTCTCCCCGGTCGATGACGGATGGGGAAAACTTAGGTGAACCGCGGCGCCTTTACAAGCTCGATCGCGGCGCTCGCCCGCGTCCGCGCCCTTCAGTTGCGCGCGCTCGCTGTGTATCGTGCAGAGGATGCGTAAATCCAATCTCGTCCTCGCGGCCCTCATCTTCGCCTCGGTCCTCGGCAGCGGGGCTTGGCTCGTGCTGCGCGGCCTAGGCGCGCCGCGGCCGGACCTGCT
>JAGWPY010000221.1 GCA_028870275.1 Gammaproteobacteria bacterium | reverse complement strand
CGAGTCTCCGTGCGTTGTGGATCATCGCCCGCATCCACGCGGCGAGCGTGTCGGCAACGGCCCGGCGAACGCCGCCAGCCCGCTCCGTCCAGACCGGGGTCAACGCTCAGGCCGGATAGGTGCCAGGTGCGGCAGCGACGGAATGGTGGGCCATGTAGGACTCGAACCTACAACCAACTGATTAAGAGTCAGCTGCTCTACCAATTGAGCTAATGGCCCGTGATCGTTCGCGACGCCCGACTTCGGCGCCTGCGATCAGGGAATGGGGTGGACGACGGGACTCGAACCCGCGACGGCCGGAATCACAATCCGGGGCTCTACCAGCTGAGCTACGTCCACCATCGTCTACCCACCGCTCGACGTGGCGCGCCCGGCAGGAATCGAACCTGCAACCGCCGGCTTAGAAGGCCGGTGCTCTATCCGGTTGAGCTACGGGCGCCTTGGTCGGGGCAGAGGGATTCGAACCCCCGACCCTCTGCTCCCAAAGCAGATGCGCTACCAGACTGCGCCATGCCCCGCTGTCGTCCAATCTCACCCGGCACGCCCGCCTGCCGGCCCAGCCGGCTTCGGGGACGCGAATCATACGAGGGGCCGGCGGGGACGTCAATTTACCTCGCCTGGCATGCAGGATTGCCTGCCGTTGTATGCGAGAATCCGCGGCAACGTGCACCGACGAAGGACCCTGATGCCAGCGCAACTCGTTGACGGCAAAGCCATCGCCGCCAAATTCAAGGCCGACATCCGCGAACAGGTGGAGGCCATGGTCGAACGCGGCCTGCGCCGCCCCGGGCTCGCCGTGATCATGGTCGGCGACAACCCGGCCTCGGCGGTCTACGTGAACAACAAGCGCAAGGCCTGCGCGGAGTCCGGCATCGTCTCGGTCGCGCACGACCTGCCCTACTCGACCACGCAGCAGGAACTCGTGCACCTGATCGAATCGCTGAACCGCGATCCATCGATCGACGGAATCCTCGTGCAGCTGCCCCTGCCGCAGCACATCGAACAGAGCCTGATCATCGAGAAGATCGATCCGGCCAAGGACGTCGACGGCTTCCATCCGTTCAACGTCGGCCGACTCGCGCTGCGCGTACCGCTGATCCGGCCCTGTACGCCCTACGGAGTCACCAAACTCATCGACCACGTCGGCCTCTCCCCGAAGGGCCGGCACTGCGTGGTGATCGGCGCCTCGAACATCGTCGGCCGTCCGATGGCGCTCGAACTGCTGCTCATGGGCGGCACCGTGACGGTCTGTCACCGGTTCTCCGGCGATCTCGCGCCCTTCGTACGTGACGCGGACATCCTGATCGTCGCGGTCGGCCGCCCGGGCATCATCCGCGGCGAATGGATCAAACCGGGGAGTCTCGTGATCGACGTCGGCATGAACCGCAACGCCGAGGGTAGACTGGTGGGCGACGTCGAATTCGAGGCCGCGCGTCAGCGCGCCGGCTGGATCACGCCGGTGCCGGGCGGCGTCGGGCCGATGACCGTCGCGATGCTCATGAAGAACACTCTGGAATCGGCGCTGGCGCGGCTCGAGGCCTAATAAAGCCGGCCCCCAGGCATTCAAGCCCTCAGGCGCGACGCCAGGCCGTCGCGCCGCCCGGCTTGTCCTCGATCACGACCCCGGCCGCGGCGAGTCGGTCGCGGATCCGATCGCCTTCGGCGTAGTCCTTGCGCGCTCGTGCCTCGCGCCGCGCGCCGATGAGCGCCTCGATCGCCGCATCGTCGAGCACCTGGGCGCCCGCGCCGCGCTTGAGGAAGGCGGCCGGGTCCTGCTGCAGGAGCCCGAGCATGCCGCCGAGCTCCCGCAGGCTCGCGGCCTGCGTCGCCGCCGCCGCGGTGCGACCCTCGGCCTTGGCCGTGTTCAATTCGCGTGCCACGCCCTGCAGGACCGCGAGCGCGACCGGCGTGTTGAAATCGTCGTCCATCGCCTCGCAGAGCCGCGCGCGCGCGGCTGGATCGGCCTGCCCCCCCGACGGGGCTCCCTCGAGCGCGCGGTACAGGCCGAGCAGCGTCTCGTCGGCCTGGGCGAGTTGCGCCTCGGAATAGTTGATCGGGCCGCGATAGTGGCTGCTGATCAGGAAATAGCGCAGCACTTCCGGGTCACGCAGGGTCGCGAGCACGTCGCGCACCGTGAAGAAGTTGCCGAGCGATTTCGACATCTTCTCGTCGTTGATGCGGACGAAGCCGTTGTGCATCCACACATTGACGAACGGCGTGCCGCAGGCCGCGCAGGACTGCGCGATCTCGTTCTCATGGTGCGGGAACTTGAGGTCCATGCCGCCGCCGTGCAGGTCGAAGTGATCGCCGAGCAGCGCGGTCGACATCGCCGAGCACTCGATGTGCCAGCCGGGCCGGCCCGCGCCCCAGGGCGAGGGCCATGACGGCTCACCCGGTTTGGCGGCCTTCCAGAGCACGAAGTCGAGCGGATCGCGCTTGGCCGCGTCGACCTGTACCCGCGCTCCGGCACGCAGATCCTCGATCCGCTTGCCCGAGAGCCGGCCATATTCGGCAAAGCGACGTACGGAGTAGAGCACGTCGCCGTCATCGGCGAGGTAGGCGTAGCCCTTGGCGATCAGCACGCCGATCATCGCGACGATCGCATCGATGTACTCGGTCGCGCGCGGCTCCAGATCCGGCGGTTCGAGCCTGAGTGCCGCGCAATCCTCGTGCATGGCCGCGGCGAAGCGCCGCGCGAGCGCGGTCCAGTCCTCGCCGTTGGCGGCCGCGCGCTCGATGATCTTGTCGTCGATGTCGGTGATGTTGCGCACATAGGTGACCTCGAAACCGCTGTCGCGCAGGTAGCGGCGCACCAGGTCGAACACCGTGAGCATGCGCGCATGCCCGAGGTGGATGTAGTCGTACACGGTCACGCCGCAGACGTACATCCGCAGCTTGCCCGGTTGCAGGGGCCGGATCGGCTCCTTCTCGCCGGTCATCGAATTATGGATCTTGAGCATGCCTCTCCAGGCGTCTGCGCGCCGTGTCGGTACCGATCATCGTCAACAGGGGGCCGAGTTCCGGCCCATGACCGCGGCCGGTCAGCGCGAGCCGCAGCGGAAGGTACAGGTCCGCGCCGCGCCGACCGGTGCGCTCGGCGAGCCGCCGCGCGAGCCTCTTGAGGTCGGTGCCGCACTCGTCGAGCGCTGCGACCGCGGCCGCGAAGAACGCGCCGCCCGCGCCGGCGAGCACACGCTGCTCCTCCACGCCCGGTGCGGGCACCTCGCCGTGCACGACCTCGGCCCAGACCGAGGCGTCTTCCGGCAGCACGACGTTGTGGCGGATCAGGTCGATGAAGGCGTCATCCTCGGCGATGCGCAGCCAGGCGCGGACCGCGGCGAGCGACATGTGCGCGAGGGTTTCCTTCTGCCAGTGAACCAGCTGGGTCTCCTCGAAGCGGGCCGGCGCCTTGCCGAGATGCTCCGGACGGAAATGCGCGGACATCGCCGCGGGCTCGAGCCAACCGTCGATGTCGGCGGCGTGGCCCAGGCGGAACAGGTGGTTGAGCAGCGCCGGCGCGAGGAAGCCGCGCTGCCGGAACTCCTGCACGCTCGAGCCGCCGTGGCGCTTCGACAGCGGCGCGCCGTCGACGCCGACCAGGAGTCCGACGTGACCATAGGCCGGGCGTCGCAGTCCGAGCGCATCGAGCACGAGCAGCTGCCTGGGTGTGTTGGTCAGGTGATCGTCGCCGCGGAGCACGTGGGTGACGCCCATCAGCGCATCGTCGACCGCGTTGCAGAAGAAGAACGACGAGCCGCCGTCCTCGCGCCGAACGATGAAATCGCCGATCTCGGCGCTGGCGGTCCGCTG
>JAGWPY010000220.1 GCA_028870275.1 Gammaproteobacteria bacterium | reverse complement strand
CTCAGCTCGGCCTGCACCTCGCGTAGCCCGAAGCCGTCATAATCCGCCTCGCCGATCGCCAGATGCGCGCTCTTCAGGTACTGCGACAGATCGGACCCGCCGCCTCGCCGCCACAGCCGCCGCCAGCCCGAGAGCTGCAGGCGCGCGATCCGCCCATCGACCGTCCAGCCCGCGGACTTCGGCAAACGCGGCGCGCCGCCGCCGAATACGATGGCCGCGCGGCCGATCGCCGCACCTCCCGCCGGGAGTTCGGCTTCTCCGCGCACCAGGGACCCGAGGGAGAAATCGGCCAGCGCAGGCGCATCCTTTGGCCATCGCAGCTCGAATTCGGCGGGCAGAGCTTCGTCCTTCGGTTTCGCGAGCGGCGCCGGAAGGTCGAGCGCGAGTCCGCCGAGATCGGCGTCGATCCGCAGGCGCCGTTGCCGCTGCGGGGCGGGCGTGAACAGGATCCTCGCCTGCCAGTCCGTCGAACCCGCGATCGCGCCGGTATCGCGCAGTCCGATCGCCGCCGCGATCGCCGCTCCGTCGGCGCGGCCGGACAGTCGCAGCCGCGTACCGCTCGCCGCCGGCCCCGTGGGCTGCTCGGTCGCGATTCGCAACGGACCGCCGAGCAGCTGTCCCCGCACTTGCGCGCGTGTCACCGCGGCCCCGTCGACGGTGAAGTCGCCGTGCAGTCCGTTCGCGCGCACCCCGACCCCCGGTCGGCTCACGCTCACGCCTGACAGGTGTACCCGCACGAGCGAGCGGCGGTGCGCGAAGTCCTTGAACGGGAAGCGCAGGCGCACCTGCGCGCGCATCGCCCCGCTCGCCCGCACGGCGGAGAACCCGCCATGCGCGAGGCGATCGAGAGGACTGTCGCGCAGGAAGCGCAGCGCCGCGGAGACATCGCCTGCGCTCTGTGCCCGCACCTGCAGCACTGCATCGCGAAAGTCGCGAAAATCCGCCTCCCCACCGCTGAGTGTCAGGCCATCGGCCCGCGCGCTGCGCAGTCGCACCGTGAGTCCCTGATCGAGGAACTCGGCATGGCCGGCGAGCTTTTCGAGAGGGGGCCACCCGGGTCCGTAGGCGAGCGTGGCGCCGTCGAAATCGAAACCGACGCGGAACGTGCCGGATCCGTCGCGGAAGGGGAATTGCCGCAGGGGTCCGCGGAACGCGACCCGGGCCGTCGCGATGCGGCCGGCGACCAGCGCCCGCTGCAGCCAGGCGAGCGTCTTCGGATGCAAGGTCGCGCGTGGCAGGTACAGGCGCGCGTCGCCCACGTCGACGTCCTGCACCCGTCCCGACAGATCGAGCCACGGACCGGCGCCATCGATCGGCCAATGCAGACCCGCGACCAATGCGATGCGCGCGTCGCGATTGGCGAGTTCCAGCCGCGGAGTGGCGATCAGCACTTGCGCCGGGGTGCGGCTCCAGTAGATCGTACCGCCGAGATCCAGAGGTACCTTCTGCGGCCATTGTCGCGGCCAGTCGACGGTCGCGCTGGGCGAGGCGAACGTCACGTGCCCTGCGTCCTGCGTGCCTTCGAGTCGGCCGGAGAGCCCGCGCAGGCCGGGTGCGCGTCCCAACGGGGCGAACCCGGCGTCCCGGAAGCGGGCAGATACGCGGAACCGGACGGGCGCCGACGCGGCGGCCCGCGACAGCGTGAGGTCCGAATCGATCCACTCCCCGGTCGGCGCCACGGCGATCAGCCGCTCGCGCGTCGATTTCTGCGGCAGCAGTCCGGCGAGCGGCAAGAGGCTGTCCGCGCGCAGATAGCTCGCGTGCGCGCTCAACTCCAGGGCGCCCCCATGACCGCTGCTCCAGGTGACCTCGAAATTGGAGGGCGTATCCGCGCCACCCGAACGGACCGCGTGCACGTTGCGCCCGATCAGGTTCCAGCGATCGGCGTCGTGCAGCAAGCGCAGGTCGCCGGCGATGCGCTCGAAGCGGGCGATCGAACCCGTGGCCGAGCGCGCCGCGACGTCGCTCGCGCTGAAGTCGAAAGCCGCCCTCGCAAGATCAGCCCCCCGCCCGCTCGCACTCATCTCGAAGGACCCGCTGCCGCGGCGCAAGTGGCCGAGGTAGAGCGGCAACAGTCGCCTCCAACCCGCGAAATCGACCCGATCGGCCCGCAGATCGCCCTGCCACTCGGCCGTCTCGGGACTCGCCGAGCCGACCAGGCGGCCGCTCCCCTGCAGAGCTCCGCCGAGCGCCGCGGGCAGATGCGCGTCGAAACCGAAACGGATGGTGTCGGCGCCGCGGCGTACCTGCAGGTTCACGCCCTTGAGCACGAGTCGTGGAAGGGACGCATTCCAGCCGGTCACGATCACCCGTCCGTCGCGGATCACCAGCATGCCGGGAGGCAGGTCGTCGAGGCGGAAACCGGCAGTCGCGGCCGACCCTCCGGTGAGGGGTATTTCCGAGGCGAGAGCGAATCGCCTCGGCCCGGCGCGCTCGACCACGATCTGCGGCGCATCGAGCTCGATCCGGGCGGCGAACAACCGGCCGCTGGAGAGCAGCAGCCAGAGGTCCGAACCGATCCGGCCGCGGGCCGCGCGGGCGATGACCCGCCGGTCGTCGCGCGAGCGCAGTTCGAGTTCTCGGAACGACAGTTCCGGGCCGTACCAGCGCAATGCGGGTGAGACGTGCGCGAAGCGCACGTAGTAGCCGGTCTGGCGATGCACCCAGTCGCGGATCTCGGCCTGATAGCGCGGCACCCGGTCGAGCGCCAGTTTGAGCGCGATCATCGCGACCAGGAGCAGGAGAGCGCAGGCCGCGAGGGCCAGTCCTACGGCTTTGGCGACCCGGCGCAGAGCCATCTACATCAGGACGACGTCGTACTGGTCGACGGCGTAGAGCGCCTCGGTCTGGAGCCGGATCGGCTTGCCGACCGCGAGCTCGAGCTCGCCGAGGCCCGCAGACTCCTCGTCGAGCAGGCGCTCGATCACGTCCTGATGGGCGAGCACCATCAGCTGCTGGCAGTCGAACTGGCGGGATTGGCGCAGAATCTCACGGAACACCTCGTAGCAGACGGTCTCGGCGGTTTTGACGAATCCCCGACCTTCGCAGGTTGGACAAGGCTCGCAGAGCAGATGTTCCAGGCTCTCGCGGGTCCGTTTGCGGGTCATCTCCACCAACCCGAGCGGGGAGACGGAGGAGATGCTGGTCTTGGCGTGATCGCCGGCGAGGGCACGCTCGAGCGCCTGGATCACCTGGCGCCGGTGCTCCGCCTCCTCCATGTCGATGAAGTCGATGATGATGATGCCCCCGAGGTTGCGCAGACGCATCTGTCGCGCGATCGCGACCGCCGCCTCGAGATTGGTGCGGAAGATCGTCTCCTCGAGGTTTCGGTGCCCGACGAACGCGCCGGTGTTCACGTCGATCGTGGTCATCGCCTCGGTCTGGTCGATGATCAGATAGCCCCCGGACTTCAGCGGAACCTTGCGCTCGAGGGCCTTCTGGATCTCTTCCTCGACGTGGTGCAATTCGAACAAGGGGCGCTGTTCGGCGTACAGCTCGATCTTCGGCAGCGTCTCGGGCATGAAGGTTTCGGCGAATTCACGCATTTCCCGGTGCGCGGCCGGCTGATCGATCAGCACCTTGTCGACGTCCGGCCGCAGAAGGTCGCGCAGGATGCGCAGGTGCAGCGGCAGGTCGGCGTGCACCAGATTGCCCGGCGCCGTGCGCAGGCCCTTGTGCCGGACGACCTCCCAGAGCTTGCGCAGGTAGATCATGTCGGTGCGCAGCGCATCGATCGACGCATCCTCGGCGGCGGTGCGGACGATGAAGCCGGCCGCCTCGTTCGGTTCGAGAAAGCTCTGCACCGTGGTCCGCAGGCGCTCGCGCTCGGACTCGTTCTCGATGCGCGCCGAGACCCCGACGCCGCTGCCTTGGGGCATGTAGACCAGATAGCGCGAGGGCAGTGTGACGTAGGTGGTCAGCCGCGCCCCCTTGGTGCCGAGGGGATCCTTGACGACCTGAACCAGGATCTCGTTGCCTTCGGCGACTAGCGAGCGGATGCCTTCGGTCCGCGGCGGCTCGATGCCGGTGTCGGCGTGTCGAGGATCGAAGATGTCTGATGCGTGCAGGAACGCGGTGCGTTCGAGACCGATCTCGATGAAGGCGGCCTGCATGCCCGGCAGCACGCGCGACACCCTGCCCTTGTAGATGTTGCTGATCAAACCCCGGCGGCTGGCCCGCTCGAGGAACAGCTCCTGCAGCACGCCGTTCTCGACGACCGCGGCGCGCGCCTCGTGCGAATTCGCGTTGATCAGGATCTCGGCGCTCATGCCGGAACCCAGCAGGGAACGCCGGCTGCGGCGAGCAGGGCCGCGGTCTCGTACAGCGGCAGGCCGACGACCCCGGAATAGCTGCCGCGCAATCCGCTCACGAACACCGCGGCGTAGCCCTGAATGGCATAGCCGCCGGCCTTGTCGCGAGGCTCGCCGCTGTCCCAGTAGCGGCCGCGCTCCTCGGCAGCGATGGGGCGAAAATCCACCTCGGTGCGCGACAGGGCCGTACGCAAACCGCCGGCCCCGCACAGCGCGACCGCGGTCAGCACCGTGTGGGTGCGCCCGGAGAGGGCGGCGAGCATGGAGTCCCCCTCGTCGCGGTCGGCCGGCTTGCCGAGCACGCGGCCATCGAGCACGACGCTCGTGTCGGCGCCGAGCGCCGGGGCACCTCGTCCGCCGCGCGCGAAGCCGCATTGCGCCTTCTCGGACGCGAGCCGCAGCACATAGGCTTGCGCCTCCTCGCCGGCGCGCAGGCTCTCGTCGACTCCGGCATCGATGGTGCGGAAAATCACTCCGATCTGGGCGAGCAGTTCGCGGCGCCGCGGCGAAGCCGAAGCGAGGTAGACGAATTCCGACGACATGTCGAGAGCATAGCCGATCCGCCGCGGCGGGCGTTCATGCCCGGTGGTAAGGATGTCCGGCGAGGAGGCTGGTGGCGCGGTACAACTGCTCGGCGACGACCACTCTTGCGAGCGCGTGCGGCAGCGTGAGGGGCGACAACGACCAGCGGAAATCCGCGCGCCGCAGGCAGTCGAGCGCGAGTCCGTCCGGTCCGCCGATCAGCAGGGCGAGATTGCGGCCGTCCTGCAGTCGTCGCGCCAGCCACTCGGCGAATTTCTCCGTGGACAGGGCGTTGCCGGTGACTTCCAGAGCGACCACGTAGTCGCCCGCCTCGATCGCGGCGAGCATCTGCTCGCCTTCGCGGGCGATCGCGGCACGGGGGTTCTCGCCGCCGCGTCGCGCCGCCACCGGGATCTCGCGCAGTTCGAGCGCAAGGGGCTTGCGCATTCGCTGCTGGTAATCCCGGAATCCCTCGTCGATCCAGGTCGGCAGACGCGTGCCGGCGGCGATCAGCCGGCACTTCAAGGCGGTCCGCCCCTCAGGGAGCGGCCGGCGCGCCGGTTCGCTTCGCGGTCTTGACGTCCCACAGCTTCTCCAGGCCGTAGAACTCGCGCACGCGCGGCAACATCACGTGCACGATCGTGTCCGTGAGGTCGATCAGCACCCAGTCGCCGTCCTGTTGCCCTTCGACGCCGTGCGGACGGAAGCCCGCGGCCTTGGCCTTCTCGACGAGGCGCTGGGCGACCGAACGCACGTGGCGGTCGGACGTGCCGCTCGCGATGATCATCGTATCCGCGACGTCGGTCAGCCCTCGTACGTCGAGCACCTTCACGTCGAGCGCTTTCATGTCCGCGAGCGCCTCGAGTACGACCTTCTCGAGACCCGGCTGCACGCCACCCGCGCCGCCCGACTTCCGCGCCCGCGGCTTGCCCGCGGCGGCACGCGGCTTGTCCGCGGCAGCACCCGGCTTGCCCGCGGCCCGCGGCTTGGCGACGGCGCGACCCGCCCCCCCGGAGCCTGCCTGGTCGGCCGCACGCGGCTTCGCGCCCGCACGTGGCCCGCCCGCAGCGGAGGGCTGTTTGGCAATGGCTGGTCTGGTCCGCGCCTTCGGCTTGGTCCCGGTCCTCTTCGCCGCCGCGCCGGCGGCCGATTTCTTCGGTTGCGTCACTGCGTAACCCGCGTCTTGGAATAACAGTTCGCGTCCAGGATCAGCTGACGCACGGCGTCGGGCATCAGGTATCTCGGATCACGGCCCATCGCGATCGACTGTCGAACGTCGGTCGAGGAGATCTCGAGTTGCGTGACCGCATGGACGAAGATGCAGCCGGCCCGTGCCTCGTGCAGATCGCCGATCCGGCCCGTTCCACGGTCGACGAGCAACTCGCCGAGCGGCCCCATCCCGGGTGCGCGCCATCCCGGGCGATGCGCAACCACCAGATGCGCGAGCTGCAGCAGGTCGCGCCACTGGTGCCATTTGGGCAGGCTGAGGAACGCGTCCATGCCGACGATCATGCACAAACTGCGATCGGGATACTCGTGGCGCAGCTCGGCAAGGGTCTCCACCGAATACGACGGCCCGGTCTTGCGAATCTCGCGGTCGTCGGCCACGAATCCGGATTGTCCGGCGATCGCTGCCTGCACCATTGCCAGCCGGAGCTGCGGATCGGCGAGCGGCCGGTCGCGATGCGGTGGATGGCCAGCGGGCACGAAGCGGATCTCGCGCAGGCGCAAAGCCTGCTGCAATTCGAAGGCGGTGCGCAGATGTGCATAGTGAATCGGGTCGAACGTGCCGCCGAAGATTCCCATCGGATTCATCCGGCTACCCTGCCTGAAACGGGCCGCGGTTGCAAAGCGCCGGCCAGGGTCGCGGCCAGCGCCTCGAGTTCGGTCCAGGACTCGCCCGAGGCGAGGCCCTTGATCACCCGGTCGGCTCGTGCCGCGGCGCCGATCAGGTGCGCAAGAGGCAGGTCGCCGAGCCTCGCGAGCGCGCGCGCCGATGGGGTCGCGGCCTGATTCCAGCCGCCGCGCTCGGGCGTGCGCAGCCGTCGGCGCTCGCGTGCCTGCCAGAGGCCGCGTAGCTCGCGCGCCAGAGCCCAGAGCACCAGCGTCGGTTCGCGGCCTTCGCTGCGCAACCCCTCGAGAATGCGCAGCGCCCGAACGGCATCGCCGGCGGCGGCGGCTTCGGCGAGCTGAAAGACGTCGTAGCGGGCGCTGTCCGCGACGACGCGCATGGCGAGATCGAGACCGATCCGCCGGTCCCCGGCCAGCAGCTTCAGGTTGTCCAGCTCCTGTTTCGCGGCGAGCAGGTTTCCCTCGACGCGCTCGGCGACGAGCTGGGCCGCGGCGGCGTCGATCTCGAAGCCGTCTGCGGCGGCCCGGGCGCGTAGCCAGCCCGGCATCTGTTCGGCCGTCACGGCGCGCAGGCTCACCCACGCGCCGTGATCGGCGATCGCCCGGACCCAGGCGGTCTCGGCGCTCTTGCGATCGAGCTGCTCCGTGACGACCAGCAGTAGGATGTCCGGGGTCGGCTGCGAGGCCAGTTCGGCGAGGAGGTTCGCACCCTTGTCGGGTTTGCCGCCGGGCATGCGCAGCTCGATCACCCGCCGCTCCGCGAACAGCGACATGGCGCGGGTCTCGCTGCGCAGGTCGTCCCATGCGAAGGTACGATCCACGTGGAAGACCCGGCGATCGCCGAATCCTTGCTTGCGCGCCGCGGCGCGAATCGCGTCCGCCGCCTCGCCGACGAGCAGGGGCTCGTCGCCGCTGACCAGATAGGTCGAGGCGAGGCCGCGCTCGAGCGCGGCGCTCAGTTGATCGGAGTTCAATCGCAATCGAAAGCCCGTGCGTGACGTAGGCGCGCCGCATCGTACTCGCCGGCCAGGCGTGCGACCAGCGCATGCACCGCCTCGACGTCGTCGATGCCGCTGACGCTCTGACCGGCGCTCCAGATGTCTTTCCAGGCCTTCAGGCGCGTGTTGCCGCCGGATCCGAAGTTCATGGCGCTCTTCTCGGCTTGCGGCAGTCGATCGGGATCGAGGCCGGTGCGCGCGATGCTCTCCCGCAGGTAACTGCCGGGTACGCCGCTGAACAGCGGCGTGTAGACGATGTCCTCCGCCCGGCTTCGGACCAGCATGCGCTTGTAGTCCGCACTCGCGTTGGCCTCCTCGGTCGCGATGAATCTCGTGCCCATGTAGGCGAGGTCGGCGCCGAGCACGCGCGCGGCGAGCACGTCGGCGCCGCTGCTCATCGCACCCGAGAGTACGATCGTTCCGGCGAAGATCGAGCGGATCTCCTTGACGAGGGCGAAGGGACTCAGGGTACCGGCGTGCCCACCTGCCCCCGCGCAGACCGCGATGATGCCGTCGACGCCCTGGGCGATCGCCTTCTCGGCGTGCCGGATGTTGATCACGTCGTGCAGCACGATGCCGCCGTAGCCGTGCACCGCGGCAACCACCTCGGCCGGCGGCCTGAGGCTCGTGATGACGATGGGCACGCGGTGCTTGACGCAGGCCGCGAGATCCCGATCGAGACGGTCGTTGCTCGCATGCACGATCTGATTGACGGCATAGGGCGCGACCGGTTCCTGCGGGTGCTCGGCCGAGTAGGCGGCGAGTTCCGCGTTGATCTCGGCGAGCCACTCGTCCAGTTGCTCGGCGGGGCGGGCGTTCAGTGCCGGGAACGAGCCGACGATGCCGGCCTTGCACTGCGCGAGCACGAGCGGCGGCGTCGACACGAGGAACATCGGTGCGCCGATCAGCGGCAGACGCAGGCGGTTTCGCAGAATGGCGGGTATCGGCATGGGCTCTTGGTCGGACCGACTCTGGCGCTAGTATCGCGCAGACCACGCGGGCGCACACGCGGGACCGTGAACTTTCCCGCTCTCCGGCCTATGCTGCGGCAGTCGCCGATGCCGGAGATATCGATGCAGTTCCGCAACTTGCAGGTCGACCGTGACGACGCCTTGGCGATCGTGACGCTCGCGCGTCCCGACCGCCTGAACGCGCTCGACCTGGCCCTGATCGAGAGTTTGAGCTCGACCGCGCAGGCGATTTCGGCCGATCCGGCCGTGCGCGCCGTGTTGCTCAGGGCCGCGGGGAGGGCGTTCTGCGCCGGGGCCGATCTCGTCGGCACGGACCCTCGCGAGGGTGCGATGACCGAGGCCGAGCCCGAGGCGCGGGCGGAGGCGGTCGGTAGACATCTGCGCGAGCGGTTCAATCCGATGATCGCGGCCTGGCGACGCCTGAGAGTACCGGTCGTCGTGGCCGTCCAGGGCGTGGCGGCCGGCGCGGGCGCGAGTCTTGCGCT
>JAGWPY010000219.1 GCA_028870275.1 Gammaproteobacteria bacterium | reverse complement strand
GCGCTCGCCTCGGCGGCGGCCAGCCAGGCATGGCCGCGGTGCTCGCGCGGACTGAGCCTGACCGGGACCTGCGCGGCCAATTTCAATGCGAAGGCGTGCTCGCGGTTGTGGGTGATGCCGGGCGGGTAGACGTGGCCGAAGGCCGGCAGGATCTCGTAGACCTGGGTCCAGTGCAGGTTCTTGAGGACTCCGCCCTCGATGCCGGTCTCTTCGAGGACCTCCCGGCGCGCGGCGTGATCGGGTTCCTCGCCCCACTCGAGACTGCCGGTGACCGACTGCCAGAAGCCCGCCGGCCGGCAACGCTCGATCAGCAGGAATTCGTCGGTGGCGGTGTAGATCACCACCAGCACCGACTCGGGCCGCCGCGAGCGCGGTGCGCCGGCGGCCACCGTACCCGGCAGCGCCGGCCCCGGGTCCATCGCCGCTACTCCACCTTGACCGGCGTGCGCACCCGGATGTGCAGCTCGCGCAGCTGCGCCTCGCCGACTTCCGTGGGCGCGTCGGTGAGCGGGCAGGCGGCCGTCTGGGTCTTCGGGAATGCGATCACGTCGCGGATGCTCTCGGCGCCCGCCATCAGCATGCACAGGCGATCGAGACCGAAGGCGATGCCACCGTGAGGTGGGGCGCCGAACTTCAGCGCATCGAGCAGGAAGCCGAACTTGAGCCGCGCTTCCTCCGCCGAGATGCCGAGCAGGTCGAACACCGTCGACTGCAGGTCCTGGCGATGGATACGCACCGATCCGCCACCGACCTCGGAGCCGTTCAGCACCAGGTCATAGGCCTTGGCGATCGCCTCGCCGGGACTCGCGGCGAGCGCGGCGTAGTCGAGGTTCTGCGGGCTCGTGAACGGATGGTGCATCGCCACCCAGCGCTTCTCGTCCGCGTCCCACTCGAACATCGGGAAGTCGACCACCCACAGCGGCCGCCAGCCCGGGCTGAACAGCTTCAGGTCCTCGCCGACCTTCAGGCGCAGAGCGCCGAGCGCATCGCTCACCACCTTGGCCGTATCGGCGCCGAAGAAGATCAGGTCGCCGTCGGCCGCGGCGGTGCGCGCGAGGATCCCCTCGACCGCCTCGTCCGGCAGGAACTTCAGGATCGGCGACTGCAGGCCCTCGCGGCCGCGCGCGATCTCGTTGACCTTGACGTAGGCGAGTCCCTTGGCGCCGTAGCGGGCCACGAACGCGGTGTAGTCGTCGATTTCCTTGCGCGTGAGCTTGCCGCCCTGCGGCACGCGCAGCGCCGCGACCCGCCCGCGCGGATCGGCCGCCGGGCCGGCGAACACCTTGAAGTCGCAGCCCCGTACCAGATCGGCGACGTCGATGAGTTCGAGCGGGTTGCGCAGGTCCGGCTTGTCCGAACCGTAGCGGCGCATGGCCTCGGCATAACTCATGCGCGGCAGCGGCTGCGGCAGATCGACACCGAGCACCGCCTTGAACAGGTGCACGAACAGTCCTTCCATGAGCGTGAGGATCTGCTCCTGGTCGAGGAAGGAGGTCTCGATATCCAGCTGGGTGAACTCGGGCTGACGGTCGGCGCGCAGATCCTCGTCGCGGAAGCAGCGCACGATCTGGTAGTAGCGGTCGAAGCCAGAGACCATCAGCAGCTGCTTGAAGATCTGCGGCGACTGCGGCAGCGCAAAGAACTTGCCGAAGTGCGTACGGCTCGGCACGAGATAGTCGCGCGCCCCTTCCGGCGTCGCCTTGGTGAGCATCGGCGTCTCGATGTCGACGAATCCCGCCTCGTCGAGGTAGCCGCGCATCGCCCGCGTGATCCGGTGGCGCAGCAGCAGTCGCTCGCGCATGTCCTCGCGGCGCAGGTCGATGTAGCGGTAGCGCAGGCGCAGCTCCTCGCCGACGCTCTCGTCGAGTTGGAAGGGCAGCGGCTCCGCACGGTTCAGGATCTCGATTCCCTGGGCGAGCACTTCGATGCGGCCCGACTTCAGGTGGGCGTTCTCGGTGCCGGCGGGACGCGCGCGGACGCGGCCGGTCACGGCGAGCACGAACTCGTTGCGCACGCGCTCAGCCTGCGCGAAGACCTCGGCGGCATCCGGGTCGAACACCAGCTGCACGAGCCCGGAACGGTCGCGCAGGTCGATGAAGATCACGCCGCCGTGGTCGCGGCGGCGGTGCGCCCAGCCGGCTACCGTGATGACCTGACCGATCAGGGATTCGCCGACCTCGCCGCAGTAGTGGGTACGCATTCGCTTAGGGTGCACGAGTTACCAGGGGAAGCGCGCGATGCTAAGGCTTGCGGCAGCCCCGGGCAACCCCCCGAACCTGCCCCGATCGCCGGCTGTCCCCGCCGGCGACCGGAGCGAACGGGCTTCGTCAGGCGCTATTGGATGTCGACCGTCGTGGTCTGGGTCGCAACGACGCTGACATTGGTGACGACCGGGTTGAAGACCATGGTGGACGCTTGAGAGCTGGTGTCGAGGTCGGCATCGCAGGTGTACGCGACCGTGTAGCTGCCGGGCGGCAAGAACGTGAACTGGTAGTAATAGCTGTTGGTCGCCGTATCGAGCGCCGGCGCCTTCGAGGTCAAGGGCGGATTGGGGCCGGTCGCGTTATAGCCCTGCGCGGTCACGTTGGCGCCGCTGAACAGGTAGACGGCGGGAGCGACGCATGGAGCGGTGAGCGTTCCCGTGAACAGCGCGTTGGAGACGGTGCCCTGAATATTGCCGACATTGCTGTTGTCGACCAGACGCAGCGCCGGCTGCAGGAAGCAACTGGACTGCCCGTTCGGACAGGTGATCGATTTGCGCAGGTCGAAATCGATCGTGTAGTCGACGACGCCGCTCGTGCTGACGTTGAAGCCGGAGACGAGCTTCAAGCCGGTTTGCGCCCCGCTCGGGATCGTGAGCCCCGTCGGCCCCGAGCTGCCCTGCAATACGATGTACGAGTTGCTCGGATTGCCGTCGGCGACGACGAGAAGACGAATGGAGCTGTAAGAACCGGCGGGAATCGGTTGATTGAACAGCTGCGCCGAGGCCGTGTTGCTCTGGTTCAGCAGATCGATCGACTTCGGTTGGCTGAAATTGATGTCGACCGGCGTTCCATCGCTCTGCAGCAGTTCCACGCCGGTGAACTTGACGACGACCGCGGTCGCACCATCGACTGGCGCGTCGGCGACCGAAAGCGACATCTGGCCGCTACCGGCGCCCGATCCGCCGCATGCGCAAAGCGCACAGGCTGCGCCGAGCAGGATGCCGGCCCGCAGATAGGTTTTTGACGATTTCAACATAACGTGTTCCTCCAGGTGAGAGCCCCTGAACCGATAGACGTATGGGTACCCGACTTTCTTCCCGGCCGTGCGATATCCAGAGGGGTCTCCCCCTTCGCCGGGCGCCCGCAGCAGCGTCCCGATGCCGATCACCGGGGTTATGATCCAGCCTGTGGCGGTAGTCGCCGCGGGGTGGCGGTCATGCATGCGAGTCATTAGCTGTGCTGCGATCGCGCTGATCTTGGCATCGGCCTTGGCCGGGCCGACGCCGGCGCAGATCAGGATGGCCTCCCGGGCCCCCGGCGCAGGGCCTGGTCTTGGGCTTGGGGTCGGGCTTGGGGCTGGGCCGGGGCTCGGGGCCGGCTCGGGCATGGGCATCGGCTCCCGACTGGGCTTGGGCATCGATCGCTCAGCGGCCTTCGATACCCACGACTTCGATCGGTTCGAGGAGCACGCCCAAGAGTCGCTGCGTCGCCTGACCCATCGTCACGAGGCGGCGGTCGAGCACTTGTTGCGCGATCATGCCGATCTCGTCGAGGCGGACCCCGATGGGGATCCGGTCGTCCGCGGGCAAATCCTGGCGTCGTTTCCGAGTGAGGCGGCGCTGTCGCAGGCGTTGGCGCTCGGTTTCTCGATACGCCGGGATCATCCGCTGCCCGCCCTGGGATTGCACTTCGCCGTGCTCGTCGATCCTCCGCACTGGTCGCTCGGCAAGTCCTTGCGAGCGCTGCGACGGACCATACCGACGGGCACGTTCGATTACGATCAGATTTACTTCGCGAGTGGCGGCGCACGCGCGGGTCCGCG
>JAGWPY010000028.1 GCA_028870275.1 Gammaproteobacteria bacterium | reverse complement strand
GGTCTGCGACGTGACGCGGGTCGAGGACGTCGCCGCGCTCGCCACCTTCGCGGTCGAGCGCCACGGCCGCCTCGATGCGGCGGTCAACTGCACCGGCTGGGCGCCGATGACCCGGCTCCTCGAGGTTCGCGAGCCCGAACTCGATGCGCTTTGCCAACTCCAGTTCAAGGGCGTGTACTTCTTCCTGCAACAGATGGTCGCGCGCATGATCGAGCATGGCGGCGGCTCGATCGTGCAGATGTCCTCGGCCTCCGCCTACGCCCTGCTCTACAACCACGCCGCCTACATCGCCACCAAGACCGCCGGGGATGCGCTGGTGCGCTGTTTCGCCAACGAATTCGGCGCGAAAGGCGTGCGCGTGAACTCGATCGCGCCGGGGCTCACCGAGAGCCCGATGACCTCGCGCGAGATCGGCCTGCCCGGGCTCGTCGAGGCCTTCGTCAAGGAGTACCCGCTGGGGCGCATCGGTACCGCGGACGACATCGCCAACGCCGCGCTCTGGCTGGTCTCCGACGAGAGCTTCGTCACGGGGCAGGTGCTGCAGGTGAACGGCGGCCTCACCCTGCGCCGCAACCCCAATCCACGCGAGATCAACGCGAGCCTGCGCGCGCATGCGCCGCCGGCCGCCGCCGCGAGTCCCGCGACATCCGCTAAAAACAGTCAAGCGTGATTGTTTTCCGGCGACGGCCTGCTTAACATCGGACCGCGCCTCAACGCCCCACGAAGGAGCCGCCCATGTCGGTGAACTACAAAGTCGAGTGGCCCATGACCCTGAACGCCCCGGCCGATTCGCTCGAGGCGAAGCAGCCGCCGGTCGACAACGGCGTCGACGTCCCGGACCCGTCGCGCTATTACTCGCGCGAGTTCATGCAGAAGGAGTGGGAGCGGCTCTGGCCGCGCGTCTGGCTGCTCGCCGGCGTCACGCCCGACATCCCCGAGGCGGGCGACTACACCGTGTTCGAGATCGGCCACGAGGAGTTCATCGTCGTGCGCCAGGAGGACGGCTCGATCAAGGCGTTCTACAACGTCTGCCCGCATCGCGCGAACCGCGTCTGCATGAACGAGCGCGGCAGCGTCGCGCGCTTCACCTGTGCCTTCCACGGCTGGCAGTTCGGCTGCGACGGCCACCTCGAGAAGATCACCGACGAGGCGACCTTCGACCGGCGGCTGGTCGCCGACCGCCCCGGCCTCAAGGAAGTGCGCTGCGACCATGTCGGCGGACTCATCTTCATCAACATGGACGGGCGGGCACCCGCCTTGTGCGACTGGATCGGCCTGCCGCGCGGCTACATCGAGAACTACGAGATCGACCGCATGCACGTCGTGAGGCACGTGCGCAGCGAGTGGCGCGCCAACTGGAAGACCGGAATCGACGCGTTCTACGAGACCTACCACCTGCCGCACATCCATCCGCAGACTCAAGGGGTCATGGAGGATTTCAGCCAGTACGACCTGTACCCGAACGGCTTCAGCCGCATGATCGTGCCGATCGGCGTGAAGTCGCACCGGATCGCCGACCAGGAGGCGATCGACCCCTACCAGAAGTACATGATGCAGGAGGTCGGCATCGACCCCGCGACCTTCAAGGGCAGTGCGCGCGAGGTGCGTGAGGCGATCCAGAAGGCGAAGCGCGCCCGCGGCCGCAAGTTCGGTCTCGACTACTACGACAAACTCACCGATGCGCAGCTCACCGACAGCTGGGCGACCGGCTATTTCCCGAACGTACAGATCGGCATGCACCCGGAAGGCGTGTTCATCATGCGCTTCCTGCCGCATCCGACCGATCCCGAGCGCTTCTATTACGACAACATGACCATGGTGCGCCACGTCGACGACCCGAGCTATTCGGTGCCCGGCTGGATGGGTCTGCCCGAGGGCACCGACTTGAGCGGCGAGACGCGGCCGAACATCGAGCACGTGCCGGTCGACGTGAAGCCGAACCTCGGCGAGGTGCTCGACCAGGACGTCGAGCTGGTGGCGGCCGTGCAGCGCGGCCAGAAGTCGCGCGGCTTCCGCGGCCCGCTCTGGTCGGAACAGGAACAGCGGGTGCGGCATTTCCACCGCGAACTCGATCGATACATCAACGGCGAGAAGTGATCAATCCATGAAATCGAACGACATCCGCGCGCTCGTCACCGGCGGCGCCTCGGGACTCGGATTCGCGGTCGCGGAGCGCATTCTGCGCGACGGCGGCAAGGTCGTGCTGCTCGACGTCAACGAGGCGCAAGGCGCACAGGCCGCCGCCTCGCTCGGCGCGAACGCGCGCTTCCTGCGCACCGACGTGACCGACGAGGCCGCGGTCGATGCGGCGGTCGCGGATGCGAGCCGCTGGCTCGGGGGACTCAACGCCGCGGTCAACTGCGCCGGCATCGGCACGCCGGCGCGGCTGGTCGGCAAGCAGGGCCCGATGCCCGGAGCGTTCTTCCGCAAGATGATCGAGATCAACCTGGTCGGCACGGTGTTCGTCGCCAAGGCCGCGGTCGTCGCGATGCAACAGAACGCGCCGAACGCCGAGGGTGAGCGCGGCGTGATCGTCATGACCGCCTCGGTCGCCGCCTTCGACGGTCAGATCGGCCAGGTCGCCTACGCGGCCTCCAAGGGCGGCATCGTCGGCATGACCCTGCCGATGGCGCGCGAACTCGCCTCCTCGGGGATCCGCGTGGTCACGGTCGCGCCGGGCCTGTTTCTCACGCCGATGCTGCAGGGCCTGCCCCAGGAGGCCCAGGACTCGCTCGGCAAGCAGACGCCCTTCCCGCCGCGCCTCGGCCGGCCGGCCGAGTATGCGGCGCTGGTCGCGCAGATCTTCGAGAACCCGATGCTGAACGGCGAGACGATCCGCCTGGACGGGGCGATCCGCATGGCGCCGCGCTAGCGGCCGTTGCCGGCCGGCGTCGCGGTCGACACCCGCCGCGGCGCCGTCGAATCGACCGGCGATCTATGCCACACTGCGGGCCGCCGTGGCCGCCACTACGACCCGAACCGTGTTCTTGAGCTATGCGTCGGAAGACCGCGCCACCGCGCGGTCGATCGGCGAGGCGCTCACGCGCGCCGGCCTCGAGGTCTGGCTCGACGAGAGCGCCCTAGGCGGCGGGGATGCCTGGGACCAGAAGATCCGCCGCCAGATCCGCGAGTGCGACTACTTCATGCCGATCATCTCGGCGCAGACCGAGGCGCGGCACGAAGGCTATTTCCGCCGCGAGTGGCGGCTCGCGGTCGAACGCACGCTCGACATGGCCGACGATCATCTGTTCCTGGTGCCGGTGGTGATCGATGCGACCAATGAGGCCGGCGCACGCGTGCCGGAGCGCTTCCTGCAGGTCCAGTGGCTGCGGCTCACCGACGGCGTGCCGGACGCCGGACTCGAGGGCCTCGCGCGGCGCCTGTGCGCCGGCGACACTACGACCGTCACGTCACGCCGGAGCGCGCCGCGCGGTGAGACGACCGCGGCCAACGGGTCTGCGACGCCCGCGACACCGGCGGCCCCGGTCGAGCGAGACGCCGGCTTCGAGGACTTCCCGGTCGAGGTACCCGGCCAGCGGT
>JAGWPY010000218.1 GCA_028870275.1 Gammaproteobacteria bacterium | reverse complement strand
GGCCTGACGCAGCTTGGCGAGCTCCCGCTCCATCGAGTTCTGCGCCTGCACGATTTGCTGCTGCAGAGCGGCCATCGGTCGCATGCTGCGGCCGATCGCCATGACCGTGCCGTCGTCCTTGAGCTTGACCGCCGCATAGAGGATCGGCAGGTCCGTGCCGCTCTCCGACGGATGATTCACGAGCCGCCACCGCGGCGCCTGACCCGCTGTCGCATCGCGCAGGAGGGCCTCGACCTTCGCACGGCTCTCGACGGTGACCGTATCGATCCAGGGCTTGCCGAGCCACGTGCTGGCGACTTCCGCGGCGAGCTCCTCGCTGCCGAAAGCGACGTCGCGCACGCGCCCTTCGCGCACGTCGGAGAGCACCAGCGCGACGTCGGCGGCGACCGTCAGCAGCTTCGCGGTCGTCTCCGCGGGCACGCCTCCCAGCCAGTCCTTGCTCGCGTTGAAACTCTTCACGTGACCTCGTTCGCTCGGTTTTTCCGATCGCCCCGCCGGGGGGGCTCCATCAATGCGCGGCCGCGAGCGCCCTGAACATGTCGTCGGCCCGCGTCACCGCCAGTGCGCCCGAGGCCGCGGTGGCGTCCGCGCCGACTCTCGGCGCGAGCTCGGGCCGCGACACCATCAGCGAGCCGCCGACCAGCACGCCGATACCGCGATTCTTCGCGCAATCGCGCACCTCCGCGATCGACTCCGACAGCGTCTGCAAGCGCACTTCCGACGCGAGCGAGAAGCCGACCACCGCGAACCAGTGCCGGGCGGCGATCGAGCGGACCTCCTCGATCGAGGTCGGGAACTCGTGCCAGACCTCCCAGCCGGCCCGACGCAGGAACTGCGCGACCAGAGCGAGTCCGAAGGTGTGCTGCTCGCCCGGGCACGTCGCCAATAATATACGACGATGGCCAGGGAGTTCCGCGGTTTCGCTGCGGAATTCGCTACTCAATTCACGCAGCACCTGATGCAGACGGCACATGCCGACGGTGACCTGAAGGAAATCGCAGGCATCCTCCTCCCACAGCTGCCCTAGCTTGCGTGCGGCGGGCGCGAGCAATTCGAGGCAGATCATTTCGAGCGACACGCCCCGCTGGCGCAGCGTTTCGACCAGCCCCAGCGTGAACGGCGCCTCGTGCTCGAGCAGCAGACGCACGGCCTCGTCGACGTCGGCGGCTTCGATGCAGGCATGCCGGGGACCGGATCTCGCCGCTGCCGCCCGACGCGCGAGCACGAGGCGCGGGACGATCTCCGCCTCGATGGTGCGCATCAGTCCGCCGAGATCGGGCTCCGCCTGCGCGGGCGGATCGGGACCGATCGGCGGGCTGGCGTGACAACCATCCGCCTGCCAGACGAATTCATGACCGACCTGCGCATCCATGCGGCCATCCCAGGGTCCGCCGAGTGGTTCACGGCTGCTCATCTTTCCCCTCCCCCCAGCGCATCGGTCCCGAGAGGGCATCCGATGGCTGACAACCTTACGACTTCTTCTTCGCGACTTTGGCTGTTGGACCCGAGACGATTACACCTTCGCAATTCTCGGTATCAATGTCAATGAAACTGGACGTCAAGATAAGTTGACACATGGGATCGAACGGGACTAGGGTTGCTCAGGCGGCGAATCACGCGACGGGCATCGCGAATCGCCGGACCCGCAGCGAGGTCCCGTTCGATGGCTCTGTATACGGCGGAACAACGGAGGAAGCGCGACTCGACACCCTGGACCATGGTCCAGGCGGTGCTCGCGCCGCTGCAGTTTCTGGTGTTCCTGGTGAGCGCCGTGCTGGTGTTGCGCTTCCTCTGGAGCGGCGCGGGATACCAGGCGGCGGCGCTCTCGGTCGTGATCAAGACCGCGGTGCTGTATTCGATCATGGTGACCGGCTGCCTTTGGGAGAAGGCGGTCTTCGGCCGGTATCTGTTCGCCGACGCGTTCTTCTGGGAGGACGTGGTCAGCATGCTCGTGATCGCGCTCCACTCCGCTTACGTCGGTGCGCTCTGGTTGGGCGCCCTGCATGCGCGCTACCAGATGTTCATCGCGCTGGCGGCCTACCTGGCCTATCTCGTCAACGCGACCCAGTTCCTGATCAAATTTCGCACCGCCCGCTCACCGAAGCACGGGAATCTGCTCGCGTCACCACGCTACGGTCGCGTCGGCGAGCTGCCCGCTGAATCCTGGCCGCGGGGCGTCCGATGATCGTCGAGCGTGGCCCGCGTTCGGTGTTCTGCGGTCTGACCGGAATCGTCTGGTTGCATCGCAAGATCCAGGACGCGTTCTTCCTGGTGATCGGCTCGCGGACCTGCGCACATCTGCTGCAATCCGCCGCCGGAGTGATGATCTTCGCCGAGCCGCGTTTCGCGACCGCGATCATCGGCGAGCGCGATCTGGCGGGACTCGCCGACGCCAATGCCGAACTCGACCGGGTGGTCGCGCAACTGCTCGATCGCCGGCCCGACATCCGTTTGCTGTTCCTGGTCGGTTCCTGCCCCTCGGAAGTGATCAAGCTGGACCTCTCGCGCGCGGCCACCCGCCTGTCGGGGCGCTTCTCGCCGCGGGTGCGCGTGCTCAATTATTCCGGCAGCGGCATCGAGACCACCTTCACCCAGGGCGAGGATGCCTGTCTGAACGCGCTCGTGCCGACCCTGGATCAAGCCCCCGCCTCGGCGCCGCCGCAGCTGCTCGTGGTCGGTGCGCTCGCCGACGTCGTCGAGGATCAGTTTCGCGCGCTGTTCGCGGCCATGGGTCTTTGCGAAGTGCAGTTCCTGCCCGCACGCCAGGCGGGCCAGATGCCCGCAGTCGGTCCCGGTACGCGCTTTCTGCTCGCCCAGCCCTACCTCGGTGAAACCGCGCGGGCGCTCGAGTCCCGCGGCGCGCGTCGATTGGCCGCGCCGTATCCGCTCGGCGCCCGCGGCACCCGCGCCTGGTTGCGCGCGGCGGCCGAGTCATTCGGCGTGGATGCGACTTTGTTCGAGCGGGTGACCCGTGCGCCTTTCGAGCGGGCGTGCCTGGCGCTCGAGCGCCATCGCGAGCGCCTCGCCGGCAAGCGGATCTTCTTCTTTCCGGATTCGCAGCTCGAGATTCCGATCGCGCGGTTCCTCGCCGAGGAACTCGACGCGAAGCTGTGCGAGGTCGGGACGCCCTATCTGCATCGTGCCCTGATGGCCGCCGAGCTCGCCTTGCTCCCGCCGGAGACGACGCTCATCGAGGGTCAGCACGTCGACCGCCAGCTCGAGCGATGCCGCGCCGCCCGCCCGGATCTCGTGGTCTGCGGCCTGGGACTCGCCAATCCCCTGGAGGCCGAAGGATTCGCGACCAAGTGGTCGATCGAGCTCGTGTTCACGCCGATCCAGGGTTTCGAACAGGCCGTGGATCTCGCCGAACTCTTCGCAAGGCCCTTGGTTCGCCGTATGCGGCTGGTGGCCTGATCATGCAACTCACGCTCTGGACCTACGAGGGACCGCCGCACGTCGGCGCGATGCGCATCGCGACGGCGCTGCGCGACGTGCACTTCGTGCTGCACGCACCGCAGGGTGATGCCTACGCCGATCTGCTCTTCACGATGATCGAGAGGCTTGGACGTCGTCCGCCGGTCACGTACACGACCTTCCAGGCGCGCGATCTCGGTGGCGATACCGCCGGGCTCCTGCAGGAGACCGCGCGCGAGGTCTACGAGCGGTTTCGTCCGAAGGCGCTGCTGGTCGGGGCATCCTGCACGGCCGAGCTGCTGCAGGACGATCCGGGTGGCCTGGTGCGGGCGCTGCAGCTGCCGATTCCGGTCGTCCCGCTGGAACTTCCCGCCTATCAGAAGAAGGAGAACTGGGGCGCGGCGGAGACTTTATATCGTCTGGTGCGCACGCTCGCCGGCCCGGCGGCGCCGCCGCCCGGCTGGAAGCGTCCGCCCCGCTCGCCGGATCGACGTCCGCGCTGCAATCTGCTCGGACCCTGCGGACTCGGCTTTCGTCACCGCGACGACCTGCGCGCCGTGCGCGCGATGCTCGAGGCGATCGACGTCGAGGTGGCCGTCACGGCACCTCTGGGCGCGACACCGGCCGATCTGGCGGCGCTCGGCGAGGCGGATTTCAACGTGGTGCTCTATCCGGAGGTCGCGCTGACGACCGCCGAATGGCTGCGCAAGACCTTCGATCAGCCTTACCTGCGTCGTGTGCCGATCGGGCTTGGCGCCACGCGCGAATTCCTTCGCGAGGTCGCCGCGCTCGCCGGACGCAGCGACGAGGAGGCGCGGCGCGCGGCCGACGCGCTCGAAGGCGCGGAGAACCGCGCCGGCTGGTACGCCCG
>JAGWPY010000217.1 GCA_028870275.1 Gammaproteobacteria bacterium | reverse complement strand
GCGTCACCGAACAGCACGGCGCTCGGCGGTTCGATGACCTCGATGTGGGCGTTGTGGCGCATCCATCGCCTGAAGACCCGGTGCACCAGCCGGGGCTTGCCCAGCTGACCGACCACGATCGGGGTATCGACGGCTGCGGCGGCATCGAAGGTCCAGTACACGCAGCCGCTGCGGGCGTCGAGCGAGAAAACCCGCCCCGAGGAACTGGTGACGAACACCCGCCCGCCGACGACCGTCGGTTGACCGAACGAGGCGGCCGGTCCGAGCGCGAACGCCCATCGCAGGGAAAGCTTCGCCACGTCGCTCGCGCGCAGCGCCGGCTCCGGCTGATAGCGGGTATTGTCCACGTCCCGTCCCCAACCGTTCCATTGCGCGGTGCCGAGCGCCACCGGGGCGGCGGGATTCGCGCTGGCCGGACAGCGGGGGGCGGCGTCCGCGGCGAGCGGCGCGGCCGGCGCGGCCGGCGCGGCCGAAGCTGCCGAGGCCGTTTGCGGGTGCGCGGACCGGGCACTCGCCAGGGCCGCCACCGCCAGCAACGCCGGCAGCACGTGCAGGCCGAGCGCCTTCGCCATCAGCGTCGGTCGATCGGCAGGTAGTCGCGCTTGGTGGGACCGGTGTAGAGCTGGCGAGGACGGCCGATGCGCATGTGCGGATCGGAGACCATTTCCTGCCAGTGCGCCACCCAGCCAGCGGTCCGCGCGATCGCGAACATCACCGTGAACATCGAGCGCGGAATGCCGAGTGCGCTGTAGATGATGCCCGAGTAGAAGTCCACGTTCGGGTAGAGCTTGCGCGAAACGAAGTACTCGTCGCGCAGCGCGATCTCCTCGAGCTTGAGCGCGAGCTCGAACAGCGGCGTGTCGTTGTGACCGAGCTTCTCGAGCACCTTGTAGCACATGCCGCGGATGATCTTCGCGCGCGGGTCGAAGTTCTTGTACACCCGGTGGCCGAATCCCATCAGCCGGACGTTGGAATTGCGGTCCTTCACCTGGGCGAGGAAGGTGTCGATCCCCTTCGGCGAGCCGATGCCCTCGAGCATGTCGAGGACCGCCTCGTTGGCCCCGCCGTGCGCCGGTCCCCACAGCGCCGACACGCCGGCGGAAATCGCCGCGTAGGGATTGGCGCCCGTGCTACCGGCGAGCCGCACCGTCGAGGTGCTGGCGTTCTGTTCGTGGTCCGCGTGCAGGATGAACAGCAGATCGAGCGCCTCCGCGGCCACCGGATCGATCGCATAGGGCTCACAGGGCACCGCGAAGAACATGTTGAGCATGTTCGCGCAGTACCTGAGGTCGTTGCGCGGATAGACGAACGGCTGGCCGAGCGAGTGCTTGTAGGCGGCCGCGGCGATCGTCGGCAGCTTCGCGACGATCCGGTGGGCGAAGATCTCGCGGTGACGCGGATCGTTGATGTCGGTCGAGTCGTGATAGAACGCCGACATCGAGGCGACCACCGCCGCGACCATCGCCATCGGATGCGCGTTGTGGTGGAACCCCTGGAAGAAGCGCAACAGCTGCTCGTTCACCATCGTGTGGCGGGTGATCGAGCTGCGGAAGGCCTCGAGCTCGGCCTTCGACGGCAGGGAGCCGTAGATCAGCAGGTAGGCCACCTCGATGAAGCTCGACTTCTCGGCGAGCTGTTCGACCGGATAGCCGCGATAGAGCAGGAGCCCGGCCTCTCCGTCGATGTAGGTGATCTTGCTTTCGGTGCTCGCCGTGGCCATGAAGCCCGGGTCGAAGGTGAACACGCCCTGTTCCTTCACGAGCGGGGCGATGTTGAGCACGTCCGGGCCGATCGTGCCGGAGATCGAGTCGAGTTCCGTGGCCTTGCCGGTGACGGAGTTCTTCAGTTCGTACTTGGTGGTCATGCGTTCATCCGACTTGAGGTTGGGTCCCGGGGACCCCGGAACCCGAAAGCCTTGCACGTTGCTGCAGGCGAACGCAAGCACGACGGGCCCCGACCGAGGCCCGTGTCACGCGAAGCGATACGATACGAACCCGGGGCTTCAGCCGCGGACGGCCGTGCTCGCGTACTTCTTGCGAAACTTGTCGACGCGACCGCCGGTGTCGACGATCTTCTGCTTGCCCGTATAGAACGGATGGCAGTTCGAGCAGACCTCGATCTGCAGGTCGTGATCGATCGTGGACCGCGTCTTGAACGCGTTGCCGCAGGTGCAGGTCACCGAGATCTCTCGGTATTCGGGATGGATGCCGGCCTTCATATGGATTCCTCGCGCTGATCGCTGGCGGCAGAATCGGCGCGGGGCCCGATCGGATCAGGCCGCGCTCCGCCACGCTCGTTTGCCGTTGCCGCCGGGCCGGCCGATCCAGGATCGAGCCGGCTCCAAGCGGGCCGCGCAGTCTAGCCGCTCGCGGAGCGGCTCACAAGACCGGTAGCGGAAACGCCCGGCATGACGAGAGGTCTAGGGGTTTTCCACAAATCCTGTGGATAAGTTTGTGGATGGAGTCGATCGGCAATCGTGGCGCGCGAGCGAAATCCGCTAATTGTTAACTTGGTCAAAAAATAGACATGTCAAATTTATTAATATAATCAGATTGTTAAGAGACTCACTTGACCCAATGTCATTGCAATGTGCCGTAGGTGCCCTTCCGGCCGAGGTGCAATTGGGTATGTGCATAATCTCAGGCAGGCGGAGGCTGGCCGCCTCAAGGCAGGAACAGCGTCAGCAAATCGTTCAGAAAGCGACGGCCGAGGTCGCTCGGACGCGTGACCTGGTCCGCCGTGGGGGGTGCGAGCAGCCCGCGCCGCTCGGCGCGGGCCAGCGCTGCGGCGATTACGTCGACCGGCAGGCCGGTTCGCGCCTGGAAGTCCCCGGCCGAGAATCCCTCGTTCAAGCGCAGCGCGTTCAGCAGGTACTCGAACGGCAGCTCCTCGAGCGCGATCGCCGATCGCGTTCCCGGCGGCGCACTGCCCGGGGGCGCGGCCACGGCCTCGGTCACGGCGCCGAGATAGGCGGTCGGCATGCGCGGCTTTTCGGTACGCAGGATCCGATCGGGGCGCCGGGCGCTCAGTTTGCCGTGGGCTCCGGCGCCGATGCCGAGATAGTCGCCGAATTGCCAGTAATTCAGGTTGTGCCGGCAACGCTGTCCGGGCCGTGAATAGGCGGACACTTCGTACTGGGCGTAGCCCGCCTCGGCGAGGAGGCTCTGGCACTCGAGCTGCATCGACCAGGTCGTCTCCTCGTCGGGCAAAGCGGGCGGACGCGCATGGAACACCGTGCCGGGCTCCAGCGTGAGCTGATAGTGGGACAGGTGCGCCGGCGCCAGGGCGATCGCCGCCCGGACATCGGCGAGCGCGCCGTCCCGAGTCTGGTCGGGCAGGCCGTACATCAGGTCGAGATTGAAATTCGTGATGCCGGCGGCATGCAGTTCCTCGGCCGCGCGACGGGTCTCCTCGGGCGAGTGGATCCGTCCGAGCGCGGCGAGCGCCTTCGCATCGAAGCTCTGCGCCCCGAGCGAGACCCGGTTGATTCCGGCCCGCCGGTAGGCGGCAAAGGCGCCGCGCTCGACCGCACCGGGGTTCGCCTCGAGGGTGATTTCGGCGTCGGCGGCGAGCGGTGCGTGGGCGCGCAGCGCCTCGAGGAGCCGTGAGAAGTCCTCCGGGCCGAACAGGCTCGGCGTGCCGCCGCCGAAGAACACCGAAGCGATCGACCGGCCATCGAGCGCGCCCGACTCGACTTCGAGACGCAGATCCTCGGCGAGCGCGTCCAGGTAACGCGCATCCGGCCGCGCGGCTTTGAGCGCATGCGAATTGAAATCGCAGTAGGGGCACTTGCGCACGCACCAGGGCATGTGCACATAGAGACCGAGGGGCGGAGCGGCGTTCACCGTCCGCGGGCAGCGGGCACGCCGGCGAGGCGCTCGCGCAGCGCCCGCAGCGCCCGGCCCCGGTGGCTGAGCGCGTTCTTGCGGGCCGGGTCGAGCTCGGCCGCGGTCAGTCCGAGCTCGGGCAGCAGGAAATGCGGGTCGTAGCCGAAGCCGCCCCGGCCGCGCGGCCGATCGACGATCAGCCCGGCCCAGCTCGCCTCCTCGATCACCGGCGCTCCCGGGCGTGCGGCGTCGCGGGAGCGCGGATCCGCGGCCGGCAGATGCACCAGCACGCAGCGATAGTTGGCCGTTCGACGCGCCTCGGCGACGCCGGCGAGCGCCGCGATCAGTTTCGCATTGTTGTCCGCGTCGCTTGCCGCCGCGCCCGCGTAGCGCGCCGAGTGCACGCCGGGCGCGCCTCCCAGGGCGTCGACTTCGATTCCGGAGTCGTCGGCGAGGACCGCGAGCCCGCCG
>JAGWPY010000004.1 GCA_028870275.1 Gammaproteobacteria bacterium | reverse complement strand
CGACCGCGGATACGCCCCGCCCGGCGAGGGACGCGGGGGCACGCTCTATCGCGTGCGCTTGGAATTAGAGCCGTATCCGCACGACTGGCTGATCGGTCTCGATCGGCCCGAATCCGCGGACCTAGCCGATGTCCGGCGCACCACGGACGGACTGCTGGTGCTGCCGGGCCGGCGGTCGCCGCCGCAAGAGGTGGTCATCACCTCGCGACTCGGAGCCGAACCTCTCCCGCAGGAGAGCCTGCCGACGCAACTGCGGCGCCGCGACCTCGGGTACCCACCGGGGCGCGATCCGCGTACCGGGGCGTTTGCCGGCGAGTTGCGGCGGCTGCATCCGCAGGACCTCGATCTGGTAGCCGCGGTCCTCGCCATGTTTCACCAGGAACCCTTCTATTACACGCTCACCCCACCGCAGCTCGGCCGGGATGCGGTCGATGAATTCCTGTTCGTGACGCGGCGCGGATTCTGCGAACACTACGCTTCGGCGTTCGCGGCCTTGATGCGCGCGGCCGGAATACCGGCGCGCGTGGTCACCGGCTATTACGGCGGCCGTTACAACGGCTACTCGCAGGAGTGGATCGTCCGCCAGAGCGATGCACACGCCTGGGACGAGATCTGGCTCGCCGGGCGGGGCTGGGTGCGGGTCGACCCGACCGCGGCCATCGATCCCGCGCGGATCGATCCCGGTCTACGCGATCTCGCGCGCACGCCCGGTGGCTTCGCCGCGAGCACGGCCGGCGCCGCCGGCTGGACCGCCGATCTGGAGCTGCGCTTCGATGCGCTGCGAATGCTCTGGCGCGACCGGATCCTGAACTATGACGGCGCGGCACAACGCGCCCTGCTCTCGGGGCTCGGCGTCGCGCGGCCGGACGACGCCGGACTCGCCGCCGCGCTCGCGCTCTCGTTCGCACTCGGACTCGCCTGGCTCGCCTTCGAATCGCGCCGCGCGCTCGCGGTCCGGCCGCGCGACGAATTGCAGCGCGCGTTCAGACGACTCGAGGCCCGGCTCGCGCGGATCGGCCTGCCGAGGCTCCCGCACGAAGGTCCGCAGGCCTACGCGAAGCGGGTCGGCGAAAGGCGTGCGGATCTCGCCGGCGAAGTTGCGCGCTTGTGCGCAGAATACGCCGCCCTGCGCTACGGACCCGCGACGAGCAGCGCGCGCGTGCGGGCTCTTGCTGCCGCGGTGCGCTCCTTCAGGCCGCGACGTTCTCGCGGGTGGCGCGAAAATCGATCCCCTCCCAGCGCTCCTCGGTGAGCTGCAGGTTGACGCGGCTCGGGGCGAGATAGACCAGTTCGCCGGCGTGATCGAGCGCCAGGTGATCGTGGGCGCGGTCGCGGAACTCCTCGAGCCGCCGTGGATCGCGCGCGTAGACCCAGCGGGCGAGCGCGACGTTGATCGGTTCGAATGCGCAGCTGACTCCGTATTCGTCCTGGAGCCGGAACGCCACGACCTCGAACTGCAGCTGGCCGATCGCGCCGAGCACCAGGTCGTTGTTGCGCAGGGGCTTGAACAGCTGGGTCGCACCCTCCTCGCAGAGCTGCGACAGCCCCTTCTGCAGCGCCTTCATGCGCAGCGGATCCTTGAGCACGGCCCGCCGGAAGATCTCCGGGGCGAAATTCGGCACGCCGGTGAAATTCAGCGACTCGCCCTCGGTGAAGGTGTCACCGATGTTGATGGTGCCGTGGTTGTGAAGTCCGATGATGTCTCCCGCGTAGGCTTCTTCCGCCTGGTTGCGGTCGGCTGCGAGGAAGGTGAGCGCGTCGGCGACGCGTACGTCCTTGGCGAGGCGCACGTGCCGCAGCCGCATGCCCTTGGCGTAGCGCCCGGAACACAGTCGCATGAAGGCGATGCGGTCCCGGTGTCCGGGGTCCATGTTCGCCTGGATCTTGAACACGAATCCGGTCAGCTTGGGCTCGCCGGGAGCGACCTCGCGCTGAACCGCCGCGCGCGGCTGCGGGCCCGGCGCGTTCGCGGCGAACGCGGCGAGCAGCTCGCGGACGCCGAAATTGTTGACCGCCGATCCGAAGAACACGGGGGTCTGCCGGGCCGCCCGATACCTGGCGAGATCGAAGGACGGACTCGCCCCTCGCACCAGATCGACCTCCTCGACGAAAGCGGCGTGACGATCGCCGAGGTACTCCCGAGCCTGCCCGCTCGCCAGACCCTCGATGGTCTCGTGGCTTCCGACGCGGCCCTTTTCCGCCGGCCAGTAGACGTAGATACGGTCCTCGATGAGGTGATAGACGCCGAGAAGATCGCGCCCCATGCCGATCGGCCAGGTGATCGGCGCGCATTCGATCCTCAGCACGCTCTCGATCTCGTCGAGCAGTTCGATCGGCGCGCGCCCATCGCGGTCGAGCTTGTTCACGAAGGTCATGATCGGCGTGTCGCGAAGCCGGCACACGTCCATCAGCTTGATCGTGCGCTCCTCCACGCCCTTCGCGCAGTCGATGACCATCAGCGCCGAGTCGACCGCCGTGAGGGTCCGGTAGGTATCCTCGGAGAAGTCCTCGTGGCCCGGAGTATCGAGCAGGTTGACGATGCAGTCGTCGAAGGGAAACTGCATCACCGAAGAGGTCACGGAGATGCCGCGCTGCTGCTCGAGTCTCATCCAGTCCGAGGTCGCGTGGCGATTCGCCTTGCGGCCCTTGACCGTTCCGGCCATCTGGATGGCACCGCCGAACAGCAGCAGCTTCTCGGTCAGGGTCGTCTTGCCGGCGTCGGGATGCGAAATGATCGCAAAGGTGCGCCTGCGCGAAATTTCACGCTGGGTATCGCTCATCGGGGAGTTCAATTGGGTTCGGGTCTCAGTATCCGCCGCAGCACCGCGGCGTCCTCGCGTCCGCCCACGGCCTGGTAGTAGGCCCGGCGCACGCCCACTTGCTCGAACCCGAGGGTCTCGTACAGGTGGACCGCTATGGTATTCGAAGGGCGTACTTCGAGGAAAGCTTCGCTCATTCCCGCCACGCGCGCCCGCTCCAGCAGGTGCAGCATCATGCGGCGCGCCAGACCGCGGCCGCGGAATTCCTCGCTGATGCACACGTTGAGGATGTGCGCCTCGCCCGCGCCGGTCGACATGATGCCGTAGCCGGCCATCGTACCGCCGACGTCGATCACGCGACAGACGTAGCCGACCCGCAGACAGTCGCGGAAGATCCCCTCGCTCCAGGGGAACGGATATCCGGCGCGCTCGATCGAGAACACCACGGGCACGTCGAATTCATGCATGGGCCGGATCTCGACCGCGGCGTCGTCGGGTTCCGGGCGACGCACGCTAACCACGGCCGGCCGCCTCCCGCGCGAACCTCAGGTCGTCCCAGGCCTTGCGCTTGTCGGCCGGCGAACGCAGCAGATACGCGGGATGGTAGGTGACGACCAGAGGCCGCGCGTCGGGCCCATAGCGGTGCACGCGGCCGCGCAGCCGGGCGAGCGGCTCGTCCGTGCCGAGCAGGCTCTGGGCGGCGACGCGGCCGACGACCAGCACGATCCGCGGCTTCACCAGCGCGATCTGGCGTTCGAGATAGGGCAGGCACTCGGCCACCTCGGCCGGCTGTGGATCGCGGTTGCCGGGCGGGCGGCATTTCAGCACATTGGCGATGAACACCTGGTTTCGATCGAGGGCGATCGCCCTCAGCATCGCGTTCAACAGCTGGCCCGCGCGTCCGACGAAGGGCTCGCCCTGACGGTCCTCTTCGGCTCCCGGAGCCTCGCCGACCACGAACCAGGCGGCGTGCCGGTCACCGACCCCGAACACGGTGCGGGTGCGGCTCTCGCAGAGCGTGCAACGGCGGCAGCCGGCGACACCCGCTTCCAGTTCGCCCCAGTCGGCCTCGTTCAGACCGGTCGCGCCCGGCGACGGGGCTTGCACCGCAAGTCCGGAGCCCCGGGTCCGTGCGCTCCAGGTGTCGATCTGCATGGCCCGCAGATAGGCCTTGCGCAAGGCGGGGGTCATGCGTGGGTCGGACCGGATCCTCGTGCTCGCCGCCGAATCCGGCGCACGATCCAGACCGCCGGTGCCGACAGAGCATAGCCGCCGAACACGAGCAACAGCGTCACAGGCGGCCAGATCGCGAGCAGCACGAACGCGACCGGAACGAGCAGGATGTGCGTGAAACGCACCCGCGCGCTGACGTCGACCTGTTTGAAGCTGTTGAAGGAGAAGCGACTGATCATCAGCGCGCCCGCGCAGGCGGTCACCACGAAGGCGAGCAGCAGGCCCGGAAGGCCGATGTCGGTACGGTCGCTCGCGAGCCAGACCAGCGCAGCGACGATCGCAGCGGCCGACGGGCTCGGCAGGCCCTCGAAATAGCTCTTGTCCTGGGTGGCGATCCGCGAATTGAATCGCGCCAGCCGCAGCGCTGCCGACGCGGCGTAGAAGAAACAGACCAGCCACCCGAGCCTGCGCCAGAGGGGTCCGTATTCGGCGATGCGGGCGACGCCCCACTGGTAGGTGACGATCGCCGGCGCGAGCCCGAAGGAGACCATGTCGGAGAGACTGTCGTACTCCTTGCCGAACGCGCTTTCGGTGTGGGTCCAACGCGCGACCCGGCCATCCATGCCGTCGAAGACCATCGCGACGAACACCGCGATGCCCGCATTCTCGAAGTGCAGGTCGATCGCCGCGACGATCGCGTAGAAGCCGGCGAACAGCGCGCCGGTGGTCAGCAGGTTGGGCAGCCAGTACACGCCGCGGGGGCGCGTACCGCGTCCGTCCTCGTCCTCTATATTGGCCGGATCCTCTTGCATCGCCCGCCATGATACCAGGGGGCCTCATGTAAGATAGGCGGATGCGCCTATCCCAATACCCGATTCCCACCCTCAAGGAAGTCCCGGCCGAGGCCGAGGTGATCAGCCACCGACTGATGCTGCGCGCCGGCATGATTCGCCGACTGGCCGCCGGCCTGTACACCTGGATGCCGATCGGCCTGCGAACGCTGCGCAAGGTCGAGCGCATCATCCGCGAGGAAATGGACCGCTCCGGAGCGCTCGAGCTGTCCATGCCGACCGTACAGCCCGCCGAGCTCTGGCAGGAATCGGGCCGGTGGAGCGAATACGGGGCCGAACTGCTGCGGTTCAAGGACCGCCACGACCGCGATTTCGCCTACGGGCCGACCCACGAGGAAGTGATCACCGACATCGCCCGGCGCGAACTGCGCAGTTACCGCCAGCTGCCGGTGAACTTCTACCAGGTTCAGACCAAGTTCCGCGACGAGATCCGGCCGCGTTTCGGGGTGATGCGGGCGCGCGAGTTCCTCATGAAGGACGCCTATTCGTTCCACGCGGACGAGCAGAGCCTCGCCGAGGGCTATCGGCGGATGTTCGAAGCCTACTCGCGCATCTTCACCCGGCTCGGCCTCAGGTTCCGGGCCGTTCACGCCGACAGCGGCAGTATCGGCGGCAACGCCTCACAGGAATTCCACGTGCTCGCCGAATCGGGCGAGGATGCGATCGCCTTCTCCGACGCCGACGACTACGCGGCCAACCTCGAGCTCGCCGAGGCCCTGCCTCCGGCCGCGCCCCGACCCGCGGCCGGCTCGGGCATGGCGAAGGTGGCGACGCCTGGCGCACGCACGATCGCGGATCTCTGCCGCACGCTCGCAGTGGCGCCCGAGCAATGTCTGAAGACCCTGATCGTGGACGGCAGCGACGGCGGCGTCGTCGCTCTGGTGGTGCGCGGCGATCACGAACTGAACGCGGTCAAGGCGCAGAAGCTCCCAGGCGTCGCCAGCCCGCTGCGCATGGCGAGCGCCGAGAGGGTACGCGCTTCGACGGGCACCGAGCCGGGCTATCTGGGGCCGATCGGCTTCCGGGGCCAGGTGTACGTCGACCACGCCGCGGCCAGGGTCGCCGACTTCGTCTGCGGCGCGAACGAGAAGGACCAGCACTATACCGGCGTCAACTGGGGCCGCGACCTCGCCGAGCCTCAGACGCACGACATCCGCAACGTCGTCGCCGGCGACCCGAGTCCGAGCGGCCGCGGCACGCTGCAGATCGCGCGCGGCATCGAGGTCGGACACATCTTCCAGCTCGGGCGCAAGTACAGCGCGGCGATGAACGCCACGGTGCTCGACGAACAGGGCCAGAGCCTCACGATGTACATGGGTTGCTACGGAATCGGCGTGACGCGCGTCGTCGCCGCCGCCATCGAGCAGAATCACGATGCCAACGGCATCGTCTGGCCCGAAGCGATCGCGCCGTTCCAGGTGGCCGTGGTGCCGCTCGCGTACCAGAAATCCGCGGCGGTTCGCGAGGCCGCGGACTCGCTCTACCGGGAGCTGCAGGCCAGCGGCCTGGACGTGGTGCTGGACGACCGCGACTCACGCCCCGGTGTGAAGTTCGCCGATTCGGAACTGCTCGGCATTCCGCACCGCATCGTCATCGGCGAACGCGGTCTCGCCGCCGGGACCGTCGAGTACCGCCACCGCCGGGACTCCTCCGCGACCGAGATTCCCCTCGCCGACGCGCAGCGATTCGTGCGCGAGCGCTGCGCAGCGGGCTGAGCCGATGGCCGCGCGGGGCAGGGACATCGCGCGCTCATCGGCGATGGTCGCCCTCGCAGCCGCCTGTCTGGCGGCCACCGCGGCCAGGGCCCGGCCGGACCCGCCGCTCGCGAAGGTCCTGCGCTCGATCCTCGCGAGCCCGCAGTGCTACGCCGATCAATTCGACGCGCAGGTCTGGCATGCCAGCATGGAACCGCGGCTGCGACCTTACGTGCACTCCTACGCGCAGCGGATCGAGATCCTCGATGACGTGTATTGCGAGGCGAAGCGGGATCCGACGCTGCCGCTGCCGCCCGATCTGGTGCTGGCACTGATCGCGGTCGAGAGCCGTTTCAATCGATTCGCGGTCTCCAAGGTCGGAGCGGTCGGTCTGATGCAGGTGATGCCGTTCTGGCCGAAACAGCTGGGCGTCGCCAATCGCCTGGTCGAGATCGACGCGAACATCCGCATCGGTTGCCAGATCCTGCGCCATTACCTGCGCGCCGAACATCGCGACTGGATCCGCGCGCTCGAGCGCTACAACGGCAGCGACGGGCACATCGGCTACCCCGAACTCGTCATGTCGCGCTGGCAGCACGCCTGGCGATATTGAGCGCCGGCATCCGCTCCGTAGGGCCTAGGGCGGCGGCGGCGGCGCAGCGGACGGCGGACTCACGGCATCCCCGCCCGAGCGCTGCGAATGGGTCAGGGCGATCGCGGCACGACGTTTCGCGGCCAGCGCCGCGTCGCGGGCACGGGAGAATTCCTGTGCGCGCAGGTGCTGCTCGGCCGCGGCGATGTCGTCCTGCGCGGCCTGCAGATCGGCAGGCGCCAGCTGTTCCGCCCCGGCGACGCGCGCCGCCTCGATCGCCTGGCGCGCATCGCTCATTTCCTGAACGGGCGCGCCGCGACAACCTGCGAGCAACGCGATGCCGAGCACGATGCCGGGCCAGACTTCGATCGATCGACTCATGATCGTGAGGACACTAGCAACAGCCGCCGGAGCCGTCAAACCCCGGCTCGCGCTACAATACGTGCCGCCATGAGCACGGTCGTTGCGTCGGCGCCGCAGGAGCACCGCGACCGTGCTTCCCGACCCTAACAGAGACGACGATGGGCGAAATCCTGGTCTTGTATTATTCGCGCCAAGGCAGCACCGCAGCGCTCGCGCGCCAGGTCTGCCGGGGTGTCGAGAGCGTGCGCGGTATGCGGGCGCGCTTGCGCACGGTGCCCGCGGTCGCGACGACCGTCGAGCGGCCCGAGCCACCGGTACCCGAGGAAGGTCCACCCTATGCACTGCACGAGGACCTCGCAGAGTGCGACGGACTCGTGCTCGGCAGCCCGACCCGCTTCGGCAACATGGCGGCGCCTCTGAAGTTCTTCCTCGACGGCACCAGCGCGCTGTGGCTCTCCGGAGCGCTCGCCGGCAAACCGGCGGGCGTGTTCACCTCGACGCAGACCATGCACGGCGGGCAGGAGGCGACCCTGCTCAGCATGATGTTGCCGCTGCTGCATCATGGTATGTACCTGGTCGGCCTGCCTTACACCGAAGCGGCCTTGTCGACGACGCGGTCGGGCGGCTCCCCGTACGGCGCCGGACACGTCGCCCTGACGAGCGGAGCGGGCGAACTCGCGCAAGCCGAGCAGGATCTCGCCCGCGCGCTCGGTGCGCGCGTCGCGAATCTCGCCGCGGCCATCGGCCGTGACGCCTGAGGCACCGGCCGGCCGCGGGATCGCGCGCCGGGCGACGATCGTACTTTGGGCCGCGGTCGCCGCGAGCCTGCTGACCTGGATCGGCGCGGGCTATCCCTGGGGTCTATGCGTCGCGGCCGCTCTGCCGCTGCTCGCTCCGCTCGGTGGTCTGCTGCGCGGGCGCCGGCACACCTACGCCTGGGCGACGCTGTTCGCGATCCCGTACCTGGTGTTCGCCCTGACCGAACTGCTCGCGAATCCTGCCGCGCGCTGGGTTGCGGGCACGAGCCTGGTGCTGGTATTCGCCTGGTTCTGTTCCATGGTCGCGTACCTCAGGTTCTCTCGAGGGCATCCCGGATGAAGGGGACCGTGAGGCGGCGTTGAGCCTCGAGCGAAGCCTCGTCGAGCTGGTCGAGAAGCCGCAACAGCGAGCGCAGATCGCGCGCGGTACGCTTCATCAGGTAATCGGCCGTGTCCGCCGGCAATTCGAGTCCACGTTGCGCGGCGCGCCGCCGCAGCGCCTCGATGCGGCCGGCCTCGTCGAGTTCGCGGACCTGATAGACGACGCAGGCGGCCGCGCGCGACCGCCAGTCCTCGAGGACCCAGGGTAGCGAGCGCGGCGCGGCTTCGGCCGCGAGGATCAGGCGGGTGCGCTGCTCGACGCAGGCGTTGAACAGTGCGAACAGTGCGCGTTCCCAGGCGATATCTCCGGCGACCGAGCCCAGGTCGTCGAGGCAGACGACCCCGGCGCCCTCGAAGCCGGCGAGCGCCTCCGGGGGCAATTGCATCGGATCGCCGAGCGGCAGATAGGCGGCCGGTCCCTCGCAGGCAGCGCATGCCGCCTGTAGCAGATGGGTCTTGCCGCAACCGGCAGCGCCCCAGAGCCAGAGGTGGTTCGAACCCGCGGTGAGCGCGGCGAGCAGTTCGGCATTGCGACCCGTGACGAAGTTCGCGTAGGTCGCACCATCGGGCAATTTCACGCCGAGCGCGAGCTGCCTCATGCCCCGGCTCCGCCGTGCCGACCCCGAGCCCGTGCGGCGTACCGCATCACGTAGTCGAGGCCACTCACCGCGATCGTGACCAACACCAGCGCGCCGCCGGCCGTCTCGCTCCACGGCGGCAGTACCCCGGCCGTGCGGCGGACCAGGATCGCGAGCACGAAGGAGAGCTGGCAGAGCGTGTTCAGTTTACTGACGGGGCTCGGCCGCACCGCGAGCGGTCCGACGAACCGCCGGTAGGCGAGCGCGCCGGCCACGATGATCAGATCGCGGCCGACGGCGGCCGCGGCGAGCAGCCCCGGGATCTCGCGACGGACCGCCAGACTGACGAACACCGCCGCGACGAGCAGTTTGTCGGCGGCCGGATCGAGCCAGGCGCCGAGGCGGGTCTGCCAGCCGAACTGCTTGGCGAGATAGCCGTCGGCCGCGTCCGAGAATCCGGCGACCAGGAACAGCGTCAGGGCAGTGAACCATGCGCCGTCCAGGATCGCCACGCTGATCGGCAGGACCAGCAGCAGTCGCAGCGCGCTGATCGCGTTGGGCAGTTGTCGCAGGCCGAGGGCCAAGAACCGGACCCCCAGCTCGCTCAGCGACGCAGCCGGTAGCGCAACTCGGGGACGGCGGTACCGGCGACGGCACCGGCGGAGCCGCCCGAGGTGGGCGAGGTCGAGCCGTCCTCGATGAGTTCGCCGTTCAGCGCGAGCGTGCGCTGCAAGGGCGCGGCACCGCCGCGCACCACGAGGTCGAAGCGCACGCGATCACCGTGCAGCGCGGTCACGGCGACCCGCGACACCGGGGTGAGGGACTCGAACAGATGCTGCACGCGCGCGTAATCGGCGAGGTCGCGGACGCCGGCGACGCTCACGCCGACCGGCGAATACGCGCCGCGCACCGCGAAGGTCGCCGCGTATCGATCGGCCGCCAGATCGACCCCGGCGAGTGGGCCGCTCGCCTGGCCGAGCTGCGAATCGAATTCGAAGACCCACTGGGCGCCCGCCGCCGCACCGGCATCGCTCGCGTGACCGATCAGTACGCCCTCGGCGCCGTGGCGCGCGGCGAGAGGCGCCAGCGCGCGCGGATCGGCGCGTAGCGCGGCCGGATAGTCGAGCGCCGCGGCGGTCAGATCGGCGGCGGTCGGCCAGACCAGTTCGATGCCGCGCACATCGGCCTCGGCCTCGATCGCGGTCTTGAGGTCGCTGGTCTGGTCGGCGGTGACGATGCTACCGGAGGAACCATTGGCCACCGTCAGCAGCACGTAGGTGAGCGGCCGCGTTCTCCCCCAGAGCGGTGCCCCGCTGTTGGTGAGCCAACGCTCGATCGCGGCGCCGTCGAAGCCGACCCACAGGCGCCCGTCCGGCGCGTATCGGTATTGCTGGACGTAGCGATCGGCCGCGCTCACCAGGGGCGCGAATCCCGGGTCGGTGCCCGCCGCGCGGTTGCCCGTGGCGCGCACCAGCGCAATCTGCATGGCCGCCTGGAATCCCGCCATGCGGCTCGACTCGGATCGATCGGTCACCGGCACGGCGACCCGGTAGATCTGCGCGGATACGCCGGCCGCGGCCGCCGGCCAGGCGAACACCGCGGCGCACAGGCAGAGCACGGTCGCCAGTACGCCCCAGGATCTCGCCGGTCGATGCATGTGGATTCGCCTCATGATGGGATTGCGGAGCGCCAGGTGGACCCTCGTGTAAAATACCACAGCGCGCCGGCCCTCCGCGCCGGCGCGCACCGCCTGACCCAATAGTCTTCCGAAGGATCGCAAATGACCGATCGAGCGCCCGTGACCTATCGCGACGCCGGCGTCGACATCGACGCCGGTGACGAACTCGTCGAGCGCATCAAACCGCACGTGCGGCGCACGATGCGCCCCGAGGTGCTCGGCGGCATCGGCGGGTTCGGCGCGCTCGTCGAAGTGCCGCTCGAGCGCTACCGTCGCCCGGTGCTGGTCTCGGGCACGGACGGCGTCGGCACCAAGCTGCGTCTGGCCATCGACAGCGGACGCCCGGACACCGTCGGCATCGACCTGGTGGCCATGTGCGCGAACGACGTGGTGGTGCAAGGGGCCGAACCGCTGTTCTTTCTCGATTACTTCGCGACCGGCAAACTCGACGTCCCCGTCGCCGAGCGGCTGGTCGCGGGAATCGCCGAAGGCTGCGTGCGCGCCGGCTGCGCGCTGGTCGGCGGCGAGACCGCGGAGATGCCCGGCATGTATCACGGCGCCGACTACGACCTCGCCGGATTCTGCGTCGGCGTGGTCGAGAAGGACGCGATCGTCGATGGCAGCCTCACCCGCGCAGGCGACGCGGTGATCGGACTCGCCTCCTCCGGCGCGCATTCGAACGGCTACTCGATGATCCGCCGCATCCTGGAGCGCAGCGCGGCCGACCCGCAGATGCAGCTCGCCGGCATGCCGCTGATCGACCGGCTGATGGCCCCGACCCGCATTTACGTCAAGCCCCTGCTGGAACTGCTGCGCAAAGTACCGGTGCACGGTCTCGCCCACATCACCGGCGGCGGTCTCGTCGAGAACCTGCCGCGCGTGCTCCCGGAGGGTCTCGAGGCCGTACTGGAGCGGGCGAGCTGGCCGCGGGATCCGCTGTTCGACTGGCTGCAGGCGAACGGCGACGTCGCCGAGGCGGAAATGCTGCGCGTCTTCAATTGCGGGATCGGGATGACCGTGCAGGTCGAGGCGCGGGACGCCGAACGGGCTCTGGCGCTGCTGCGTGCGGCCGGTGAGACCGCGACGATCATCGGCGAGATTCGCGCCGGCTCACGCGGCGCCGTCGTCGCGTGAGTCCCGATGGTCGCGACTGCCCCGTCGTCGTGCTGATCTCCGGCCGGGGTTCGAACATGCGCGCCCTGATCGAGGACTCCCGCGCGGTCGACTCCCCCTACCGCATCGCCGCGGTCGTCTCCGACCGCGCCTCCGCGGCGGGACTCGCGGTCGCCCGCGAACTCGGCGTCGACGCCGAGGCTCTGCCGCCGCCTGCGGGTATGGACCGCAGCGGTTACGAGAGCCTCCTCGAGAAGGCGATCGCGCGCCGCCGGCCGGCGTTGATCGCGCTCGCCGGGTTCATGCGGATCCTCTCGGCGCCCTTCGTCGAGGCGTTCTCCGGGCGCGTGCTGAACGTCCACCCCTCGCTCCTGCCTCGCCATCCCGGACTGCACACCCATCGGCGGGCGCTCGCCGCGGGCGACGCAGAGCACGGAGCGACCGTGCACTTCGTCACTCCCGAACTCGACGCGGGCCCCGCCGTGATCCAGGCTCGCCTGCGGATCGATGCGCAGGACGACGAGGAGCGGCTCGCCGGGCGCGTCCTCGGGCTCGAGCACCGGATCTACCCGCTTGCGGTCCGCTGGTTCTGCAGCGGCCGTCTCGCGCTGCGCGAGGGTCGGGCCTTCCTGGACGGCCACCCGCTCACGGCTCCGGTGCAGTTCGACGCGGAACTCTCGGCGGCAGCCCGATGATGCGCGCCCGACCCGCTCTCGCGCTCCTGTCGGCCGCGCTCCTGTCGGCGGTCGCGGCACTACCCGTGGCGGCGCCTGCCAAGGCGGCGCAGACGGATCTGCGGCCTTTTTCCGCGCACTACCT
>JAGWPY010000216.1 GCA_028870275.1 Gammaproteobacteria bacterium | reverse complement strand
GTCCTTCGTGCCGGTGATCTCCGAGTACAAGCAGCGCCGGGGCGAGGCCGAGGTGCGCGAGCTGGTCAGCGGGGCCGCCGGAACGCTTGGCCTTGCGCTGTTCGCGCTGTCGATCCTGGCGATGATCGCTGCGCCGGCGATCGTCTGGGCGTTCGCCCCGGGTTTCGCTCCGGGCGGCGATCGCTATGCGATCACGGTGGAGATGCTCAGGATCACCTTTCCCTACATCCTGTTCGTCTCGATGACGGCGCTCGCCAGCGGCGTCCTGAACAGTTACGGACGATTCGGACCGCCGGCCTTCACCCAGGTGCTCTCCAACCTCGCGATGATCGTCGCCGCGGTGTGGGTTGCGCCGCATTTTCGCGAGCCGGGGCTGGTGCTCGCCGGGGCCGTATTCGTAGGCGGCGTGCTGCAGGTGCTCTACCAGATCCCGTTCGTGTCGCGGCTGCGCCTGCTCGGCTGGCCGCGCTGGCGCTGGGACCATGAGGGCGTGCGCCGCGTCGCGCGGCTGATGGGCCCCGGGATCCTCGGGTCCTCCGTGGCCCAGGTCTCGCTGCTGCTCGACACGCAGATCGCCTCCTTCCTCGCGACCGGCAGCGTCTCCTGGATCTACTTCGCCTCGCGGTTGATGGAGTTCCCCCAGGGCGTGTTCAGCGTCGCGCTCGGCACGGTGATCCTGCCGAGCCTCTCGGCCCACCACGCCGCGGCGGCGCCGGAGCGGGTATCGGCGACCCTCGACTGGGCACTGAGACTCGTGCTGGTGATCGTAACGCCGGCGGCGGTCGCTCTGCTGGTGCTCGCCGGCCCCTTGATCGCGACCATCTTCGGCCACGGCCGGTTCCATGCGATCGACGTGCGCATGAGCGCCTACGCGCTGCGGGCGTTCTCGATCGGCTTGCTCGGCTTCAGCTTCGTCAAGGTGCTCGCGCCCGGCTATTTCGCCCGCCAGGACACGCGCACTCCGGTGCGCATCAGCCTGATCTCGCTCGGGGTCAACATCGGCGTGAACCTCTGCGTGATCGCCCCGCTCGTTTACCTGAAGGTGCTGCCCGTGCCGCACGCCTTCCTCGCCGTCTCGACCAGTCTTGCCGGCTGCACCAATGCGCTGCTCCTCTACCGGGGCCTGCGCCGTGGCGGGGTGTTGCGGCCGACGCCCGGCTGGCCGGCGCTGCTCGGCCGTACGATCGCGGCGAGCGCGGCCATGGCCCTCGTGCTCGCCTGGCTGGCCGGGCCGACCGGGACCTGGATCGCGATGTCCTCCTGGCGGCGGGTCGGCCACCTCGGCATTTGCGTGCTGGCCGGTGCGGCCGTGTATTTCGCCGCCCTGGCGGCGTTGGGCGCACGGCCCCGGCACCTGCAGGCGGCGATCGGCGCCGAGTCCGGGACCGAAAGTCCCGTATAATCCAAAGCTTTGCCATGGAAATCGTTCGCGGCCTGAAAATTCCCGAGGCGCAGCAGCGCGGCTGTGTGCTCACGGTCGGCAACTACGACGGGGTGCACCTCGGCCACCAGCAGATGCTGAAATCGCTCCGGCAGCACGCCGGGCGCCTGGGTCTGCCGGCGACGGTGCTGGTGTTCGAGCCGAGTTCCAAGGAGTTCATCGATCCCGAGGGCGCACCGCCGCGCCTGACGCGCTGGCGCGAGAAATGTCTCGCGCTCGCGGCCTGCGGCGTCGACCGCTTGGTGACGCTGCGGTTCGACGAGCGGATCCGCGCGATGGACCCTCGGGCGTTCGTCGACGAATTGATCGTCGGCGCGCTCGGCACGCGCCACATGGTGATTGGCGACGACTTCCGCTACGGTTGTCGCGCCGCGGGCAACATCGAGACCCTCGTCGAGGCCGGCCGGGAGCGCGGTTTCACGGTCGAGCAGATGCCGCCCTACGTGCTCGACGCGGTGCGCGTCAGCAGCACGGCGGTGCGCCAGCGGCTCGAACGCGGCGATTTCGCGGGCGCCGAACGGCTGCTCGGCCGTCCCTATCGTATGCAGGGACGCGTCGTGCACGGCCAGGCGCTCGGCCGCGGGCTCGGCTTCCCGACCGCCAACTTGCGGCTCGGGCGCCGCAAGACCGCGGTCGAGGGCGTGCTCGCGGTGCGCGCCCGCGGCAGCGATGGCGTGAGCCGCGCGGGCGTCGCGAGCCTCGGCACGCGGCCGACGGTGGGCGGCATCGAGCCATTGCTCGAGGTGCATCTGTTCGATTTCGAGGGCGATCTCTACGGTCGCACGCTCGAGGTGGAGTTCGTCGCGAAACTGCGCGACGAGCGCAAGTTCGCTTCTCTGGATTCGATGGTCGAGCAGATGCGGCGGGATGCCGCCGAGGCTCGCCGACTTCTGACCTAGGGTGGATCGTGGCCGATTACAAACAGACGATTAACTTGCCGCAGACCGATTTCGCGATGAAAGCGGATCTTGCCCGGCGGGAGCCGGCGATGCTCGCCGAGTGGGAGCGGACCGACCTCTACGCGCAGATCCGCGAGGCGAGTCGCGGGCGGCCGAAATTCACTCTGGTCGATGGTCCGCCCTATGCGAACGGCGCGATCCACTTGGGTCATGCGGTCAACAAGATCCTGAAGGACATCATCGTCAAGTCGCGCACGCTCGATGGCTACGACGCCGCCTATGTGCCCGGCTGGGACTGCCACGGGTTGCCGATCGAGATGCAGATCGAGAAGACCCATGGCCGCGTCGGCACGAAGCTCGACGCCAAGGCCTTCCGCGCCGCGTGCCGGCGCTATGCGGGCGAACAGGTCTCGGCCCAACGCGCCGACTTCAAGCGGCTCGGCGTGCTCGGCGACTGGGAACGGCCCTACCTCACCATGGCGCCTCGCTTCGAGGCCGAGCAGCTGCGCGCGTTCGCGAAGATCATCGAGAACGGCCATCTGTACAAGGGCTTCAAGCCGGTGCACTGGTGCCTGAACTGCCGCTCGGCGCTCGCCGAGGCCGAGGTCGAGTACGAGGAGGCGACTTCGCCCAGCATCTACGTGCGCTTCGCGGCGGCCGATCCGCTCGACCTGGCGCGGCGATTCTCGCTCGCCGCGCCCGGCGGCGCGCCGGTGTCGGTGGCCATCTGGACCACGACGCCTTGGACGCTGCCGGCGAATCGCGCGGTCGCACTGCACCCGGACTTCGAATATGCGCTGGTCGAGCGCGCGGCCGCGTCGGGCACCGAGAGGCTCGTGCTCGCGGCGGAGCGGCTTGCCGCGGTGATGCCGCAGTTCGGCGAGGAGACCTGGCGGGTCGTCGCCACGGTCCGCGGCGCCGCGCTCGAGCATCTCGCGCTCCGCCACCCCTTCTACGACCGCGAGGTGCCGGTGATTCTCGGCGATCACGTCACGCTCGACGCCGGTACCGGCGCGGTGCACACCGCGCCTGCCCACGGTCTCGAGGACTATTTCGCCGGCCAGCGATACGACCTGCCGACCGACAATCCGGTCGGCGGCGACGGCCGCTTCCTCGAAGGCACGCCGGTGTTCGCGGGCGAGCTCGTGTTCGATGCGAACGCGCACGTCATAGAGGTCCTGAAGGAGCGCGGCGCGCTGCTCAGGTCCGAGCCCTACGTGCACGCCTACCCGCACTGCTGGCGCCACAAGACGCCGGTGATCTTCCGCGCGACCCCGCAGTGGTTCATCAGCATGGAGCGTGCCGGGTTGCGCCGCGGCGCGCTCGAGGCGATCGCGCACGTCGACTGGATGCCCTCCTGGGGCGAGCAACGGATCACCGGCATGATCGCCGGCCGTCCGGATTGGTGCATCTCGCGCCAGCGCACCTGGGGCGTGCCGATCCCGCTGTTCGTTCATCGGGGGAGCGGCGAGCTGCATCCGCGCACCGGCGAACTGATCGAAGCGGTCGCAAAGCGCGTCGAGCAGGCCGGCATCGACGCCTGGTTCGATCTCGATCCCGCGGAGCTCCTCGGCGCCGAGGCGGCCGATTACGACAAGGCCGGCGACGTGATGGACGTCTGGTTCGACTCGGGCGTCGTGCACCACTGCCTGCCGGTGACCCATCCGCAGGTGAGTGCTCCTGCCGACCTCTACCTCGAGGGCTCCGATCAGCACCGCGGCTGGTTCCACAGTTCGCTCCTCACGTCGATCGCGATGTACGGCCGGGCGCCTTATCGAGCCGTGTTGACCCATGGCTTCACGGTCGACGAGAAGGGCCGGAAGATGTCCAAATCGCTCGGCAACATCCTCGCGCCGCAGAAGCTCACCGGCACGCTCGGCGCCGACGTGCTGCGGCTGTGGGTCGCCGCGACCGACTATGCCAACGAGATGAGCGTGTCCGAGGAGATCCTGCGCCGCGTCGCCGATTCCTACCGGCGCATCCGCAACACGATGCGTTTCCTGCTCGGCAACCTGCATGGCTTCGAGGCCGGGCGTGACGCCGTCGCCTGGGAGGAGATGGTCGCGATCGACCGCTGGGCCGTGTCGCGGGCCTTCGCGCTGCAGAACGAACTGCTCACCGCCTACCGCAACTACGAGTTCCACGAGATCTACCAGAAGGTGCACAATTTCTGCGTCGTGGACCTGGGCGGGTTCTACCTCGACATCATCAAGGACCGCCTGTACACGACCGGCGCCGCGAGTGCGCCGCGGCGTTCCGCGCAGACCGCGCTCGATCATCTCGCACAGGCGATGGTGCGCTGGATCGCGCCGATCCTCAGTTTCACGGCCGATGAGATCTGGGGACATCTGCCCGGTGCGCAGGGCTCCTCGGTCCTGATGAGCACCTGGCACGCCTTCCCGGCGGCGGCGGCCGAGCCCGCGGAGATCGACTGGAATGCGTTCATCACGCTGAAGGCGGACGTCGCCCGCGAGCTCGAGCGGCTGCGCGTCGACGGATCGATCGGTGCGCCGCTCGAGGCCGAGGTCGAAGTGCACGTGCCTGCGGCGCAGATCGGGCGCTTGGGTGCGCTCGGCGAGGAACTGCGCTTCCTCTTGATCACCAGCGGAGCACGCGTGATCGGCGGCGACCGGCCGCCCGAGGGCGCGGTGCGCGCCGGCCTCGAGGAAGTGTACCTCGCGGTGCGGCCCACGGACCGGCCGAAGTGCGTGCGTTGCTGGCATCGCTGCGCCGACGTCGGCGCCGATGCGCGTCACCCCGAGCTCTGCGGCCGCTGCGTCATCAACGTCGAGGGACCGGGAGAGGAGCGTAAGTTCGCATGAATAGCACCGAGAAATCCGCCGGCGGCTGGCGCTGGCTGCTCTTGTCCCTGCTGGTCGTGGCGGCCGATCAGACCAGCAAGGCGTGGATCGCGCGGCATTACGGCGAATTCGAGTTCACCCGGGTACTGCCGATCCTCGACATCACCCGCATGCAGAACGTCGGCGCGGCGTTCAGCCTGCTGGCCAGCGCCTCAGGGTGGCAGCGCTGGTTCTTCATCGCGCTCGCGCTCGGCGTGAGTCTCGCGATCATCGTCTGGCTGCTGCGCATGCGCGCCGGCTCCGGCCGGCTGCTCGCCGCGGGACTCGCCCTGGTGCTCGGCGGGGCGGTCGGCAATCTGATCGACCGGATCCGCATCGGCTCGGTGGTCGATTTCATTCACTTTCACTGGAATCAGGCGTATTTTCCAGCCTTCAACCTGGCCGATTCGTCGATCACGGTCGGCGCCGGGCTCCTGTTGCTGGATGCGCTGCTCGAGGCGAGGCGAAAACCCTGATGAACATCCTGCTGGCGAACCCCCGCGGCTTCTGTGCCGGCGTCGACCGTGCGATCGACATCGTCGAACGGGCGATCGACGTGTTCGGCGCGCCGATCTACGTGCGTCATGAGATCGTCCATAACCGCTACGTCGTCGACCGCCTGCGCGAGATCGGCGCGGTGTTCGTCGAGGAGCTGCACGAGGTGCCGGACGGCGCCACCGTGGTCTTCAGCGCGCACGGGGTCGCCCGCGCGGTCGAGACCGAAGCCTCGCGCCGCGGCCTCACCGTGTTCGATGCGACCTGTCCCCTGGTCGCCAAGGTGCACATCGAGGTGACCCGCTATGCGCGCGATGCCCGCGAGGTTCTGCTGATCGGCCATCACGGTCATCCGGAGGTCGAGGGCACGATGGGGCGTTTCGACGAGTCCCACGGCGGGCGCATGTACCTCGTCGAGACCGTCGAGGACGCCGAGACTCTGGTGGTTCGCAATCCGGATCATCTCGCCTTCGTCACCCAGACGACCCTGTCGATGGACGACACGGCCTCGATCGTCGAGGCCCTGCGCAAGCGGTTCCCGAACCTGCATGCGCCGCGCAAGGAGGACATCTGCTACGCGACCCAGAACCGCCAGGACGCGGTCAAGGGGCTGATCGACCGCTGCGACGTGCTGGTCGTGGTCGGCTCCGTCGCGAGCTCGAATTCGAATCGCCTGCGCGAGATCGCCGACAAGGCGGGCAAGCCCGGCTACCTGGTCGACGGCCCCGACGATCTGCGTCGGGAGTGGTTCGAGGGTGCCCGCTCGGTCGGCGTCACCGCCGGCGCGTCGGCGCCCGAGGTGCTCGTGCAGGGCGTGATCGAGCGCCTGCGCGACTGGGGCGGCTCGATGGCCGAGGAGATCGCGGGCCGGGCCGAGCACGTGGTGTTCGCGCTGCCGAAGTCGCTGCGTGATGTCGCCCGGCACGTGGGCAGCCTTTCTTCGGCCGACTCAACGGGTTAGAATGCCGACCCCTCCGCGGGAGGGTCTCGCGAAGCCGCAATAGCTCAGCTGGTAGAGCAACGCATTCGTAATGCGTGGGTCGGGGGTTCGACTCCCTCTTGCGGCACCACATCAACCGGAAGCGGGACCGCCACAGGTGATCGAGCGCGCATGATCAGGACGCTGTCGCGGTTGCCCTTGCGGGCGCTCTACGGACTCTCGAGTTTCCTCTACCTGATCGCCTATTACGTGGCGCGCCACCGCGACCGGGTGATCGAGGATCAGCTCGCGCGGGTCTTTCCGCAGGCGAGCGCCGCCGAGCGGCGGCGGATCCACAAGCGTTTCCTGCGCAATTTCTGCGACGTCGCGGTCGAGATCCTGAAGTCCGCGACCATGTCGGCCGACGACCTGCGGGCGCGCGTGCGCCTGCGAAATCCCGAGATCGCCCGCGACCCGCTCGCGGCCGGGCGCTCGGTGCTGCTCGTGACCTCGCATCTATGTAACTGGGAGTGGCTGTTGCAGGGCTTCGCGCTCGAGCTCGGCCATCCGCTCGATGCGGCCTACAAGCCTCTGCACGACCCCTGGGCCGAGCGGCTCATGCTGTCGATTCGGTCCCGCTTCGGCGCCCGTCTGGTGCCGGCCAAGGAACTGCTGATGGATCATCTGCGGCGGCGCGAGATCGTGCGCGCGCTCGCGATGAACGCGGACCAGGCGCCGGTGTCGACCGACCGGCGCCACTGGACCACCTTCCTCGGTCAGGACACGGCCTTTTATCTCGGTGCGGAGCAGATCGCCCGGGCCACCCGCCTGCCGGTGATCTACGTCGGCATGCATCGCCTGCGCCGCGGCTGGTACGAGGTGGAACTGCAGATGATCTGGGACGGGCGCGAGCCGCTCGAGCCCGGCGCGGTCACCGAGCGCTATGCACGCTGCTGCGAGCGGGACGTACTGGCGAGTCCGGCCGACTGGCTCTGGTCCTACCGGCGCTGGAAGCTGAAGAAATCCCTCTACGGGGCGGCCTGAGTACGGCCGTCGAGCGTATCGGCGAAGCGCGCCAGCGCGCGCCGCCCGTCTCCCCAGAGCGTGAACGGCAGCTGCACCGATTCCTGCGGCATGCGCACCGTGAGGTCGCGGCTGCCGGCGACGAATCTGAGCAACGAAGGATCCACGGCATAGGCGTAGGTGCGCATCTGCGCGTGCGCGGGCTCGTGCAGGCCGCGTCGCTCGTCCGGGCGCACCGGCAGCTGCGCGAGCGGCTGCAGGCGGATCTCCCGGCCGTCGGCGAGGATCTCCAGTTCGCCCTGATCGGGGCCCGGCGGAGGCGAGAAGCGTGGGTCGACCGTCGACCAGCGGTACAGCATCAGGTAGTCGTGGTCCTGGGCCGAGACGTCGACCTGGATCGCGACCAGGGTCACGTAGTCGCGGGCGTAGGCGGCGACATCGGTGCGGCTGCGCGCGAAGATCAACGGTTCGTCGACGACCGACCAGGTGCTGCCGGTGTTCGAGTCGAAATAGGTGCGCGCGCCGTTGACGACCTTGTACGAGGCGCATCCGGTCAGGCAGGCGATGCCGACCAGGACGATCGCGCGCAGGCTCGCCACGCGGAGCATGCCCGTCAGAAGCGCACCCGGTAGGCCGCCGTGACGTAGAGCGAACGCTGATCGACCGCGCTCGACTGGATCTGTCCAGTCACGGTCAAGGGCTGCAGCTGCGCCTGCTGGTTCACGATCTGGTATCCGGCGGTCAGTTCGAAAATCGAGGTCCGCCCGGTCCAGTCGGTGCGCACCTGGGGCAAATATAGCATCTGCCGGCCGCCGAGCGTCGGATCGTCGAGCTGCTCGACGCTGAGGCGCGGCCCGATGCGCCATGCTCCGTAGAGCCGGAACCGCCCGTCCCAGGACAGCGTGGTGCTGCGCGAGAGCGGCGAGTTGTCGTAGCGCGCGCTGAAGATGTGCAGGTCGCCCGATTGCAGCAGGCTCGCGCCCGAGATCTGCAGCGTGCCGTTCTTGTCGAGCCCGGTCGATTGGGTCGCGGTCACGCCGAAGGAAGCCGGAGTCGAGCTGAGCTCGAGCGCCGAGACGTCGGCCATGAACTGCCAGCGCTCGCCGAACGGCCGGCTCGCCGAGATCACGACCGTGTTGCTGGTCGCGGTTCGGTCGAGCGCCATCTGCAGGATTTGCGAGGGCGTGAACTGGTTTTGCAGCGTGCGCAGATCCGTGGCGTTCTGGCCGATCAGCGCATTGCTGAGCTCGAGCAGGGGGCTGCGGCGGTGGTCGGCGTCGAAACCGACCACCCAGTACTTGCCGATCGAGGTGTTGCCGATCAGGGTCACGGAGTTCAGCTGCTTGAACTGCACGTCGTAGTCGACCAGCGCGACCGCGGTGCGTCCGGCCGCCGAATAGCGCGTCTGCAGTCCGACCGAGCGGCGTTCGGTGCCGATGTCGTTGGTCTGGTCGTAGGCGTAGGCGTCGAACACCCACTTGCCGTGGTGCGGATTGTACTCGGTGGTCACGGTGCCGAATTTCTGCTGGCCGGACACCGACGAGAAATTCGTATAGGCCGGCAGGCCGGCCGCGACGCTCACCTGCCAGTCACGGGTCGCCTGATAACCCACGTACAGGCCGTCGAACAGGCCGACCACGCCCTGGCTGGCGAGCGACTGGCGTCCGAGGCGCGCGGTCACTCCCCAGTTGCGGTCGACGACCTCGCCGTAGGCGGCCGTGGTTTGATCCTGACTGCCACCGCCGGTTCCTGCCACGGAGGCGGCATTGTAGGTGTAGCCGCCGTCGACGCGCGCGGTCAGATCGTAGCGGTCGCCGCGATGGCGGAGCAGGAAGTCGCCGTAGGCGAGCGCCGCGTTGGCCGCGTTGGTCGTGCTGGTCGTGCCCGCCGAGATCGTCTGGTCGCGAGCGTACTCGTAGCTCAGCGAGGCGCTGCCGGCGAAGGTCGTGCGCCGTTCGGGCTTGCCGGCACCGAACACCGCGCCGGTGGTGGCCTTCAGCGAGGCGGCGGCGAGCACGCGCAGGCGCTCGCTCACGCGGGCCGCTCCCGGCCCGTTCGGATAGCGCCGCAGATATTCCTGGTCCTCGGCCTTCGCCTCGGCGAGCTGTCCGGCGCGCTCGCGCACCAGGCCGATCAGCTCCTGAGCCTCGGCGCGCTGAGGGTATTCGGGCTGGCGCAGCAGCTGGGTGAGCAGGTTCACCGCCTCTGGGAATTGGTGCTGTGCGAGCGCGACCTGTGCCTTGCGCAGGATCTGCGCACGCTCGGCATCCGGCAGCGGCGGATCGGTCACGCCGGCGGCGGCGATCGCGACCGCGGGCGCCGCGGACGCCGCGGGTGCGCCGGTGGCCGTGGGCAAGCCCTGTTCGTCGGCCTCGGTGACCCAGGCGCGCGGGTAGCGCGCCAGCGCCGCCTGCAAGGTGCGTTCGGCGTCGGCGCGCGTCGCGAACGGCCCGACCCGCAGCCGGTACCAGGCCTGATCGCCGACCTCGGTCTGCGACACATAGGCCTGGACGCCGAGATCCGCGGCCGCGGCCTGCACCTCGGCGCGTGCGATCGGCTTTTGGGAGGACTCGAGATTGACGGCGTACTCGCTCGCCGCGCGGGGTTCCTCGATGCTCACGCCGGCTCTGCGCTCGCGGGTGTTCAGCAGTCGCACGCGCAGTCCGAGGCCCGAAGCCGTCGGTGCCATGACGAAGTCGAGCGGTCGCGCGAACTGCAGCTCGAGCGTGATCTCCCCGGGCAGCATCGAGTCGACGCGCGCGCCGGTGATCAGGTGACTACCGCCTCCGACCAGCGGCAGCTCGGGCGGGACGGTCTGCAGCGAGGAGCCGCAGTCGGGGCCTAGCATCAGGCGAATGGTCACCTGCGAACCGTGGCTCACGGGCGTATTGCTGATGTAGCGCATCGAGCACGAGAACTCGACCGAGACGTCGGTGTGATCGCCGCTCTCGCTGGTGTCGATCAGCTGGACCACCGGGCCCTGCGGCGCGCCGCCCAGGCCCGGGAAGGGCGCGGCGAGCGCGGCCGCGCCGGGTAGCGAGACCAGCGCCCACAGGAGGGGCGCCGCCGGACGAGCCTGTGTCGTCCGGCGTCGATCGCGGCGCGGGCGGACCTTCACCGGTTCGGTCTCTGCGTCGCGCTGTGCCCGCCGCGGATCAGCGCCGGGAGCTTCGGTGCAATCGCCGGTGCGACCTGCCAGCTGAAGGTGTTGTGGCAGCTCGCGCAATCCTGGGTCGTGACCGGATGCTGGAGCGGCTTGCCGACCGCGCTCAGACCGTTGTGACAGGTCTGGCAGGACGCGGCGAGACCGGTATGGTCATAGCGCGCCGGTTTCCAGGCGATGGTGCCGTGGCAGGCTCCGCACTCGAGGGCGGTGGGCACGTGCAGCGGCGGTTTGCCGGGCGCGGTCACGCCGTTGTGGCAAGTGGAGCAGGCGCCGATCACGCCGCGGTGATCGAACGTCGCCGGCAGCCAGGCGATCGTCGTGTGGCAGTTCTCGCAGCTCGAGTTGCTCTGCACGTGGCCCGGAGGCTTGCCGGAGGCGAGCACGCCGTTGTGGCAGCTCGCGCAGTTCGCGGTGACTCCGGCGTGCGAGGGGATCGCCCCGGCGGCGACGCCGAGCGTGGTCATGCGTACCGGCGAGGAACCGCTGCCCGGTGCGCCGACTCGCGGCGTGGTGATGTGGCGCGGGATCTGGCCCGGGGCGAGCGCCGCCGAACCGGCGAGGCCGCCGCCGAGCACCGCCGCGGCATGCGCACCGCTCGAGGGGTTCACGACCACGAGGATCTTGCTGCGATTGGTCGTACTCGTCGCCGCGCGCTGGGCCGCGTTGCCGCCCCAATCATTGGTGTTGTGGCACTGGCTGCAGTCCTGGGTGAGTCCGTTGCCCGAGTTATGCGGATCGCCCGTCGGACGGGTGGTCAGGTTGTTGACGCCATAGAACGTCAGCGGCGGAGTCACCCGGTTGTGACAGGCGTCGCAGGTGTTGCCGATATAGCCGAACATCGCCGTGTGCTTCGACGGGCTCATCGTCGTGCCACTGAAGCTCGTGAATGTCGTCGGCGAATGACAGTCCTCGCAGGGTGTTGCGCCGGTCGGGATGTGCACCGGCGAGAGCACCGCATCCTTCGGCGTGAAGTTCACCGCGTACACCGGCGGGGTGGCGTTCGGCGCCGCGTGACAGGTGATGCAGCCGCTCGTGATGCCCGTGTGCAGGACCGGGTTCGCCGCCAAAGTCGTGTAGTTGGTCGGCGCGGCCGTATGGCAGACCGAGCAGGCCTGGCTCGCCGGGTTCGGCATGTGATTCGCCGGCAGCGAGGTCGAGTTCCAGTTCGCGGTCGTGTGACAGAGGCTGCAATCGGCCGGCGCGGCCATCGAACCCGTGTGATCGCTCGGCCGGCCCTGCAGCGCCGGACTCGCCGCACCCATGTAGAACGACAGGCCGGCTTCGTGGCAGGTGTTGCAGGTCGTCGGCACGAACGCATGCGTGGCCTGGGTCATGTTCATCGGCCCGAAGGTGCCAACCGCATAGGTCGTCGATTTGTGGCAGGAACCGCAGTCGGTGCCCGAGAGATACGGGATGTGCGAGGGCGAGAGCACCGCGTCCTTCGGCGTGAAGTTGTTGTACCAGGTGAGCGCGCCGCTCGGCGCGCCATGGCACTGGCCGCAGCCGCCGGTGATGCCGGTGTGCAGGACCGAATTGGCCGCGAGTGTCGTGTAGTTGGTCGGCGCCGCCGTATGGCAGACCGAGCAGGCCTGGTTGCCGGGGTTCGGCATGTGGCCGGCGGGCAGGGCGGTCGAGTTCCAGTTCGCGGTCGTGTGGCAACCGCTGCAGTCGGCCGGCGCCGCCAGCGAGCCGGTGTGATCGGTCGGCCGGCCCTGCAGGCCCGGGCTCGCGGCGCCCATGTAGAACGACAGGCCGGCCTCGTGGCAGGTGTTGCAGGTGGTGCCGACGCCGGCGTGGGTCGCCTGGGTCATGTTCATCGGCCCGAAGCCGCCGGCGACGAAGTTCGGCGCGTGGCAGGCGCTGCAGTCCTCGCCGGCGAAGGCCGGGATGTGCGCCGGCGTGAGCACCGCGGCCTTGATGACCATGTCGTTGTTGTAGAAGCTGAGCTGGGTCGCGCCGCCATGGCACTGGGCGCAGCCGCCGGTGATGCCGGTATGCAGCACCGCGATGCTCGCGAACACCTTGTAGTTCGACGGTGCCGAGGTATGGCAGACGTTGCAGGCCTGGTTGCCGGGGTTCGGCATGTGGCCGGCGGGTAGCGCGGTCGAGTTCCAGTTCGCGGTCGTGTGGCAACCGCTGCAGTCGGCCGGCGCCGCCAGCGAGCCGGTGTGATCGGCGGGGCGGCCCTGCAGCGCCGGGCTCGCCGCGCCCATGTAGAACGAGAGGCCCGCTTCGTGGCAGGTATTGCAGGTCGTGGGCACGAAGGCATGCGTCGCCTGCGTCATGTTCATCGGCCCGAAGCCGCCGGTCGTGTAGTTCGCCGTGTGGCAGGAACTGCAGTCGGTGCCGGCGCTGTACGGAATGTGCGCCGGCGTCAGCACCGCGGCCTTCGGGTTGTCGTTGTTGTTGTAGAAGCTCAGCTGTCCCGCGGTCGGGCTACCGTGACACTGGCCGCAGTTGCCGCTGATGCCGGTGTGCAGCACCGAGATGCTCGCCAGGGTCGCGTAGCTGGCCAGTGTGCTGCCGATCGCCGTATGGCAGACCGAGCAGGCCTGGTTGCCGGGATTGGGCATGTGGCCCGCCGGCATCGCCGTGCTGTTCCAGTTCGCGGTCGTGTGGCACTGGCTGCAGTCGGCCGGCGCGGCCATGGTGCCGGTGTGGTCCGTGGGCCGGCCCTGCAGCGCCGGGCTCGCCGCGCCCATGTAGAAGGACAGCCCCGCCTCGTGACAGGTGTTGCAGGAGGTCGGTACGAAGGCGTGGGTCGCCTGCGTCATGTTCATCGGTCCGAAGCCGCCGGTCACGTAGTTCTTCGTGTGACAGGAGCCGCAGTCCGTGCCCGACAGGTAGGGGATGTGCGAGGGCGTGAGGATCGCGTCCTTGGGCGTGTAGTTGACCGCCCAGGTGAGCGGGCTCACCGTGGCGCCGTGGCACTGGCCGCAGTTACCGGTGATGCCCGTGTGCAGCACCGGCAGGGCCGCGAGCGTCGCGGTCGTGTAGTCGTTCGGCGCATTCGTGTGGCAGGCCGAGCAGGCCTGGTTCGCCGGGTTCGGCATGTGCCCCGGCGGCAGGACCTTGCTGCTCCAGTCGGTGGTCGTATGGCACTGCGAGCAGTCGCCGCTCACCATGGCCGCATCGCCGTTGTTGACGTGATCGGCCGGGCGCAGCTGTAGCGGCGTGCCGCTGCCGGTATAGAAGCTCTTGCCGGTGTCGTGGCAGGTGTCGCAGGTGGTCGAGACGAAGGCGTGCTTGGCCGCGCTCATCGCGGTCGCCGGGCCGAAGCCGCCCGCCTGGAATGCCGCGCCGTGGCAGGCGCTGCAGTCGGATCCCGAGATCACCGGAATGTGCGGCGGCGCGAGCGGCGTGGTCTTGAGCGGCGAGATGCCGGCGATCGTCATCGGAACGTAGGGCGCCGGCTTGCCCGCGAAAGTCTGTCCCGCGTGGCACATCAGGCAATTGCCGGTCGAGAGGCCCGAGTGGAGCGTGGCGATGCTCGCCGAGATCACGTCCCAGGTCTCGGCGGTCGGGTTGTTGCCGTGACACACGCCGCAGTCGATCGAGGAGGGGATCGGCGGCACGTGGTTGCTCGGCTGTCCCTGGACGTAGCCGGTGGAGATCTTCACGGTGCCGCTGTGGCAGGTCTGGCAGGTCGACACCGCCATCTGCGTATGGTCGAACAGCGACGGCGCCCAGCTCGGCGACTTGGTGCCGATGCCGGTCGTGTGGCAGTTCTCGCAGAGGTTCGAGGTCGGCATGTGCGCGCCCTGCTTGCCGACCGCCTTGACCCCGTCGTGGCAGCTCGCGCAACCGGTGAGGATGCCGGTGTGATCGAAGGTCGCGCCGAGCCAGGTCGAGGTCAGGTGACAGTCGCCGCACTCGAGCGTGGTCTGCAAGTGGGTCGAGTTCTTGCCGGTCGCCTGCACGCCGTTGTGACAGATGATGCAGAAACCCGCGACCGCGAGCGGGATCTGGCTATGATCGACGCTCTTCGGCGGATTCCAGCTCATCACCGTGTGGCAGGCGTCGCAGGATTGGCTGGTCGCCGGGTGGTTCGGGCCCTCGCCCTGGGCGATTACGCCGTTGTGGCAGCTCGCGCAGCTGCCAAGCACCTGCGCGTGGTCGAAGTGCACCACGGTGCGGAACGAGCTGGTGGTGTGGCAGGCGGCGCAGTCGTTGGTGCTGAGGATGTGGGTCTTGTTCTTCGGCGTCGCGTTGTATTTCGAGCCCGCGACGTGGCAGATCCCGCAGGCACGTGGCGTCCCTTTGAACACCGCGTTCAGGTGACAGGCTTCGCAGGGCAGGTCGCGATGCGCGCCGTCGAGCTCGAATCCGGTCGCCATGTGGTCGAAGTTCACGGTGAGCGGCGGTGCGCCCGCCGCGGCCTGCGCGGTGCGGACGCCGGGTCCGGCGCCGAGCAGCGCGAGCGCCGCGAGAGCGAATGCCGCGAGCGCGGCGCGCGAAATCGACTTGCGGATGTGATGGTGACGCATGGTGTTACTGGATCCTCGCGCCTTTCCATGAATCGACCGTGTGGCAGCGATCGCACTGACCGCCGTACTGGCCGAGATGTCGGTCGTCCTTCTCGTGACAGGCCACGCAGATGGTGGGCGTCTTCACGGTCCCCGGATCCTGGTGATGACAGGCGGAGCATTCGAGCTTGCGGTGCGCGCCGAGCAGGGGGAAGTGGGTCTGCTTGTCGTGATCGAAGGTCCAGACCCGCCAGCCGTTCGGCGAGTGACAGCTCTCGCACTTCTTGCCGAGCCCGCCGTGGTGGGCGTCGTCGCGCGCATGGCAATCGTCGCAGCGCTTCGGCGTCGAGTGGAACGCCATGCTGGTATGGCACTCGGCGCAGGCCACGACCCGGTGCAGGCCGAGCAGCGGGTAACTTGTGAGATCGTGGTCGAAGACGATGTCGCTGCGCCAGTGATTCTCGCCGTGACAGGCATCGCAGCCGCCCTTCAGCCGGCCGCCGTGCGGATCCTGGCTCTTGTGGCAGCCCGCGCAGTCCTTCGGCAGCTTCTGCGTCTTCACCGGCCCGGTGTGACAGGCCATGCAGTCGAGCTTGGCGTGCGCGCCGCGCAATGCGTAGTGATCGAGGCCCGCGTGGTCGTAGTGCTCGACCTGCCAGTGGTCGTTGCCATGACAGTCGTCGCACTTCGGGCCGAACCGTCCCGCGTGGGCGTCGTCGGCCTGGTGACAGCCCTCGCAGTCCTTCGGGATCTTGTCCTTGTAGTTGCCGCTGCGGTGACAGGCGAGGCAGTCGATCTGGTCGTGCACGCCGAGCAGTGCGAAACGGGTTTCCTTCAAGTGGTCGAACTTGGCCGTCTTCCACTTGCTGGTGACGTGGCAGCGGCCACAGTCCTGGCCGCGCGAGCCGCGGTGCTCGTCGTCGGTGGCGTGGCAGCCAAAGCAGGTCTGCGGGGTGTCGGCGTAATGGCCACCGACGTGGCAGGCATCACACGCGAGCGCGGTGTGCGCTCCGGTCAGCTTGAAATGGGTCTTGTCGTGGTCGAAGCGGGCGCCGCTCCAGCTCGACGTCGAGTGGCACTCGCCGCAGTCCTGCTTGAACTGTCCGTGATGGGGATCGTCGGCCTTGTGACAGTCGGCGCAACGGGTCGGCGCCTTGCGCCAGGACTGGCCGGGCTTGTGACAGGCCTCGCAGGCGAGGTGAGCGTGGGCGTTTTCCAGCGGAAAGTCGGTGAGGCGATGGTCGAACTGCGCGCGGTGCAGCTGGACGATGTCGGCGTCGCGGCCCTTGTGCTCGGTATGGCACGCGCGGCATTGGGCCGTGGCCGCGCCGGGCATGCGTCCATGATAGCCGTGATGATCGCGCAGGTCGGCCGCGATCCCCTTGTGGCAATCGAGGCACAGCCCGGTCTGGCGCTGCGGATGCGCCCGGTCATGACAGGAGGAGCACTCGGACTCCCATTTGGCGTGGTCGCGCACGACCTTGCCCGGCATCAGCAGGGTCTCGATCGATGCCGCATGCGCCCGCGTGCCGGCGATCATCGCGAACGCCGCCATGCACAGCAACCCGAACGTGTGGACTGAGCGAACACGCATCCCCTCGGTTCCAGTGCGCCTCTTCAGTACAGATTCACCGCCACGACATGCACGATCCCGGCGATCAGCAGCATGAAGAACAGCGGAATGTGCAACACGTGCCACAATGAAAAGATCTGTTCGTAGGCCTGATATTCGGTGACGCGCCGGCCCGCGTCGAAGCGCCGGTAGGCGTAACGGCGTACCACCAGTGCGAGTCTCTCGGCGTTGCGCGCGATCACCTGGGATTCGCGCAGGCGCGCGCGCCGCAAGGCGAGGCGGATCTCGCGGCGGATCAGATAGCGTGCCCGGGCCATGCGCACCGGCGCGGTGAGCAGGTGGGTCGCGCCGGCGGCCAGGCCTTTCGGCCGTTCGATCAGGCGCTTCTCGATCGTCTCGATCGCATCGATCAGGCCCGGGAAGAACTCGATCGAGGAGGCCTGGGAGCGCAGGCGCTCGCCGGTCTCCTTGAGCTCCTCGAGCGATTCCTCCTTGCCGTCCAGACGCGCGTGCAGTCGCGTATAGACGTAGCGGCCGATGACGCCGCTGCCGGCGACGATCAGCATGCTGATCAGCGCGACGTTGCTGTTGGTCGCGCCGAGCCGGAAGTTCGCATGGAACAGGATCAGCACCGGACCGACCACGCCGAGCGTCATGTGGATGCGAAACCAGGCGGGAATCTTGCCCATCCAGCCGAGCCAGCGGTATCGCTTGCGCGCCGAATACAAGAGGAGCATCAACATCATCGACCCGCCGGTGATGCCGAGCCAGTAGCCGAGTCCGCGGCGCGGCGTGATGAAGCGCTCCAGGTGCGCGTGCGAGCCCCAGTAGAGCAGGGCGACGACCACCACCGTCCAGATCAGCGGCCAGCGCAACCGCACGCCTCCGGGGGCCGCCGCGGTTGCCGGCCGCGCACTCGGTGCCGGTGCGGCCGCGCCCTGGGTCAAGGGCGCGGCCGACGGCGCCGCAGGGATGCGCGTCGCCGGGAATTCGGCCGGACGGGCCGATCGAGCGCCGATCACGTCCTTCTCCGCGGCGCTCATGACACCACCCGGTCGATCACGATCTTGAGCGGCGCATGACCCTTGGGGTCGATCACCGGACTCGCGCCCTCGAGATCCCCCGCGCCGGGCATCGGCTGGCCGGTCTTGGAGATGCGTGCTTCGATGCGCACCTGGCCGGCCGTCGACAGGTTGCGTCCCGGGATCATCGATTGGCTGTCGTCCAGACGGAAGTGCAGGGGCCAGCTACCCACGGAGGTCCGGTAGACCGCGACCGGCGGGCCGGGCGCGGCGGCCGAGGTCGCGAACACGAACAGGGTTTCGCCGCTCTTCGCACGCGCGGCGAG
>JAGWPY010000027.1 GCA_028870275.1 Gammaproteobacteria bacterium | reverse complement strand
CAACCAGGTCAACGTCAACCCCAAGGTGGGACTGACCTTCGCCGCGGCGCTGCGCGCCTTCCTGCGCCAGGACCCGGACGTGATCATGGTCGGCGAAATCCGCGACCTGGAGACCGCCGAGATCGCGATCAAGGCGGCCCAGACCGGCCACCTCGTGCTCTCGACCCTGCACACCAACGACGCGCCGCAGACGCTCACCCGTCTCGTCGACATGGGCGTGAAGCCCTACGCGATCGCGACTTCCGTGAGCCTGATCATCGCCCAACGGCTCGCCCGCAAGCTCTGCAACCACTGCAAGCAGCCGATCGACGTCCCCGCCGAGGCGCTACGGCGCGAGGGCTTCGAGGAGTCCGATATCGCCATCGGCTTCCGGATCTTCAAGGCGGTCGGCTGCGGCCAGTGCACCGACGGCTACAAGGGTCGTACCGGCATCTACCAGGTCATGCCGGTGACCGACGCGATCGGCCGGATCATCATGGAGGGCGGCAACGCGATCGCGATCGCCGACCAGGCGGCGAAAGACGGGATTTGGAACCTGCGCCGAGCGGGGCTGCAGAAGGTCCGCGACGGCCTCACGAGCCTCGAAGAGATCAACAACGTCACGATCGACTGATCGTTCGAACGGAGCACGGAGATCGCGGCATGGCGGTAACGGCAACAGCGGGCAAGAAGGAAACCCAGTTCCTCTGGGAAGGCAAAGATAAGCGCGGCAACAAGGTACGCGGCAAGGCGCTCGCCGCGAACGAGGCCGCGCTGCGCGCCGACCTTCGCCGCCAGGGCGTCGCGCCAACGCGCGTGAAGGAACAGCGCGCTCGTCCCTTCAGCCGCAACAAGATCACCTCCGCGGACATCGCGGTATTCAGCCGCCAGCTCGCGACCATGATGGCCGCCGGCATTCCGATGGTGCAGTCGCTGGAAATCGTCGGCAACGGCCATGAGAACCCGGCCATGCAGAAGCTGGTGCTCGACATCAAGTCGAGCATCGAAGGCGGCAGTACCCTGCACGAATCGCTCGCCAAGCACCCGCTGTACTTCGACGATCTGTTCGTGAACCTGGTCGAGGCCGGCGAACAGGCCGGCGCGCTCGAGACCCTTCTCGACAAGATCGCGACCTACAAGGAGAAGACCGAGGAACTGAAGAAGAAGATCAAGAAGGCCCTCTTCTACCCGACCGCCGTGCTGGTGGTCGCGGTGATCGTGATGGTCATTCTGCTGATCTTCGTGATCCCGCAGTTCGAGTCGCTGTTCAAGGGCTTCGGCGCCGATCTTCCGGCCTTCACGCAGATGGTGGTCAATCTCTCGCGCTTCGTCCAGCACCGCGGCTGGATGATCCTGATCGTGGTCGGCGCGGGGCTCTATGCGTTCTTCTACTTCAAGAAGCGTTCGCGCAACATGCGCCGCGGCCTCGATCGGATCCTGCTGCGTGTGCCGGTGATCGGGCCGATCATGGTCAAGGCGGCGATCGCGCGTTTCGCGCGCACGCTCGCGACCATGTTCGCGGCGGGAGTGCCGCTCGTCGAGGCGATGCAATCGGTCGCGGGCGCGACCGGCAACATCGTCTACGAAGAGGCGACGCTGCGGATGAAGGACGAGGTCGCGACCGGCCAGCGGCTGCAGCGCGCGATGGACAACACCGGTCTGTTCCCGAACATGGTCGTGCAGATGATCGCGGTCGGCGAGGAATCCGGCTCGCTCGACCAGATGTCGAGCAAAGTCGCCGAGTTCTACGAGACCGAGGTCGACGCCGCGGTCGACGGCATGTCGAGCCTGCTCGAGCCGCTGATCATGGCCATCCTCGGCGTGCTGGTCGGCGGCATGGTGATCGCGATGTACCTGCCGATCTTCAAGCTCGGATCGGTCGTCGGCTAAACGGCGCACGCTTCGAAGGTTCCAGCCGCGATGTGGAGCGAGTTCGCCGCGGCTTGCGCCGCCAGCCCCCCGCTGTTCGCCGGGCTTTCGCTCGTGCTCGGGCTGCTGGTCGGCAGCTTCCTGAACGTGGTGATCCACCGTCTGCCGCTGATGCTCGAGCGCGACTGGCGCGCGCAGGCGGCCGAGGTGCTGCAGCCGTCGGCCGCGGCCGGTGGCGCTGCGCCGTCGAATGCGCCCGCTCGACCTGAGCCGCGTTTCGACCTGTTCACGCCGCCCTCGGCCTGCCCCAAGTGTCACACGCCGATCAAGCCCTGGCACAACGTGCCAGTGCTCGGCTGGCTGGTGCTGCGCGGCCGTTGCGCGGCTTGCGGTGCGCCGATCAGCCCGCGCTATCCGGCCATCGAACTCGCGAGCGGGCTCGCCTCGGCGGCGGTCGCCTGGCATTTCGGCTTCGGAGCGGTCGCGGCATGCGCGCTGCTCGTGACCTGGGCGCTGATCGCCCTGACCGGCATCGACATCGATCATCAACTTCTGCCGGATTCGATCACGCTGCCGCTGCTCTGGACCGGGCTCCTCGCCGCGGCATTGGTCGGGCCGGTCGCGGGCCAGGCGCTACCGGTAGCGCCAGCCATGGCCATCCTCGGCGCCTCCGCCGGATACGTCTCGCTCTGGCTCGTGTTCCAGACCTTTAGGCTCCTGACCGGCAAGGAGGGCATGGGCTACGGCGATTTCAAACTGTTCGCGGCCCTCGGCGCCTGGTTGGGCTGGCGGCTCCTGCCGCTCGTGCTGGTGCTGGCCGCCGCGGCCGGCGCGGTGCTCGGCATTGCCATGATCGTCTTCCGCGGCCGCGATCGGGCGGCACCGATCCCCTTCGGCCCCTATCTCGCGATCGCCGGCTGGCTCGCGATGCTCTACGGCCACGATCTGATCGGGGCCTATCTGCGCCTGTCCGGCCTCGATCGATGAACGGGCTGCGCGTCGGGCTGACCGGCGGCATCGCGAGCGGCAAGACGACCGCGGCCCGTCGCTTCGCCGAGCTCGGCGTCACGGTGATCGACGCCGACGAGATCGCGCGCCAGGTGGTCGCTCCGGGCGCGCCGGCGCTCGCCGAGATCGTCGCACGCTTCGGCCCGCAGATGCTCGCACCGGGTGGAGAGCTCGACCGAAGGGCGTTGCGCGCCCGGGTGTTCGCCGACCCCGCAGAACGCGCCGCGCTGGAGACCATCCTGCATCCGCGGATCCGCGCGGAGATGGCCAGACGGAGCGAGGCGGCGACCGGGCCCTACGCGATCCTGGTGATTCCGCTGCTGGTCGAGGGCGGGCCTCGTCGCGAGGTCGACCGGGTCCTGGTGATCGACGTCGACGAGTCGACGCAGATCGCGCGTCTGTGCGCCCGCGACGGCGCCCGAGAGCCCGAGGCCCGGGCGATCCTCGCGGCCCAGGCGAGCCGCGCGCAGCGGCTCGCGGCCGCCGACGACGTGATTTGCAACGATTCCGGCATCGAGGCCCTGAGGGCCGCGGTCGATGCGCTGCACCGGCGCTATCTCGAGCTCGCCGCAGTTTACCCTGGGGCTCGGTCTGGCTCAGAATAGGCGGATGCCCCCACATTCCGATCCGCAGGCCCAGACCGCGCCGGCCCCGCCGCCCGCGCCGGAAATGGTCGTTTATGAACAGCCGCTCAACGAGCGGATGCGGACCTTTCTGCGGCTCGACTTTCTGTACTCCCAGGCGAGCTACCACAGCGAGGCCGCGAATGCCTGGAACACGCGTGCGGCGGTGGCGAGCCTGCTCGACATCCTGGCGATCACCGCACGCGGCGATGCGCGCAGCGACGTGCTCAAGGAGCTCGAGCGGCACCTCCTCGTGCTCAAGGACTTTCAGACGAAGAGCGGCGTCGATCCGGGGCGCCTCAAGGCCTTGATCTCGAACCTGCTGCGGTTGCGCAACGACCTGACGGCGCTCGGCGGCAACTTCATGGCGCCGCTGCGCGACTCGGAGTTCCTGAGCGCGATCAAACATCGCAGCGCGATCCCCGGCGGCACCTGCGATTTCGACCTGCCCGACTACTCGCACTGGCTGAGCCGCCCCACCGAGGAGCGGGCCCGCGAGTTCGACCAGTGGCTCGCACTGATCCGGCCGCTGTGCGATGCGATCGCGGAGATTCTCTGGCTCACCCGGCAGAACGCCCGGCGCAAACACGAGGTCGCAACCGGCGGTGTGTTCCAACTGCCCTTCGAGCGCGACACGCCGGTCCAGCTGGTGCGCATCGAACTGCCGACCGGCACCGACCTCTTCCCCGAGATCAGCGGCAATCAGCACCGCTGCACGGTGCGCTTCCTGAACTGGAGCGACTCGACCCATCGCCCGGTCCACGTCGAGGCCGACGTGCCCTTCGTGCTGACCTGCTGTCTCTAAACGCCTCGGCGGTCGGCATGACGACGGTCAAGTGCCCGACCTGCGGCCGTCCGGTCGAGTGGACCGGGTCGAACGCCTTCCGGCCTTTCTGCAGCGAACGATGCCGCCTGGTCGATCTCGGCGCCTGGATCGCCGAGGACCGGCGGATCGCCGATCCGGACGCCGCGGCACCGATGGGCGAGGATCCGGATCGCGAGGACGGTCTGCCCATCGACGATCGCTGAACGGCCGCTCCGGCGGGGCCGGCGGCGGACCGCGCGCTCCTCAAGCTAGTCGGTAAGCCCTTGGCCGATCCTCGGCGGCGTCTCGTCGAGCCCACTGGCGCCGCATTCGAAGGCCTGCTCGATCGGCAAGCCCCGCGCGTAGACCGGCAAGGGGACCGCCGCGCACAGGGCCTCGAGCGCCGCCGCGGGAAGCGCCCTCGAGAGCGCGATGAAATCGGCGCCACGCGCGGCGGCGACGGCGGCCATCTCGGCCGAGGCGCAACGCAGGCCCCACAGGCGTCCCTCGCCCGCCCTGACCGGTGCATGGCCAGTCTCCTCCTCGGCGTCGCGCAACACATAAACGCCGCTCTCGATCGCTCTGAGGCGCTCTGGCAGCCGCAGGGCCGTGACCACCGGCCGGTCGGCCGCAAGCAACCCGGCCTCAGGCAAATCCTCGACGGCGCACCAGCGCAAGGCCTGACCATCGCGGCCACTCGCCTCGCCGCGAAAGCGGGTCACGCTCCAGACGTCGAGCAGGACACGCCGATCGGGATAGTCGTGACGGATGCGGATCAGCGGATGGGCGGCGAGCACGGCGAGCCCGAGCTCCTCGTCGAACTCACGGATCAGCGCCGCGAGGCGGGTCTCGCCGGGATCGAGCTTGCCGCCCGGAAACTCCCAGCCCCCGGCGAGGTGTTTGCCGGCCGGGCGTTCGCCGATCAGCACCCGCCCCGCCGCGTCGCGGGCAACGCCGGCGACGACGTGCAAGACGGAGGCGCGCGCCGGCCCGCTCACGCGCGCCTCAGCCTTTCAGCCGTTCGCCTGCTGGAGAGCCCCGTGGCAGTGCTTGTACTTGCGCCCGGACCCGCAGGGACAAGGTTCGTTGCGGCCGACTTTCGGTACCGAGCGTACGAACGGCGCGACCGCCGGGGGCGGGCCGTCGAGCGGCGCACCGGGCTCACCACCCGGCTCGATTCCGCCCTGGATCGGCGAGACCGCCTCCGCGTGCTGCAGCTGCAGTGCGCGCGCGAGCCGCCGCTGGCGCTCGAGTTCCTCGCGCTCGATCTCTTCCTGGCTGCGAACCTGGATCTTCGAGACCGTGGTGATCGTGTCTTCCTTGATGCGGTCGAGCATCGAGGAGAACAGCGCGAAGGCTTCACGCTTGTATTCCTGCTTCGGGTCCTTCTGCGCGTAGCCGCGCAGATAGATGCCCTGGCGCATGTAGTCCATGGCCGCCAGATGCTCGCGCCAGTGCTGATCGAGCGTGCGCAGCATCACTTCCTTCTCGATGTAGCGCATGACCTCGGCGCCGACGCCGTCGACCTTTTCCTGATAGGCCCGGGTCAGCGCCTCGAGCACTTTTTGCTTGAGAGACCCGACCTCGCCCGCGGGATCGCCCGCGAGCCACTGATCGATCGGCAGCTTCGGCCCGAAGTCGCGCTCCACCGCGGCGACGAGCCCCGCTACGTCCCACTGGTCCTCAGGCGCCGCCGGCGGCACGAACTCGTCGACCAGTCTTTCGACCACCTCCTCGCGCACGCCGACGATCGCCTCGGCGACGTCCTCGGCGCCCATGAGTTCGGTGCGCTGCTGGTAGATCACGCGGCGCTGGTCGTTGGCCACGTCGTCGTATTCAAGGAGCTGTTTGCGGGCGTCGAAGTT
>JAGWPY010000215.1 GCA_028870275.1 Gammaproteobacteria bacterium | reverse complement strand
CTTCTTGCGCAGCATCTCGGTCACGGTCAACACCAGATCGGTCGCCGTTGCGCCCGCCGGGAGCGTGCCGCTCAGCCTGAAGCCGATCACCTGGGGAATCAGCATGGTGACCGGCTGGCCGAGCATGGCGGCCTCGGCCTCGATGCCGCCGACGCCCCAGCCCAGCACCCCGAGACCATTGACCATGGTGGTGTGGGAGTCCGTGCCCACGACCGTGTCGGGATAGGCGCGCCGCGCGCCGTCCGGACCGTCTGCGAACACCACTCGGGCGAGATGCTCGATGTTCACCTGGTGGCAGATGCCGGTGTTCGGCGGTACGACCTTGAAGTTGCTGAAGGCGGTCTGGCCCCAGCGCAGGAACATGTAGCGTTCGCCATTGCGGGCGAACTCGATTTCGTTGTTCCGCCGCAGCGCATCGGCGCTGCCGTACTCGTCCACCTGGACGGAATGATCGATCACCAGCTCCGCCGGCGCGAGCGGGTTGACGCGCTCGGGGTCGCCGCCGAGCCGCGATACCGCCTCTCTCATGGCGGCCAGATCCACGACGCAGGGCACGCCGGTGAAGTCCTGCATGATCACGCGCGCGGGCGTGAAGGCGATCTCATGCGTCGGCGGGGCGCCCGGTTTCCAGTCGAGCAGCGCCTCGACGTCGCGCCGAGAGACGTTGACGCCGTCCTCGAAGCGCAGCAGGTTCTCCAGGAGGATCTTCAGCGAAAACGGCAATCGCCGCACCTTGGCCTGGTCCAGGGCGGAAAGAGCGAAGATCTCGTAGCGATGTGCGCCAACCGAAAGCGTGGTGCGCGTCTTGAAGCTGTCCGTCATGATCCCTCCGCCGTAAACGCTCGATTATACGTGAACCCGCAATCCTCCAGAGCCTCGCGCCGGGGCCGCGTGGTCTCGATCACGCCTCCGCCCAGGCAGACGTCCCCCGAGTAGAACACCGCGTATTGCCCGGGCGTCACGGCCCGCGCCGGCTGCGCCAGCGCGACCTCGACCCGCGCCTCGTCGAGCCTGCGCACCCGGCAGGGCAGATCACGCTGTCGATAGCGCGTCTTCACCGCGCAATCGAACCAGCCGCTCCCGGCCGGTTCCGCCAGCCAGTTGAGCTGCGCCGCCTCGAACCGATCGCAAAGGAGCAGCGGGTGATCTGGCGACTGCACCACGATCAGTGCGTTGCGATCGGGGTCCTTCGCGGCGACGAACCACGGAGCCGCGGCGGCCCCGCTGCGCCCGCCGATGCCGAGCCCGCCGCGCTGGCCCAGAGTGTAGAAGGGGAGTCCGCGATGTTCGCCGAGACGCCGGCCTTCCGGTGTCAGGATCGATCCGGGTTCCGGGCGCAGATAACGCCCGAGGAACTCGCGAAACGGCCGTTCGCCGATGAAGCAGATGCCGGTGCTGTCCGGCTTGTCGTGCACGGGAAGGCCCGCCTCGTGCGCGAGGCGGCGCACCTCGCTCTTTTGCAGGTTGCCGAGCGGGAAGAGCGTGCGGCCGAGAGCGGCGCGCGTCACGGCATGCAGGAAATAGCTCTGGTCCTTGGACTGATCGGCCGCCTTGCGCAGTTGCGCGCCGGTGTGCAGATGCTTCACGCCGGCATAGTGACCGGTGGCGATCCAGCTGCCGCCGAGGCGCAGCAGATGGTCGAGGCAGACGCCGAACTTGATCTCGCGGTTGCAGAGCACGTCGGGATTGGGCGTGCGGCCGGCGGCGTATTCGCGCAGGAAATGGCCGAACACGCGTTCGCGATAGGCCTCTGCAAAATCGGCGCGATGCAGCGGGATGCCGAGGATCTCGCAGACGCGCCGTGCGTCCTGGTAATCGGCCGCGGCCGTGCAGTAGGCGTCCTGTTCGTCCCAGTTGGTCATGTGCAGGCCGTGCACGACGAACCCGGCACGCAACAGCAGCAGCGCCGCGACGGCGGAGTCGACGCCGCCCGACATGCCGACCATGACGGTGCCCGCGGTGCGCGGATCCGCTGGAAGATCGTCCATGCGCCGATTATACCGGCGCGCGTCCGATCACATGAACATCTGCCGCATCTGCGATTCCTGCATGCTCATGTTCCAGACTTCGTCAAAGAACGTGAGATAGCGGCGCACGACCGCGGGGTCGTTCATATCGGAGATGCCGTCCCAACGGTCGCCGCGCAGGCGATAGACGATCGCGCGGTCGTCGGCGATGATGAAGGCGCCGGCGCTCGCCGGATATTCCGGAGCCATGGTGCGCAGGTCGATACAGCTCGTCAGCCGTCGGGCGAGCCAGAGGAACTTGTTGCCGTCGAACATGGCCCGCGACGGGTCGGCGAGCAGCACCCGCACCTTCGCGTAGGACCGGGCGAGCACCAGTCGCTTGATCGCCTCGAGGAACGGTTCCTCGCCGTAGATCATCGGCTCGAGATCGTTGGTGAAGATCGACAGCAGGCGCTGTGCGGACCGGGCCACCTGCAGGCTGGCCTCGCGCACCTCGGGCATGGTGGTCAGGATCAGGCGGGTGCTCGCCGGCGCCGGACCCGTGCCCGGATTGCCGTTGCCTTCAATACCGCTTCCCGACATGACTTTGGAGCCTCGTTGCAGATGGACGGCCGGCCGTCCCATGGGGACTCCATGGGACGCGCTCATCCTACTGACTGCGATGCAGCGCGCGTGCCGACTGCGTCACGGTTTTCGCGCGGTGGATGCTCGCGGTGGGTGCGCGCGGCTCGCAGGTAAGGCGTGAGAGCTAGCGGGTTCGCCGGGCCAGGCGGGCGGCGAGACCGAGATAGGAGGCCGGTTCGAGCGCGAGCAGGCGCGCGCGGTCCTCCTCGGGCAACTCCAGTGTCGCGATGAATTCCTGCATCGCGATCCGGTCCACGGCGCGGCCGCGGGTGAAGGTCTTCAGGCGATCGTAGGCCCCGGGCAGGCCGCGGGCGCGCATCACGGTTTGAACCGCCTCGGCCAAGACCTCCCAGGAGGCATCGAGATCCTCCCGCACCCGCGTTTCGTCGAGCTCGAGCTTGGCGAGACCGATGCGCAGGGAATCGAAGGCGAGCGCGGCGTGTCCCAATGCGACGCCGAGATTGCGCAGCACCGTCGAATCGGTCAGATCCCGCTGCCAACGCGAGATGGGCAGCTTTTCGGCGAAATGCGCCAGCAGCGCATCGGCGATGCCGAGGTTGCCCTCGGCGTTCTCGAAATCGATCGGGTTGACCTTGTGCGGCATGGTCGAGGAGCCGACCTCGCCCGCGACCAGCCGCTGGCGGAAATAGCCCAGCGAGATGTAGCCCCAGAGATCGCGTGCCAGATCGATCAGCACCGTGTCGACGCGGATCAGCGCGTGGGCGAATTCGGCGATCCAGTCGTGCGGCTCGATCTGCGTCGTGTGCACGTTGGGTTGCAGTCCGAGGCCGGCGACGAAAGCCTCGCTGACCGACTCCCAATCGACTTGCGGAAGCGCGACGCAGTGCGCGTTGAAGTTTCCGACCGCGCCGTTCATCTTGCCGAGCACGCGCACCGCGGCGAGCCCCTCGCGCTGGCCGCGCAGTCGCGCGGCGAAGTTGGCCAGCTCCTTGCCGACGGTCGTGGGCGTGGCGGTCTGGCCATGGGTGCGCGCGAGCATGCCCACCTCGGCGTATCGCCCGGCGAGATGCTGCAGGGTCGCCGCCAGGCCGTCGATGGCGGGCAAAAGCACCTCGGCGCGGGCACGCTTCACCATCAGTGCGTAGGCGAGATTGTTGATGTCCTCGGACGTGCAGCCGAAATGCACCCACTCGAGCTCGGCGGGCGCGGCGCCGCGCTGCTCGAGGCCCGCCCGCAACCAGAGCTCGACCGCCTTGACGTCGTGGTTGGTGCGCGCCTCGATCGCCTTGATCGCGGCCACGTCGGTCGGCTGCGGATCCCGGGCGAGACTCTCGAGCCAGGCGCGAGCCGCGGGCTCGAGGCCGGCGAGCGCCGCGCTCGCGGGACCTTGCGCGAGCGCGAGCAGCCAGGCGCATTCGACCCGGGTCCTCTCGCGCATGAGTCCGGCTTCGCTGAAGATCGCCCGCAGGACGGCCACCCGACCCGCGTAGCGGCCATCGAGGGGGGAGAGTGCATCGATCGAGGGCATGAACATCGTCGTGGCGATTGGTCGAATGTTAGAATCCGCACATAGTACCGCAATCACCGCATGCGAACCGAACCGCGCTTGATCCGCCAAGATACATTCGCCGCGCGCGCCGCCGATGGTTGAGCGCGGCTCGAACGCGGCGCCCATCGAGCGAGCCATGATCCGCCGGGCGCTGCGCGAGCGGCCCTCGCGACCCGAAGAAGACATGGACTGGCTGCCGACCCTGGACCAGCAAGTGCGCGCGCGCGTGCGCCGCGAACTGCCTGCGCAGCGGATCTCGGCGGCGGTGCTGGTCCCTCTGGTCGATCGCCGGGACGGATTCTCCGTGCTGCTCACGCAGCGCTCTGCGACTCTGCGGGATCATGCCGGACAAATCTCCTTTCCGGGCGGCCGGATCGAGAGCGAGGACGCCGACGCCTGGTCGGCCGCTCTGCGCGAGGCGCACGAGGAGGTGGGTCTCGAGCCCCGGAGCGTCGAGTTCGCGGGATTCCTTCCCGATCATCTGATCGTCACCGGCTACCGCGTCACGCCGGCGGTCGGATTCGTCGCGCCCGACTACCGCCTGAGCCTGGACGCCTCCGAGGTCGAATCGGCGTTCGAAGTGCCGCTCGCCTTCCTGTTCGACGAGAGCAATCACCGGACCCGGCAGCGACGCCTGGGCGAAGTCGAGTTCACCGTCTACGAGATCCCCTATGGGGAGCGTCGGATCTGGGGTGCGACCGCGGCCATGCTCATGACCCTGAGGAGCCTGTTGCGGCCGGCGGAGCGATCGGCCCCGTGAGCGCCTCGCTCGAACGGCTGTTGGCGATCATGGCGCGTCTGCGCGCACCCGACGGCTGCCCCTGGGATCGGGCCCAGACCTTCGCCTCCGTCGCCCCTTATACGATCGAGGAGGCCTACGAGGTCGCCGATGCGATCGAGCGACAGGACCTTCCGGGCCTGCGCGCCGAACTCGGCGACCTGCTGTTCCAGGTGGTCTTCCACGCACAGATCGCCCGAGAGGCGGGACACTTCGATTTCGATGCGGTCGCCGAGTCGATCGCGCGCAAGCTCGAGCGGCGTCATCCGCACGTCTTCGCCGGACAGGCGCCGG
>JAGWPY010000214.1 GCA_028870275.1 Gammaproteobacteria bacterium | reverse complement strand
TGCCGCAGGTCGACGCGCTCTGGGTGTCTCACGACGCGGGCCGGAACTTCGCGATGCTGCACACGCCGCACGGCGACAATCACATCGTATGGATCAACCCCAACGACCCCAAGATCCTGCTCGAGGGGAATGACGGCGGCGCGACGGTTTCCACCGACCGGGGCCTCACCTGGAGCACGGAGCACAACCAGCCGACCGGCCAGTTCTACCACATCGCCCTCGACGATCAGTTCCCCTTCCACGTCTACGGCGCGCAACAGGACGAGGGCTCGTTCGAGGGGCCGAGCGCCACGCCGAGCGGCGTGATCGAGTTCGGCGACTGGCACTCTGTGGCCGATGGCGAGAGCACCTTCGTCGCTCCTCAACCGGGCGACCCGGACGTCACCTACGGCAGCAACTACTACAGCGTGATGTTGCGCTTCGACATGAAGACCGGCGAGGCGCGTTCGGTCAGCCCCTGGCCGCTCTACCAGGACGGCGCCTCGTCGGCTGAACTCAAATACCGGTTCGGCTGGACTCACCCGATCCTGTTCTCGCCGAACGACCCGCAGGAGCTGCTGGTCGCCTCGCAGTACCTGATGAAGAGCCTCGACCAGGGGCGTACCTGGACGCGGATCAGTCCGGATCTGACGCGCAATGACCCGGCTACAGAGAAGCCGAGCGGCGGCCCGGTGGACCTCGATCAGACCGGCGCCGAGATCTTCCCCGACATCTCGGCGCTCGCCGTCTCGCCCAAGGACCCGCAGGTGATCTGGGCCGGCTCCCAGGACGGCCTGGTGCATTTGACCACGGATGCGGGCGCGCATTGGGCGGACGTGACGCCCCCGGCGCTGCCGCAGTGGACCGAAATCACCTCGATCGAGGCTTCGCACACCGCTGCCGGAACGGCCTATCTCACCGCCTCGCGCTACATGTGGGACGACTTCCATCCCTACGTCTACGTGACCAGCGACTTCGGTCACCATTGGTCGGCGATCACCGGCGGCGTGCCGGCCGACCAGTACGTTTACGCGCTGCGCGAGGATCCGGCCGATCCGCGCTTGCTGTTCCTCGGTACGAAGAACACCGTGTACGTGAGCTTCGATCGCGGCGCGCACTGGCGCTCGCTCGCCTTGAACCTGCCGCGCGTGCAGGTGCGCGACATCGCCATCAACGGCCGCCAGGGCGACGTCGCGATCGCGACGCACGGACGCGCGTTCTGGATCCTCGACGATCTGGCGCTCCTCGAGCAGATCTCCCGCGAGCCGGCCGCCGCCGCCGCTGGACCTACGCTGTATGCGCCACAGACGGCCTGGCTCACGCATGCCTACGGGCAGGACGACGAAGCCAAATACCGGATCGGCGTCGGTACCAATCCGCCGTTCGGTGCGACCATCTATTTCCGCGTGCCGTCGGATTACGACGGCAAGACCGCGGCTTCGCTCCAGATCCTCGACTCCGGGGGGCGTACCGTGCGTCGTTACTCGCTGCACCTCAAGAAAAGCGAACCGAAGCCGCCGGCAACCGTGCTCGACAATCGCACGCCGCTCGAGGCGAAGGCCGCGGGCGACCTCAAGCTCACCGCGATCAGCCCGGGCATGAACAGTCTGCTCTGGGACCTGCGTTACGAGGACGCGACCGAGGTGAAGGGCTTCTGGCCCCCCGAGCCGACCGACGGCACCTTCGGTGACGCGCGGGGTCCGCTGGTGAATCCGGGCCGCTACACCGTGGTGCTGGATTACGGCGGGCATTCGATCCGGCGCACGTTCCAGGTCGCGCTCGACCCGAGACTGCACCCGACGCAAGCGGCTCTCGATGAGCGCCTGCAACTGCAGATGCAGATCCACGAGGCGCTCGACGGACTGAACCGGCGCATCAATCAGGCGATCGACGTCCGAGATCGCCTGAAAGAGGCCATCGCCGCGCACCGCCAGAGCGGGGCTGCGCCGAAGGCGGCGGTACGAGCGCTCGATGAGGCCATCGGTGCGGTGGTACAGCTCGAGATCCATTCGAGCGAGGGCGATGTCCTGCACGAAACGAAGCTGCGCAGCGATCTCGCCTACCTCCAGTCCGACGTCGCGCTCGCCTACGTCGCGCCGACACCCGCGCAGGTGGCGGTCTGGACCCAGCTCGAGCAGGATACGCGGTCCGGCGAGCGCACGCTCGAAGCGGCGACGGCTCGGGGCCGCAAGCTCCTATAGAGCGCGTGCCGGGCGCCGCGGGCTCTAGTCCGCGGCGCCCGGTGCGATCTCGAGATTGTCGATCAGCCGGGTATTGCCGAGACGGCCGGCGGCGAGCGCCACCAACGGCGTGCCCTCGCAAGGCGGGCCGAGGTCGGCACTCCGACGTACGGCGACGTAGTCGACGGCCCAGCCGGAAGAGGCGAGAGACTCGGCGGCCGCGGCTTCCAGGGACGCCCAGTTGCGCTGTCCCGTGCGCACCGCGTCGGCGATGCGGCGCAAAGCGGCGTGCAGCTGCGGTGCGCGGGTTCGTTCCCCGACGCCGAGAAAGCCGTTGCGCGAGGACATCGCGAGGCCGTCCGCTTCACGCACGGTCTCGCCGGCGACGATCCTGACCGACATCGACAGCTGTTCGACCATGTCGCGTACCACGAGCAGCTGCTGGTAGTCCTTCTTGCCGAACACCGCGACCCGCGGCTGCACCGCGTGGAACAGCTTGATCACGACCGTGCAGACGCCGACGAAGAATCCGGGACGGAAATGCCCCTCGAGCACGTCGGCCAGGGCCGGCCGCGGCTGTACGAAGCATTGCTGGGGACGGGGGTAGAGCTCCGGCTCCCGTGGTGCGAACAGAATGTCGCAACCGTGGCGCTCGAGCGCCGCACAGTCCGGCTCGAAGGTGCGCGGATAGCGGTCGAAGTCCTCGTTCGGTCCGAATTGCAGGCGGTTGACGAAGATGCTGACGACGACCGGGCCGCCGTGGCCGGCCGCGAGCCCCAGCAACGAGAGGTGGCCCGCGTGCAGATTGCCCATGGTGGGCACGAGAGCGGTGCGGTCCTCTCCCGCGAGCGCGGCCCGCAGATCTTCGATGCGTTCGATGATCCTCAAGCGTGCGCCTTCAATAGCCGTGCAGCGAATCGACCGGATAGGCTCCGCTCTTCACGTCGCGCACATAGCGGCGAACGGCCTCTTGAATGCTGGCGCCGCCTTCGAGGAAGTTGCGCACGAAGCGCGGCCGCCTGCCCGGCGTCACGTCGAGCATGTCGTGCAGCACGAGCACCTGGCCGGCGCAGCCGCTGCCGGCGCCGATGCCGATGGTCGGCACCGGCAGCTGCGCGCAGAGTTCGCGAGCGAGCGCACTCGGCACCAGCTCGAACAGCAGCATCTGCGCGCCGGCATCGACGAGTTCCTTCGCATGACGAAGCAGCGTCTCGGCGCCACCCGCGTCGCGGCCCTGGATGCGGTAGCCGCCGAGCGCATGGACCGACTGAGGAGTGAAGCCGAGGTGGGCGCAGACCGGCATGCCGCGCACGACGAGTTCGTGCACCGTCGCCGCGGTCCAGCCGCCGCCCTCGATCTTGACCATCTGCGCACCCGCCTGGAAGAGCCGGGCGGCGTTGCGGATCGCCTGTTCCGCCGACTCCTGGTAGCTGCCGAAGGGCATGTCCGCCAGAAGCCAGGCCGAGCGGTTGCCGCGGGCCACGCAGGCGGTGTGATAGACCATCTCGTCCATCGTCACCGGCAGCGTGTGGGCGCGCCCCTGGATCACCATGCCGAGCGAGTCACCGACCAACAGCGCGTCGACGCCAGCCTCGTCCAGCAGACGCGCGAACGCGGCGTCGTAGCAGGTCAGCATGGCGATCTTCTCGCCCGCCCGGTGCATCTGCGCGATCCGCAGCAGATCCACCGGCTTGCGGTCTCGCGACCCCTCGCTCGTGCTCTCGGCCATGGTGTACTCGGTCCCCTTGCTGCCTGCCCGGTCTCCCGGCCCGCCATTTTCGCACGAGCCGCGGCGCCTTAGGGCGGGGATTCGGCGGAAATGCGATGCTTTCGGTGCCGCTGCGCCGATATTCGGTAAACTAGGGCGATTACGCGCCGGAGCGCGCGTGTTCACCTGGACTTGTAAGGAGTGGCCAAGATGGGATTGTTCGACGGAATTCTGGGCGGCATCGTCGGCGGCGAGATGGCGAGCGTCGTCAACGGCCTGATCGAGAAGCACGGCGGCGTGCAGGGCATCGTCTCGCAGCTCGAGAGTCAGGGGCTCGGTGCGACCGTGCGCTCCTGGGTCGGCAGCGGCGAGAACATGCCGATCACCCCCGCCCAGATCCACCAGGCGCTCGGCTCCGATACGATCCAGTCCCTCGCGGCGAAACTCGGCATCGATCCGCAGGACCTCGCGCAGAAGCTCGCGACGGCCCTGCCCAAGGCGGTCGATCACCTGACCCCGGACGGCGCCGTCCCCGCCTCGAACTGAGCGGACCGGTCCGAGCTCGACAGCGACTCAGTGTTGCGGCGCCCGGCCGCCGGCCGCTGCGACCGCGGTCCCGCCGCCCTGCGCGAGGTAGAGCAGGGCGGTGTCCTGAAGCTGCCGTGTCCTGGCCTGAACCAGGCCCAACTCCGCCTGGGCGGCGAGACGCTCCGCGTCGAGTACGTTCAATATGCCGCTCGCCCCCTCGCGATAGGCGAGTCGGGCGAGACGCAGCGAATCGACCGCGGTGCGCAGCGCCTGTCGTTGCGCAGTGACCTCCGCCTCGTCGTGCTGCAACGCGCGCAGCACATCGGCAACCTGCCTGAACGCATCCAGCACGGTCTGGTGATAGTCGGCCAGCGCCGCGTGATAATCGTCGATCGCCGCGCGTCGCTCTGCGCGCAGCCTGCCGCCCTCGAACAAAGGCGCGGTCAGGCCGCCGGCGAACGACCAGGCATTGGCGGCGGCATCGAACAGGTGCGCCGGCTCGAGCGCCTGCTGCGTGGTGTTCGCGCTCAAGACGATCTGCGGATAGAGCTGCGCGGTCGCGATGCCGACGGCCGCGCTCGCCTCATGCAGTTGCGATTCGGCCGCGCGGATGTCGGGGCGCGACCGCACCAGCTGCGACGGAAGAGTCGCCGGCAGATCCGCGGGCAGATGCCAGTCATCGAGTACGAGGTCGGGGCCCGGAGCCTCGGCCGGCGCACGACCGACGAGCGCGGCGAGCGCGTGTCCCGCACTACTGCGACGTTGTTCGAGCGCAGGCAGCAGGGTCTGGTCGTGGGCGAGCTGGCTCTGGGCGCTGACCACGTCCGGCAGCGCGGCCGAGCCCGCGTCGCGCGCACGACGCACCAGCTCGAGATTGCGCCGGTCGTCGTCGAGGATACGGCCGACGACCGCGACCTGCGACTCGGCCGAGGAGATCTCGATGGCCTCGCCGACGACCTGGCCGACGAGGGCGAGGCGCACGGCCTGCCATTCATGGCCGCGAAACTCGGCATAGGCGCGCCGCGCCTCGATGGTCCGGCGCGTCGTCCCGGCGAAATCGAGCGTATAGCTCACTTGCGGGCCGGCCGTGTAATAGCTGAACGGCGGGATCTTGAAGTTGCTAGGGCCGAACAGGGACACGCCGTACTTCTGGCGACCGGTGACCGCCGCAAAGGACAACTGGGGCCAGAGCGCCCCGCGCGCGGCGCCGGCGCGCTCGCGGGCGGCGTCGAGCGAGGCGGTCGCCTGCGCGAGCGTCTGATCGTGGGCGAGGGCATCGTCCACCAGGTGATCGAGGATCGGTGTGCCAAACGCGCGCCACCAGGTCGGGTCGACGGTCGCGCCAACGGTCGTATGCTGACTCGCGGTCGCGATGCGATCTCCATGGACCGTGTAACGGTCCACTGAAGGCGCGTCCGGCGTCCGGAAGTCGGGACCCGCGGTGCATGCGGCCAGGGCCAGCGCGGCGGCGAGTGCGGCGGTTGCGGCTGCGAGGCGTGGTTCCGCGGCGCGCAGGATGATTCGGGCCACGGTGCTCATTCGGCCACCACCACGGCGGCGGCGCCGCGCTGGCCGCGCCGCAGCAGCAACAGTAACGGCAGGAGCGCGACGGTCATCAGCATGATCAGCTTGAAATCGTCGACGTAGGCGATCATGCCCGCCTGTCGCGTGACCTCGCCGTTCACGCGGGCGAGCGCCGCGGGATCCGCGAGGTTGAGACGGGCCGCCGCCAGCTGGGCGCGCATCGTCGCGTCGTAGGGCGTGATCCGGGCGCCGAGGCTCTCATGCAGTACCTGCAGGTTGCGGGTCAACAGGGTCTGCACCGCGGAAATGCCGATGCTGCTGCCGAGATTGCGCATGAGATTGAAGAACGCCGTTCCCTCGGTGCGAAATTGCTCCGGCAGCGTCGCGAACGCGACCGTGCTCAGCGGAACGTAGACGAAGCCGACCCCGAATCCCTGCAGCATCCCGGAGAGGACGACCGGCTCGCTGTCCATGGTCAGCGAGAAGCGGGTCATCTGCCAGACCGATACGATGGTGAGCACGAGGCCGAAGCCCATGAGCCAGCGGGCGTCGACCCGTCCGACCAGCCGGCCCACCGTGATCATCGCCAGAAGGGTGCCGATGCCGCGGGGCGCGGTCACGAGGCCGGTGGTGACCACGGGATAGCGCATCAGGTCCTGCAACATGGGCGGCAGAAGGGCGAGAGTCGCGAACAGCACCACGCCGACGACGAAGATGAAGACGTTACTGGCGACGAAGTTGGCGTCCTTGAACAGGGCGATGTTGATGAACGGATGCTTGTGGGTGAGCGTGTGGACCAGGAACCAGTAGAGCGCGAGCCCGAACGCCACCGTCTCGATCAGGATTTCCGGGGAGGAGAACCAGTCCTTCAGCTGGCCGCGATCCATGATCAGTTGCAGCGAGCCCATGGCGATGCTGAGCGTCGCGAATCCGAACACGTCGAATGGCGCGGTCCTGCGGCCCTTGCGGGCGGGCAGATAGAGCAGCAGACCCATGAACGCGAGCACGCCGATCGGCAGATTGATGTAGAAGACCCAGCGCCAGTCGTAGTTCTCCGTGAGCCAGCCGCCGAGTGCGGGCCCGAGGATCGGGCCGAGCGTCACGCCGACTCCCCAGGTCGCCATGGCGCGCCCGTGATGTTCGCGGGGGTTGATGTCGAACAGGATCGCCTGCGAGAGTGGCACGAGCGCCGCGCCGCTCACGCCCTGCATCAGCCGGAAGAACACCATCTGCGGGATGCTCTGCGCGATTCCGCAGAGCGCGGAGGCGCCCGTGAACCCGGCAATCGACGCCAGGAACACCAGCTTTCGATCGATCCGCGTCGCGAGCCAGCCGGTGAACGGAATCGTGATCGCGGCCGCGACGATGTACGAGGTCAGGACCCAGGTCATCTGGTCCTGGGTCGCCGACAGGGTGCCCTGCATGTGCGGCAGCGCGACGTTGGCGATGGTCGTGTCGAGCGCCTGCATGATCGTGGCGAGCATCACCGATACGGTGATGACGCCGCGGTTCTTGGCGCTCATCGGCGACATCAAAGCCACCCGAGCAGCGCGGGGCGATAACGCGTGTCGATACGCACCACGGCGCTCAGGCCGTCGTGCAGTGGCAGATCCTGCGCATGGTCCACCGAGATGCGCACCGGGACGCGCTGCACGACCTTCACCCAATTGCCGGTGGCGTTCTCCGGCGGCAAGAGCGAGAACGAGGAGCCTGTTCCGGGACTCACGCTGACCACCTTGCCCGCGAGGTCGTGCCCGGGCCAGGCGTCGATGCGGACCCGGGCCGTCTGGCCGACCCGCATGTGCGTGAGCGTCGTTTCCTTGAAGTTCGCCACGATCCACACGTCGCTGCGCGACACCAGGGCGAAAACCGGCGTGGCCGCGGTCACGTAGTCGCCCGGCTGAAGT
>JAGWPY010000213.1 GCA_028870275.1 Gammaproteobacteria bacterium | reverse complement strand
CGCCCGGCGCGCGCAACGCCTGCTGCACTCCGGCGATGGTCGAGCCGAGATCGTGGCCACCGCCGATCTCGGCAGTCACGGCCACCACCTGGGCGAGGTTGTCGCGGGTGATCTCCGGCTGGCCGCTCACGAAGTCGATCTTCGCGATCATGCCGAGCGGCACCAGACGGCCGTTCGGCGAACGGATCGGCAGTTCGGCGAGCTGCTGGCGGTAGATCGTGCCGCGCGGCGCTCCCAGCCAGACCCGCACGCCCACGTCCTGCACGTGGCCGAGATAGCGGGTCACGACCGCGCCCTGGAGATAATGACCGACCTGGTCCTGGACGTCGGCCGCAGTGAGTCCCTGGGTGGCCGCCGCGCGGGGATCCACGTGAAGCTCGAGCGCATCGCCCGCGGGGATCACGCCGTTGTTGATCGAGGCGGGCTGCACCCCGGGGACCTTCGAGATCGCATCGGCGACTTTGAGCGCAACCGCATCCAGCACGTCCGGATCCTTGGCGGTGAGCTGGATCACGACCGGCTGGCGCCGGCCGACCATGTCGCCGATCATGTCGTCGAGCAATTCATGGGTGTCGAACTGGATCCCCGGCACCTCGCGGGTGACCTGGCCGGTGATGTCGTCCATCACGGTCCAGATCGGCGGACGACCCGAGGCGGGCCGCAGCCGAACGAAGAAATCGCCCTGATAGGACTCGACCAGATCGCCGCCGAGGCCGGCGCCGGTGCGCCGCGAGTAGGTGTAGACGTAAGGATTCTTCTTCAGGATCGCCTCGACCTCGGAGATCTCGCGGTCGGTCTCGGCGAGCGAGGTGCCGGGGGCGGTCTGGTAATCGAGCACGAAGCCGCCCTCGTCCATCTTCGGCAGGAAGCCGCTGCCGACGTGCCGGTAGGCGAGCACGCCGCCGCCGATGAGCACCGCGAGCGCGACCGCAATCAGCGCCGGCCGGCGGAACAGCGCTTCGAGCGCCTTCGCCTGGCCGCGGGTCATGAAATTCTCCTTGCCATGCCCCGGATCCTGCCAGGCGCGAAAGTCGATCAGGCCGCGCGAAAGCAGCGGCACCACCAAAGCGGTCAGCGCGTAGGAGATGATCAGGGCCGAGGCCATGGTGAGCGAGAGGAACTTGAAGAACGCGCCGGTCACGCCCGATAGGAAGGCGAGCGGCACGAAGATGATGATGGTTGCGAGGCTCGAGCCGAACAGCGGCGCGAGGAACTCGCGCGCGGCCGGCAGCACCGCCGTGTTCGCATCGGCGAGGCCCGGCGCGCCGGCGCGCCGGGCGATGTGCTCGATCATCACGATCGCATCGTCGATCAGCAGGCCGATCGCCGCGGCGATGCCGCCCAGGGTCATGATGTTGAAGGTCATGCCGAGCGCGTACAGCAGCAGCACGGTGATCAGCACCGAGAGCGGCACGACCGAGATCGCCACCAGCGCGACGCGCCAGTTGCGCAGGAAGCCGAGCACGACCAGGGCCGCGAGCACCAGGCCGACCAGGATTGCCTCCTCGACCGCGGCGATCGAGGAGTGCACCAGTTCGGTCTGATCGTACCATTTGTACAGATGGATCGCCGGATTCTGCGACTTCATGAAGCCGTCGAGCCTCGCCTGCACGGCGCTCGCGAGGCTGAGCGAGTCGGCATTGTCCTGTTGGTAGACGTCGAAGGTGACGGCGGGCTTGCCGTTGTCGTCGACCAGCAGCCATTGCGGCACCGAGCCGAGCGTGACCGCAGCGACGTCGCCGACCCGCACGATGCCGCCTTTGGCGGTGCGCAGCGCGACGTTGCGCACGGAGCGCTCCGAGGAGAAGGCGTTGTTGTCGATCGCGAGGTACAGCAGATCGTTGTCCTCGAGGCGTCCGACCGCGGCGATGGTGTTGGTGCTCGCGATCGCCTGCGAGAGGTCGGCGAGCGTGAGGCCGTAGGCCGCGAGCTTCAGTGGGTCGACCTTGACCTGCACCTCGGGGGTCTGACCGCCGGTGACGCCGACGCGGCGGATGCCGGGGATGCCGGTCAGGAGCGGGGCGATCTGGAACTGCGCGAGCCGCTTCAGTTCGGCCGGCGGCACCTGGTCGGAGATCAGCGCGTAGGAGACGAACGGCATGATCGCGTTCGGGCTCATCTGCAGCGCATCGTAGGCCGTCCCCGGCGGCAGATCCGGCAGGGTCTGCGCGAAGGCGGTCGAGACCCGCAGCAGTTCCTGGTTCATGTCGGCGTTCCAGGGGAACTCGACGAAGATCTCCGCCGAGCCGCGCGAGGTCGTGGAGGTGACGTTGACCGCGCCCGGCACCGCGCGGGCGGCTTCCTCGAGCGGCTGAGTGACGTCGATCAGCATCTGTTTCGCGGGCATGCTGCCCGCGCTCACCTCGATGCGGATCCGCGGGAAGCTCACGATCGGAAACAGGCCGACCGGCAGGCTGATCGCGGCGAACAGGCCGGCCGCTGCGAGCGCGAACGCGACGCAGAGGAAGGCGACGCGGTTCTTCTCGAGGACGTGGGCGAAGTTCATTGCGCGGCCTTGTCCGCCGCGCCGCCGTAGCGCACCTTCATGCCATCCTGCAGCTGATAGGCGCCGGCGAGCACGATCGGCGCACCGCGGTCGAGCGCTCCGGCGACGATGTCCTCGGCACCGCCCGCGACGCGCACCTGCACCGGCACGCTCTTGGCGAGGCCATGCTCGACCTGGACCAGATAGGTCTCGCCGTGGTCGTTCACCAGCACCGCGGCGTGCGGCACGAGAAAGCCCGCGACCTCGGCGGTGGCGATGCGCGCCTCGGCCGATTCGCCGGGTAGCAGGCCGGTCCTCGGCAGGCTGATCTCGACCGGCACCAGGCCGCTCGCCGGATCGACCGCGGCGCCGGCGAGCGAGACCCGCGCGCCGATCGCGCCGCTGCCGCCGATCGGCACGACCTTGGCCGCATCGCCCGCCTTGACCAGACGGGCATCGGCCGGCGTCAGGCCGGCCACCAGCACGAGGCCGGACGGGCGGGCGAGTTCGATGAGCGGCGAGCCCTCGGCGACGATCGCGCCGGCGACTGCCGACACCATCGTGACCACGCCGCCATCGGCGGCGTGCAGCACGCGCGGACCACCGGCGCCCTGGGCATCGAGCGCATGCAGTGCGGCGCGCGAGTCCGAGTCGGCTTTTTCCGCCGCCGCGACCTGTGGCTCGGTCGCGAGCTGCTGTGCTCGCAGTTCGCGGGTGCGCAGCAGCGCATCGTGCGCGACGCGCGCGGCCGAGACCGCCGCCGCATAGTTCGCCGCGGTGGTTGGGGTGGGAGCGAGTTCGAGGAGCGGCGCGCCGCGCGCCACGGTCTCACCGACGTGCGCGTACACGGCCGCGACCGTGGCGGCGACCGGGGCCATCACCTGGCGGCGGGAGGCCGGACCTGGCTGGGCCACGCCATAGGCGATCACGGTGCGCGCGAGCTTTCCGCTCCTCACGGGCGTCGTTTGCACTTTGACGCTCGCGTCGGCGGCGCCGGCATCGTCATCGGCCCGGGCGCAAAGCGGGGGCAGAGCGGCACAGGCCAGAGCGGCGCCGCAGGCGAGGGAGCGGAGCAGGGTCGATTTCATGGTGTGGATCGCTTCAGGTGGCGTGGACGGCGGCCGGTTCGATCTGGGTACCCGTGAGGGTCGCGAGTGCGATCGAGTCCGACCAGAGATTCTGCAGGAGGTCGTAGTGGCTGGACTCGGCGCCGAGGTAGGCGTTGACCAGCGCGAGATAGGCGGCGACCGGATAATTGCCGGCGCGGTAGGCGGTCTTCGCGTCGGCGAGTGTGCGCCCGAGTCCCGGCAATCGGGCGTCGAGCGCGGCCAGCTCGCCCTTGAGTTCCCGCATCTCGTGCCAGATCTGCCAGACCTCGGCGCTCGCCTGGTCGAGCCTCGCCTGGTACTCGGCGCGCAGCTGGGCACGCGTGGCGCGCTGGATCGCGATCGCGCCCTGGCCGCGATCGAACAGCGGCAGATCGAAGGACACGGCCCCGCCCAGGGAATGCACGTCCGAGAAATCGCGGCTGCGGTTGAAGCCGAGCACGATGTTCGGGAACTGGGAAAGGACGGCGGTGCGCACCTGCTCCTCCTGGCTGCGATAGCCGGCCTGCAGGGCGCGCAGGTCCGGCCGGCGTGCGGGGAGTGAGCGCAACGCCGCCTCGACGGATGCGCGGTCCGGGATGGGCGGCGCAGCGAGCGGTGCGAGCGGCACCTGCACCGAATCGCGCAAGCCGAGCAGCGCGCGCAGCGCGCGTTCCGCCTGGGCCGCGGCGCGTTCGGCGGCGCCGGCCTGGGTCGCGATCGACACCGCCGCGGCCTGGTCGGCATCGGCCTGGTCGCGTGCGAGGTTGCCCTCGGCGAGCGCCGTCTGCGAGCGGGCGGCTGCGGTGGCGAAAGTCTTGGCGGCCGGTGCGAGGCTCGCGCTGCGCTCGCGACCGAGCACCTGCGCGGTATAGAGGAGCCTCGCCTCGGCGACCGTCTGCCACTCCTGCCAGAGGAGGTCCTCGCGTGCCTGGCGCAGTTGGGCGCTTGCGGCCTCGTACTGGCTGTGATGCGTGAGCAGTGCGCGCAGGTCGACCGCGAGGCCGATGCCGTACTGGTGGTATTCGGGATAGCGCGGATCGGAGGGCGAGTTCACGCGGTCGATCGGCCGATCCGAGCTCAAGCTCAGTTGCGGGTTCGGCAGGATGCCGGCCGCGAACGCCTGGGCCTCGGCAACGCCGAGGCTCGCCCGCGCGGCGTTCAGGTCCGGGTTGTTGAGTACCGCGAGGGTCGCGACCTCGTCCATGTCGAGCGGCGCCGGCTGCGGCGCGGCCTTGGTGGTCGGCGCTTGCGCCTTGCCCGCGGTCGGCAGGGCCGAGGCGAGATCGTCGTGCGTGGGCAGAGGCAGTGGATGATAGAGCGCGCAGCCGGATAGAGCGCCGAGCGCGAGTGCGGCCGCGAGGCGAACCGTCGTCCGGGCTCCGTGCGGCGGACGCGCAGGGGCCAGGCGGCGAATGGAACGAACGAACGTCATGTGCTTCATCGAAGCGGCTTCCGTAGGTGATGCGGCAGTCTAGGGAGCGGGCCTTAACCGGGCCTGAATGGCCAAGCGAGCCCGGTCCCGAAGCCCCATCATAGCCTGGACCTCGAGGAGCGGCGGAGCGGCCGCGGCCGTTGCCCCGGGGCGGGTCTAGGGCCGCTCGCGCGTCGCGCCTGCCTCGAGCGTCGCGCGTGCCGCAATGGCCTCGCGGGGAGCGAGCGGCAGATAATGAGGCGGCGCGGCGGCGATCGCCGTCTGGCCTTGGCGCGAGAGCACCAGTCGCAGGTATTCGCGCGCGAGCGGATCGACGGACCCGTCGGGGCGGCGGCGCAGGTAGATCAATTGATGCCGGTCGAGCGGGTAGCGGCCCGCGATCAGGCCGGCCGCGGTTCCCCGGCTCGCGGCGCAGGACGCGCAGCGCGCGAGCGCGAGCGCGGCGAGTCGAGGATCGCGCTGATTGAGATCGGCGATCGCGAGCGCATCCGGGTCGCGTGCCGCGTGCGCGATCACCGCGCGGGACTCGGCGAATTCG
>JAGWPY010000212.1 GCA_028870275.1 Gammaproteobacteria bacterium | reverse complement strand
CGCTCCGCCTTCACTTCAACGCGTCCAGCACCGCGTCGATCTTCTCCGCGGTCAGATCCTCGTGGTAGACGTGATCGACCATCATCATCGGCGCGCCCGTGCAGGCCGCCAGGCACTCTTCCTCTCGCTTGAGGAAAATGCGCCCGTCCGCAGTGGTCTCGCCCACCTTGATGCCGAGCTTCTTCTCGACGAGCGCGAGCACCTGTTCGCCGCCGCGCAACATGCAGGAGATGTTGGTGCAGACCGAGACGTGGTGGCGTCCCGCCGGGTGGGTCTCGAACATCGAATAGAACGCCGCGACCTCGTAGACCTGGATCGGCGGCAGGCCGAGATACACGGCGATCGCGTCCATCAGTTCACGGGTCAGGTGACCGTGATTCTCGTGTTGCGCCGCATGCAGGGCGGAAATCACCGCCGAGCGCTTGCGGTCCGGTGGAAACTTCGCGACCCAGCGATCGATTTCCTCGCGCAGATGCGCCGAGAGCTCGGTGCTCATCGGTCGATCTCGCCGAAAACGATGTCCTGGGTGCCGATCACGGCGACGACGTCGGCCAGCATGTGGCCCTGGACCATCTCGTGGAGCGAGGCCAGGTGCGCAAAGCCCGGCGCGCGCACTTTCATCCGGTACGGCTTGTTCGCGCCGTCCGAAACCAGGTAGACGCCGAGCTCGCCCTTGGGCGCCTCGACCGCGGCGTAGGTTTCGCCTTCGGGCACGCAGTAACCCTCGGTCATGAACTTGAAGTGATGGATCAGCGATTCCATGTCGCCTTTCATTTGTTCGCGCGGCGGCGGCCTGAGCTTGCGGTCATCGATCATTACCGGACCCGGATTGGCACGCAGCCATTCGACGCACTGGGCGATGATGCGATTCGACTGACGAAGTTCCTCGATGCGCACGAGGTAGCGGTCGTAGCAGTCGCCATTGGTGCCGACCGGAACGTCGAAGTCGACCTGGTCGTAGGCCTCGTAGGGTTGCTTCTTGCGCAGATCCCATTCGACACCGGATCCGCGCAGCATCGGACCCGAGAAACCAAGTTGAAGCGCGCGCTCGGCGCTCACCACGCCGATGTTGACCGTGCGCTGTTTCCAGATGCGGTTGTCGGTCAGCAGGGTCTCGTACTCATCGACGCAGGCCGGGAACCGGCGCGTGAAGTCCTCGATGAAGTCGAGCATCGAGCCGCTGCGCCGCTCGTTCAGGCGGTCGACGTCCTTGCGGCTGCGCCACTTCGAGTATTCATATTTCGGCATCGCGTCCGGCAGGTCGCGATAGACGCCTCCCGGACGGTAATAGGTCGCGTGCATGCGCGTGCCGGAGACCGCCTCGTAGCAGTCCATGAGGTCTTCACGCTCGCGGAAGCAGTACAGGAACACCGTCATCGCCCCGATGTCGAGACCATGCGCGCCGAGCCACATCAGGTGATTGAGGACTCTCGTGATCTCGTCGAACATGACGCGGATGTACTGTGCCCGCGGCGGCGGCGCGATGCCGAGCAGGCGCTCGATCGCCATCACGTACGCATGCTCGTTGCACATCATCGACACGTAGTCCAGCCGATCCATGTAGCCGATCGACTGGTTGAAGACTTTCGACTCCGCGAGCTTCTCGGTTCCGCGATGCAGGAGCCCGACGTGCGGGTCGGCCTTCTGGATCACCTCGCCGTCCATCTCCAGCACCAGACGCAGCACGCCGTGCGCGGCCGGGTGCTGAGGGCCGAAATTCATCGTGAAATTGCGGATCTCAGCCATTCGTTTTCGCGTTCGTCAGTTGCGGATCGTAGCGGTTGTCGTGCCGGATCACCTTCGGCACCAGGGTGCGCGGCTCGATGCTGACCGGCTCATAGACGATACGTCCCTTCTCGGGGTCGTACCGGACCTCGACGTTGCCGGACAGCGGGAAATCCTTGCGGAACGGATGGCCGATGAATCCGTAATCGGTGAGGATGCGCCGCAGGTCCGGATGCCCGCGGAACATGATGCCGTACAGGTCGAACGCCTCGCGCTCGAACCAGTTCGCCGACGCCCAGATCCCGGTGACCGAGTCGACCATCGGCTGCGCGTCGTCGGCGCAGTACACGCGCAAGCGCAGTCTCCGGTTGTGGACGACCGACAGCAGGTTGTAGACCACCGCGAAGCGCCGTCCCGCCGCAGGCGCGTCCGGCTCGCTCGCGCCACCGCGCGCGACGCCGCGACTGAACCCCGAGGCGGTGGCCGCATTGGTCTTCCACTCGGCCTGCCCGTAGTGAAGGAAGTCGACGCCGCAAACGTCCATGCACATTTCGACCCGCAAGGCCGGATGGTCGCGAAGCGCGCGCGCCGCGCCCAGCAAGCCGTCGGCCGGCACCTCGAAGGCGATCTCGCCGGGACGGCACTCGAGGGCCATCGCGGCCGCGCCGAGCACGGCGGCCGCGGCGGCCGCGAAAGCGTCCGCGGCGGCCGGTTCGGCCGTTGCCGCCGTCTGACTGTCGCTCATCGCACGATCGCCTTGTTGCGCCTGATCTTGTTCTGCAGCTGGATGATTCCGTAGAGCAGCGCCTCGGCGGTCGGCGGACAGCCCGGAACGTACACGTCGACCGGTACCACGCGGTCGCAGCCGCGGACCACCGCATAGGAGTAGTGGTAATAGCCGCCACCGTTGGCGCAGGACCCCATCGAGATGACCCAGCGAGGCTCGCTCATCTGGTCATAGACCTTGCGCAGAGCCGGAGCCATCTTGTTGACCAGCGTGCCGGCGACGATCATCACGTCCGACTGACGCGGCGAGGGGCGGAAAACGATGCCGAACCGGTCGAGGTCGTAGCGCGCGGCACCGGCCTGCATCATCTCGACCGCGCAGCAGGCGAGCCCGAACGTCATCGGCCAGAGTGAGCCGGTCCTCGCCCAGTTGATGAGCTTGTCGACCGTGGTCACCTCGTAACCCTGCGCGGCTCCCGCGGTCTCGGCAACGGCTTCTAGTCCCATTCGAGGGCCCCTTTTCGGTAGTCGTAGACCAGCGCGACCACCAGCACCAGAGCGAACACGAGCATGCTGAGCAGCCCGAAGGTGCCGGTGGAGCGCAAGGAAACGGCCCACGGGAAGAAGAAGGCGATCTCCAGGTCGAAGACGATGAAGATGATCGCGACGAGGTAGTAGCGGACGTCGAACCGCATGCGCGAGTCCTCGAACGCCTCGAATCCGCACTCGTAGGGCGAATTCTTCTGCGCGTCGGGACGACGCGGCCCCGCGAACCAGCCGAGGGTGAACAGCGCGAGGCCGAGAACCGCGGCCAGGCCCATGAAGATCAATATCGGCAAATATTGGGCGAGCATATTTGCGGTTTTCGCGATGTTTCGTCGTCCGGAGAATTCAGCCGCGAATTGTAGCAGGAGATATGCCGACAATGACAGCGATGCGTCGCAAGAAATTCGACCGCTCGCTACGCGGAGGTCTCGATCGATCCGAAGATGGTGCCGACGGCCGGACTCGAACCGGCACAGGTTGCCCCACTAGCCCCTCAAACTAGCGCGTCTACCAATTCCGCCACGTCGGCATGCACACATCATCTCACAATCGATCACGAGGCTGGCGAGCCTTCGCGCGCCGAAACCTCTAAGGCTTCTTCGGCGCGGCAGGCGCAGGCGCAGGCGCGCTCGGCGCATTGCCCGCAGCGCTCTTGCCCGGCACACCCGCCGCAGGCGCGGTCTGCACTTCGCGCTGCATCGCGCGCTCGAGTACGCTGGTCGGTGCACTCGTCGTCCGGGTGCCGAGGTACGCGAGCGTGAGACTCGTACCGAAGAACAGCGCAGCGAACACCGCGGTGAGCTTCGAGAAGAGCGTCGCGCTGCCACGAGCGCCGAAGACGGTGCCGGAGGCGCCGGCGCCGAAACCCGCGCCCGCTTCCGCTCCCTTGCCCCGCTGTAGCAGCACGAGGCCGATGATCAGCCCGGCGAGCACCACGTGAAACGCCAGCAGCAACCCTCTCAGCATATTCACAACACTCTCAATGTCGCGCGGCCGCGGCCGCGCAGATCTGGTAGAACTCGTCGGCGACCAGCGCCGCCCCGCCGACCAGGCCGCCATCGACGTCGGCCATCGCGAACAACTCCGCGGCGTTCGACGCCTTGACGCTGCCGCCATACAGGATCCGCGTCTGGCCGCCTATCATAGCATTTTGATCCGACAGGCGCCGCCTGAGGAATGCATGCACGGCCTGGGCCTGAGCCGGCGTCGCATTGCGACCCGTGCCGATGGCCCAGACAGGCTCATAGGCGAGGATCGCGCGTTCGAACGCTTCGATCGAATGCATCGCCAGCACCGCGTCGAGCTGCCGAGCGATCACTTCCTCGGTGCGTTCGGCCTCGCGCTCCTCGATCGTCTCGCCGACGCACAGTACCGGCGTGAGCCCGGCGGCGAGTGCGGCGCCGAACTTGCGCGCGACCAGGGCATCGTCCTCGTGATACCGGCGACGCCGCTCCGAATGGCCGACGATGACCAGAGTACAACCCACGTCGCGCAACATCGAGGCGGCAACCTCGCCGGTGAACGCTCCCGCGGCTTCGGCGCAGACGTCCTGGGCGCCGACCAGCATCGCGTCGCCGCGCAGGCGGCGAACGACGTCGGCGAGATAGACGAAAGGTGGGAAGACCGCCACGTCGATCGGCCATTGCGACTGCAGGCGCATCTGCAACTCGGACAGGAGGGCCGAGTTGGCGGCCTCCGAGCCGTGCATTTTCCAATTGCCCGCGACCATCGGTCGACGCATACGCACACACCTCGGCGCACTCGCCGACGGGAAAGGCGGCGAAGATTAGCCTCGCGGACGGGGAACTGCAAGCGAACCTTCGGCGGCGGCGCGGTACGGCCGGCCGGGTGAGCAGGCGGGCTTCAGTGCCTCGGCGCCGCCCGCTCGACCGCTTCGGCGATCTCGCGCGCACCCTGCTTCACGAGCGCCGCATCGTGCCCCTCGACCATCACCCGAATCAGCGGCTCGGTGCCCGAAGCACGCAGCACCACCCGACCACGGCCCTCGAACTGGCGCTCGACCCGTTCGCGCGCGCTCTGCACGTCCTCGTCCAGCAGCGGATCGAATCGTCGCTCCACTCTCACGTTGACCAGCACCTGCGGATACTTGGGCATCGGCGCGGCGAGTTCGGCCAGCCCCGCCGAACGCTGCTTCATGATCGAGAGGACCTGCAGCGCGCTCACCAGACCGTCTCCGGTCGTGGTCTTGTCGAGGCAGAGGATGTGGCCCGAGGTCTCGCCGCCGAGCACCCCGCCCGACTCGAGGAGCTCGGCCAGAACATACCGGTCGCCGACCGCGGCGCGCCGGAACTCGATACCCCGCTCGACCAAAGAACGCTCGAGCCCGAGATTGCTCATCACCGTGCCCACGACCGGGCCCGCCAGGGTCCCCGCGGCATGCCGCTCGGTCGCGAGTATGAAGAGCAGCTGATCGCCGTCGACGATCCGGCCGAGCGCATCGATCATCACGACGCGGTCGCCATCGCCGTCGAGCGCGAAACCGACATGAGCGCGCACTCCCGGGACCGTGAGCTGCAGGAGCTCGGGCGCCGTCGAACCGCAGGCATCGTTGATGTTGCGACCGTTCGGCGAGCAGCCGATCGGCACGATCTCGGCGCCGAGGTCGGCGAGCACCCGCGGGGCGACCTTGTAACCGGCCCCGTTCGCGCAGTCGACCACGATCTTAAGGCCCGAGAGGTCGATGCCCGCCGGTAGGGTCGACGCGCAGAAGTCCTGGTAATGCTGCCGGCTGTCATCGGTCCGGGTCGCGCGACCGAGCCCCTGCGAGGGCTTCGTGAGCGCCGGCTCCTCGATCAGGGCCTCGATGCGCCGCTCGACCTCGTCGCCAAGCTTGCGTCCGGCGGCGTCGAAGAACTTGATCCCGTTGTCGTGATAGGCGTTGTGCGAAGCGCTGATCACGACCCCGAAGCGGCAGCCGAGGCGCTGGGTCATGAAGGCGATGCCCGGCGTCGGCAGCGGTCCGATCAACATCACGTCGACTCCGGCCGCCACGAACCCCGCCTCGAGCGCCGACTCGAACATGTAGCCCGAGAGCCGCGTGTCCTTGCCGATCAGCACCTTCCCGCCGGAAGGCGCAAGCACCCGGGCCGCGGCGCTCGCGAGCCGCAGCGCGAAGTCCACGGTCATCGGCGGCTCTCCGACCAGGCCGCGCACGCCATCCGTGCCGAAATATCTCTGCGTCATTCCCGCGCTCCCCGTTCTACCGCATCGACCATTCTGATCGCATCCCAGGTTGGCGCGACATCGTGGGTGCGCACCACGCGCGCACCCTTGGCAACCGCGAGCGCGGCGAGGCCGAGACCGCCGTGCAGCCGTTCGCCGGGCCCCCGGCCGAGCACCGCTCCGATCATGCCCTTGCGCGAGACGCCGACCAGCACCGGAGCGCCGAGCGCCGTCAGAGCGCCGAGCTCGCGAAGCAGCGCGAGATTATGCGGCAGCCGTTTGCCGAAACCGATGCCCGGATCGAGCACGATCGACTCGGCGCGCACTCCGGCCGTGATCGTCAGGCGCCGCTGCTCGTCGAGGAAGTCGCGGACCTCGGCGACCACGTCCTCGTAGCGGGGATCCAGCTGCATCGTTCTCGGTTCGCCCTGCATGTGCATCAGGCAGACTCCCGCACCGGCACCGGCGACCAGTTCACGCGCCCCTCTAGCGCGCAGCGCGCACACGTCGTTGACGATGCAGGCGCCGGCGGCGAGCGCGGCCTCCATGACTTTCGGTTTGCAGGTGTCGATCGAGACCGCGACGTCGAGCGATCGGGTGATGCGCTCGATGACCGGCACGACCCGCTCGATCTCGGTCTCGGCGGCGACGCTTTCGGCCCCGGGGCGGGTCGACTCCCCGCCGACGTCGATGATCGCGGCACCCTCGGCGACCATTTCGACGGATCGATCGAACGCCCGGTCCGCCGCTGCGTACCGGCCCCCGTCGGAGAACGAGTCCGGCGTGACGTTGAGAATGCCCATGACCACCGGGGAGCCGAGGTCGATGAGCCGTTCACGGCAACGCCATTGCATGTGGGGATCCCGAAAAGCGGCGAGGCCGGCGGATTGGCCGCCGGCCTCGCCGCCCGATGTGCCGCGGCACCGGCGGGCCGTGCCGGATCAGTGCTGCCCGGCCGGACTGACGAGCGGCGGGGCCGGTTTTTCGGCCGAAGGTCCGCCGCGTGGGGTCGGAGATGGAGTGTCGTCCCAATCGCGCGGCGGCCGCGGGGCGCGCCCATCCATGATGTCCTTGATCTGTTCCTCGTCGATCGTCTCGTACTTGATCAGGGCATCGGCCATGGCGTGCAGCTTGTCCATGTTCGTCTGCAGGATCGTCGAGGCGCGCTGGTAGTTGCTGTCGATCACGCGACGCACTTCCTCGTCGATCACATGCGCGGTCTCGTCGGAGACCTGCTTGTGCTGGGTGACGCTGCGACCGAGGAACACCTCGCCCGACTCTTCACTGTAGGTCTGCGGACCCAGGCGATCGGACAGGCCCCAGCGAGTGACCATATTTCGGGCGAGTTCCGTGGCCCGCTCGATGTCGTTCGAGGCACCGGTGGTGACCGCATCGCGGCCGAAGACCAGTTCCTCGGCGACGCGGCCGCCAAAGAGCGTCGCGATCTTGCTCTCGAGCTGGCGCTTGCTGGTGCTGTAACGGTCCGTCTCGGGCAGGAACATGGTCACGCCGAGCGCACGGCCTCGCGGAATGATCGTGACCTTGTAGACCGGGTCGTGCTCGGGGACGCTCAAGCCGACGATCGCGTGGCCCGCCTCGTGGAAGGCGGTGTTGCGCTTCTCGTCCTCGGTCATGACCATCGAGCGCCGTTCGGCACCCATCATGATCTTGTCCTTCGCCCGCTCGAACTCCTCCATCGACACGGTCCGCTTGTTGGCCCGGGCCGCGAACAGGGCCGCCTCGTTGACCAGATTCGCGAGATCGGCACCGGAGAATCCCGGTGTGCCCCGCGCGATCACCGCCGGCTTGACGTTGTCGGCGAGCGGCACCTTGCGCATATGGACTTTCAGGATCTGTTCGCGGCCGCGCACGTCGGGCAGCGGCACGACCACCTGTCGGTCGAACCGACCCGGACGCAACAGAGCCGGGTCGAGCACGTCGGGGCGATTGGTCGCCGCGATCACGATGATGCCCTCGTTGCCCTCGAAGCCGTCCATCTCGACCAGCAACTGGTTCAGGGTCTGTTCGCGTT
>JAGWPY010000211.1 GCA_028870275.1 Gammaproteobacteria bacterium | reverse complement strand
CTCGAGACCGCGCCACCGCCGGAATTCGACGGCCCGGGCGGACTCTGGTCGCCGGAGTCGCTGCTGGTCGCGGCGGTGGCCGACTGCTTCATCCTGACGTTCCGCGCGATCGCGCGCACCGCCAGGCTGGAATGGACCCGGCTCGATTGCCGTGTCGAAGGAGTGCTGGACCGCGCCGCGGGCGTGAGCCAGTTCGTGCGCTTCACGACGCACGCACGGCTGCAGGCCGGTCCGGGCGTCGATCAGGCGAAAGCCCGGGATCTGCTCGAGCGTGCCGAGAAGCACTGCCTGATCTCCAATTCCCTGAAGGGCGAGCGGCACATCGAGATCGAAGTCTCGACGGACTCCGCCTGAACGCGGCGAGGAACTTCAGTGTCCGGCGCAGAACGTGCGGTACAGAACGCCCATGATCTCCAGGGCGGGCCCGGCGGCGAGCGCGTAATGGACGGTCTGGGATTTCTTCTCGGTGGTCACTACGCCCGCCTCCCGCAGCACCGCGAGGTGTTGCGACAGCGCCGACTGGCTGAGCGGCACCGCGGCGTTGATCTCGCCGACCGAACGCGGTCCGTCCAGCAACGCACAGAGCACGGCAAGGCGCTGCTCGCTGGCGAGCGCCTTCAGCAAGGCCGCGGCACCGGCCGCGTGGCTGCGAACCTCGGCGATCCCGGCGGGACATTGCGGACGTCGTTTCATCGTTATTTGCTAATTTAGCATATGTTGATATAATAGGCCAATCGAGCTTACCCGCGGTCGCCGACCGCCCTGGACGAGGAGTCAAAGACCGTGAACATCGATCGACTGGTTTTCCGCTTCGCCGGACTGTTCGTGCTCGCGAGCCTGGCGCTCGCCCAGTACGTAAACCACAACTGGCTCTGGTTCACCGCCTTCGTGGGCGCCAATCTGCTTCAGGCCTCGTTCACCGGGTTCTGTCCGCTCGCCCTGTTCCTGAAGAAGCTCGGTGCGCGGCCGGGCAACGCGTTCACCTGAGGAAACCGAAGAGACACCCATGCGGCCCATGCGTACGGTCTCGTTGCTCGTCGCGCTTCCCGCGGCACTCCTCGCTCTTGGCGCTTGCGGCCACCGGCCGACCACGGGCGCCCCGGTCGCCGGTCCCCCGCTCGCGGCCACCGTCGTACGGCCGGAAGCCGTGCCGCTCGAGCGATTCGTCGACGGCACGGTCGAGGCGGTCAATCAGGCGACCGTTTCGGCCGAGACCAGCGGCCGGGTGGATGCCATCTATTACGACGTCGGCGACGTCGTCCCTGCCGGGGCGGTGCTGATGCGTCTCAAGGGGACCGAGCAGCGCGCCGGTCTCGATGCCGCGAGGGCTGCGCTCACCGAGGCCCGCGCGCGTAAAACGGAGGTGCAGAGCAACTACGGACGCATCGCCGACCTGTTCAGCAGGCACGTGGTCTCGAAGGCGCAGTTCGACCGCGCGACCGCCGACCGCGATGCCGCCGAGGCACGCCTGCAGGCCGCTCTCGCCGGAGTCGCGGCCGCCCAGGCCGGCGTCGGCTACACCGAGATCCGCGCTCCGTACGGCGGCGTCGTCGGCAAGCGTCTCGTCGAGGTGGGCGAGGCCGTCCACCCGGGCATGCCGCTGATGACCGGGCTTTCGCTCGGCCAGCTGCGGGTCGACACCAACGTGCCCCAGAGCATCCTCATGCAGGTCAGCCGGATCAAGAAAGCCGCGGTCTACGTCGGCGATCGGCGCATCGAGGCCACGAAGATCACGATCTTTCCGCAGGCCGCGACCTCGACCAGCACGTTCCGCGCCCGGCTGGACCTGCCCGCGGGCACGCTCGACCTCGCGCCCGGGGTGTTCTGCAAGGTCGGCCTGGTCATCGGCAGTGCGCAGCGCCTGCTGGTGCCGGCCTCGGCGCTGGTGGTACAGAGCGAGGTCACCGCCGTCTACGTGATCGACGGCAAGGGTGAACCGAGCCTGCGGTATGTGCGCCCCGGCCGGCACATCGGCGATCGCGTCGAGATCCTCGCCGGCCTCGCCGCCGGCGAGCGCGTCGCGCTCGATCCGATCGCCGCCGCGGAGCGCATCGCCGGATCGGGATCGCGCTCGTGAGCAAGCCCGGAATGGACAAGCCGCTCGGCTTCAGCGGCCGCGTGGCGCGGCTGTTCCTCGAGAACCAGATCACGCCGCTGCTCGCCCTGACCGCGCTGCTCATGGGCCTGTTCGCGCTGGCGGTCACGCCGCGCGAAGAGGAGCCGCAGATCGACGTGACCTTCGCGAACATCTTCGTGCCCTTCCCGGGAGCGAGCGCGCAGCAGGTCGAGAATCTGGTCTCGACGCCGATGGAGAAAGTGCTCGGCGAGATCGCGGGGGTGAAGCACATCTACTCCGTCTCGCGCCCGGGGCTCGCCGTACTGACCGTCCAGTACCAGGTGGGCATACACCGCAACGACGCGATCGTGCGTCTCTACAATGCGGTGTACTCGAATCAGGACTGGCGGCCGCCGGGAACGGGGATCCTGCAGCCGCTGATCAAACCCAAAGGCATCGACGACGTGCCGATCGCGACGCTCACGCTCTGGAGCAGCGATCCGCTGATCGGCGGCAACGCGCTCGGCAAGATCGCGCGCGCGATGATGAGCGATCTGAAACGCGTGCCCGACACGCGTAACGTCTACACGGTCGGCGACACCCAGCCGATGATCCACGTGCAGCTCGATCCGCAGCGGCTCGCCGCGGCGGGGTTGACCGCCGCCGACGTGGCGGCCTCGCTCCAGGCGGCGAACCTCGTCCGCCAGGCGGGCGACGTGGTCGTGGGCGGCCGGATGGCGCCGGTCCAGGCGGGCTCGTTCCTGGCCTCGCGCGACGACGTCGGCGGACTGATCGTCGCGGCGCGCGACGGCAAGCCGGTCTATCTGGACGACGTCGCGCACGTCACCTCGGCTGCGCAGACGCCCTCGCAATACGCCTGGTTCGGCAACGGACCGGCGGCCATCGCCCAGGGCGCGCCGGCCGTGGCCCAGACCCCGGCGGTGACCATCGCAATCTCCAAGAAGCCCGGCAGCAACGCGATCGACGTGACCTCGGCGGTGATCCGCCGCGTTCACGATCTCGAGGGGATCACGATTCCGAAGGGCGTCCACGTCACGGTCACGCGCGACTACGGCGTGACCGCCAACCAGAAGGCCCACAAGCTGATCGAGAAGCTGCTGTTCGCGACCACCTCGGTCGTGATCCTCGTGCTCCTCACCATGGGCCGGCGCGAGGCCGCGGTGGTCGGCGCCGCGGTGATCGTGACCCTGGCGGCGACCTTGTTCGCTTCCTGGGCATGGGGATTCACGATCAACCGGGTATCACTGTTCGCGCTGATCTTCGCGATCGGCATCCTGGTCGACGACGCGATCGTGATCGTCGAGAACGTGCATCGGCACCGGGAGTTCGACCACCGGCCTCTCTCCGAGGTGATCCCGCGCGCGGTCGACGAGGTGGGGGGACCGACGATCCTCGCGACCTTCACGGTGATCGCGGCGCTGCTGCCGATGGCCTTCGTCTCGGGATTGATGGGCCCGTACATGAGCCCGATCCCGATCAATGCGAGCATGGGCATGGTCATCTCGCTCGCGATCGCGCTGGCGTTCACGCCCTGGATGTGCCGCAAGCTCTTCTCGAACGGCACGCACGGACACTCGGGCGGGGTGTCGGCCGCGACCGACGAGACGCCGCCCGAGAGCCGCGTTCACCGGCTGTTCTCGCGGCTGATGGACCCGTTCCTGAAAGGCGAGAACGCCAGGCGCAATCGCCATCGGCTCTATTACGGCACGCTCGGCGCGATCGTCGTGGCGGTGCTGCTGGTCGCCGTGCAGCTGGTCGTGCTGAAGATGCTGCCGTTCGACAACAAGTCGGAGTTCCAGGTCGTGGTGAACATGCCGGACGGCACGCCGGTCGAGGACACGGCGCGCGTGCTCTCGGCGCTCGCCGCGGTGATCCGCCGCGTTCCTGAAGTGACCAATTATCAGGCCTATGCGGGCACGGCGGCGCCGATCAACTTCAACGGGCTGGTCCGCCAGTACTACCTGCGCGGCGACTCCAGCCAGGGCGACCTGCAGGTGAACCTGGTCGACAAGAGCGAGCGGAGCCGCAAGAGCCACGAGATCGCCCTCGCCGTGCGCCCCGAACTCGCGGCGATCGCCAAACGGCTCGGCGCCGAATCGCTGCAGGTCGTCGAGGTGCCCCCCGGCCCGCCGGTGCAGGCGCCGATCGTCGCCGAGATCTACGGTCCGACCTACCCGGCGCAGGAACAGGTCGGCCGGGCGCTCCGCAAGCTGTTCGATTCGACCCCGGACATCGTCGACACCGACGACTCGCTGCCCTCGGGAGCGCCGCGTTATGTGCTCTCGCTCGATCGTGCCAAGGCGGCGCTGCTCGGCGTGCCTCAGGCCGAAGTGGTCGACGCGCTGTCGACGGCGCTGTCGGGATACGACGCCACCTTCGTGCATGCCGGGGCCGAGCGCGATCCGATCGCCGTGCGCCTCGAACTCGCCACCGCGGACCGGGACGGGCTCGGCCAGGCGCTCGCGATGCCGGTCAGGGCCGCGAGCGGCGCGGTGATGCCGGTATCGGATCTGGTGAAGGTCGAGAAGCGGCCATGGCAGCCGACCATCTACCACAAGGACCTGCTGCCGGTCGTGTTCGTGACCGGCGACATGGCCGGCCGGCTCGACAGCCCGCTCTACGGCATGTTCCGCCTCGTTTCGCGCGTCTCCTCGACCCGGCTCGCGGGTCACGAGATCCAACAGCGCTTCATCAGCCAGCCGAGCCGCATGAGCGACTTCAGCATCAAGTGGGACGGCGAGTGGCAGATCACCTACGAGACCTTCCGCGACATGGG
>JAGWPY010000210.1 GCA_028870275.1 Gammaproteobacteria bacterium | reverse complement strand
GAGGCTCTGCTGCTCGTCGAGCGCGTCTATGCGGAGCACCTGCTTGGCTGGGTGCGTGAGACCCTGCTCGATATGAATGGAGGAGAATGACCGGCATGCGGAGCGTGATGACCCACGGGACGACCTGGACCGCTCTTGGCCGCGCGACGGCTCTTGGGCGCGCGACGGCTCTCGGGTTTGCGATCGCCGCATTCTCGGGATCCGCCGGCGCGTGGGTTGCGGCACCGCCCTTGCCGGGCGCGAGGCCCGAGACGGTTGGCCTGTCGAGCGCGCGCCTTCGCCACATGAACGACTTCTTCCGCATCCAGGCGCAGCGTCACGAGGCGTCAGGCTACGTCCTCATGGTCGCACGCGACGGCCGTCTGGTCGATTCCGCGGCGATCGGCGAGCGGGATCTGCGCAAGCACCTGCCGATGCGACTGGACACGCGCTTCCGGATCGCGAGCATGACCAAGCCGGTCACGGCGGTCGCGGTGCTGATGCTCTATGAGGAAGGCGACTTCCAGCTCGACGACCCGGTGGCGCGGTTCCTGCCGGAATTCGCGCACATGCAGGTCTTCAGCGGCGTCGATGCACAGGGCCGCTTGCTCACGGTGCCTGCCGCGCGCCCCGTGACGATCCGCGATCTGCTCACCCATACGAGCGGCCTCGGCTACTTTCCGGGCTTCGACACGAAGTCACCGCTCGCCAAGACCTACGCCCAGCTTTATCCGGACCCGCACCTTTCGCTCGCCGACAACGTACGCCGGATCGCCAGCCTGCCGCTCTATTTCCAGCCCGGCCAGGGTTGGCGCTACAGCTATGCCTACGACGTGCTCGGGCGCCTGGTCGAGGTGGTCTCCGGCCAGCCCTTCGCCCAGTTCCTGCGCGAGCGGATCTTCGACCCGCTCGGCATGCATGCGACCGGATTTTCGATCACGCCGGCCGAGGCGGGCAATCTCGCGGTGGTCTACCGGCATGATCACGATGGGGAACTGCATCGCAGCCACAATCCGCTGCTCACGGATCCGACCGACGCCGGCGTGTGGCCCTCGGGCGGCGGGGGCTTGATCTCGACCGCCGGCGATTACCTGCGCTTCGCGCAGATGCTCGCGAACGGCGGCACGCTCGACGGCCGACGTTTTCTCTCGCCGGTGACCGTGCGTCTGATGACGCGCGACCAGGTGCCGGCCGATGCGCTGGCGGGCTACTTCGGTCCCGACTCGATCGGGCTCGGCTACGGGCTCGGTGTCGGCGTCGTGCTCGACGCGGCGCACGTCCCGCAGGCCGACCTCGCCGGAGACTACGCCTGGGGAGGCATCCTCGATACGCATTGGCTGGTCAGTCCGCGCTCCGGGCTCGTGGCAGTGCTGCTCAGCCAGATCGATCCGAGCGGGGAGACCGCGCCCCGCCGGACCGACGGGGATTTCCGCGATCTCCTGTTCGCGAGCCTCGACTCCCTGCGGCTGGCCGACCGCCGCCCGGCCGGCAAGCCTTCGACGGGCGAGGCGGCCGCGGCGCGTTAGACGAAAGAGTCCCTAGGCCGGGGCGGCCGGCGTGCGCGCGGCGCTCACCGGCCGCTCGGTATCGATCAGCAGCCAGGCGGCGGCGCTCGCCACCGCGAAGGCCGTGCCGAGCAGGAAGGCCGCGTGCCACTCGTGCCGACCCGAGAGCCAGGCGACCAGCGGAATGCCGATGATGCCGCCGAGGTTGCCACCGGTGTTCATGAGTCCACAGACCGCCATCGTGTCGGTGCCGCCCACCATCATCGCCGCGCCCCAATAGGCACCCTCGTTCAGTTCCACCAGCCCGTAGCAGGCGGCGAGCACGGCCACGGCCAGATACGGGTTGGCGCAATCGACCGCGTAGAGCAGCAGCAGTCCCGCAGCCGGCAGCGCGATCAGGGGGATCAGGCGGAAACCGATACGCTCGCCGAAGCGGGTGCAGGCGATGCCCGTCAGCAGGCCGCCGGCGCCGGCGCCGGCCGCGGCCGCGAGCGGCGGGGCGCTCGCGAGCCAGCCGCTCTCCAACACCGAGAAATGCCGCTCCTGGATCAGATAGAGAAATACCCAGTTCGCGAGCAGATAGAACGCGTAGTTCATGCACAGGTAGGAGACCGCCAGCAGCAGCACATTTCGATCCCAGAGCAGCGCGAGCGACGCTCGCCATCCACTGGGCGGCGATGCCGCCGAAGTCGCGTGTGCGCCGATTTCGGCGAGCTCGGTGGCGGTCATGGCCGGATGGCGGGCGGGCACGTCGCGGGCATAACCCGCCCACCAGGCGATCAGCGCGATCGGCGGCAGCGTCGTCCAGAACAGGGCTCGTTGCCAGCCGAAATGGTGCATCAGGGTCGCGACGATCGGCGGGGTCATGGCCGCACCGAGTTGCAGCCCCATGGTCTGCAGGCCTTGCACGATCGCCCAGCGGTTCGGCGGAAACCAGGTCTCGAAAGCACCCGCGGAGACCGGAAAGATCGCCGCCTGCGCGATGCCGAGCAGCAGTTGCACCGCGAGCAGCTCGGCGAACAGGGCGGTGCCGCCGAGCAACGCCGGCCCGGCCGCGGTCGCCAGCATCGCGAAACAGGCGATGAGTCCGATGATCACGAAGGTGCGCCGGGCGCCGTAGCGCTGGCCGAACATGCCTCCCGGTAGCTGGAACAGCGCATAGCCGACCACGAAGGCCTGTTCGAGCCAGCCAATCTGCAGCTGCGAGAGCGACAGGTCGGGCATGATGCGCGCCGCCGCCACGGTGATGCTCTTCTGCTGCATGTAGGCGATCAGGCCGAATCCGAACAGGAAGGCGAACATGCGCCAGCGGATGCGTACCAGAGGTGGCCTCGACATGGCCGACGGCGTCGCCGAGCCCGTGCCCGCGACGGTCAATGGTCCTCCCGCACGGGCGTGCCGTAGAAGCCTTCCGCCGGATGACTGGCGATGAACGCGCGGGCCATCGCCTCGACCGTGCTGGTCGGCTGCAGACTGGCATTGTCGCGGAACGGCACGACGCGCCGGAACGCGTTCCACACGGCCGTGGGCGCCTCGCCGAAGGTTCGGTGATCGTCCTGGAGCTTGCGCATGTCGAGCCAGTAGGTGCCCGTCAGCAAGTCCTCGGCGAGCAGATCGAAGGTGTCGTCCACCACGCGCCGCGCATGATGCTCGGCGAGGTTGGTCTGGGCCTCGAGATCCTCGACGTTGCCGACCAGCGCATTTCCCTCCGGCGAGACCGGAATCTGTGCGGCGGCGATGTCCTGCATCAGCGCGGCGACGTCGAAATCGCTCGCACGCGTGAGCCCGTAATCCTCGGCCCGCGCCGGATCGGGCGGCAGGGGCGGGATCACCGTGAAGAACGTGCTGGTGAAGCGCAGGATCCTCTGACTGACCGCCGCGTCCATGTTCGCGAGCGCGATCGTGAAGGCCTCGACGTCGTTCTCGACCGGAAAGGGATCCCAGTTCGCATTGGACAGGACGAACCCATGTTCGCCGTGGCTCAATGGCCCGCCCTTCACGAAGAACTGCCGTACTTGCGGCGTCGCGAGCTCCCAGGAATCGGCCGGCGAGGCTCCGACCTTCACGGCCGGGTTGTGATCCGAGGAGTTGATCTGCAGAAGGAGGTCATCGCGCAGCGCGGCCCAGGACTGCCATGCCGATCCCTGGCGGATCGATGAGGCGCGCAGACTCTCCGGATCCTGAATGATGCGCTGCTCGTCGAGCTGGAACAGGTAGCTCCCCTTCAGCATGTCGAGTACGCGTGCAGCGTCCCAGTTGGCCCACTTGAACGGCCGGTTCTGCCGCACGGGCGCCGTCAGAGGCGTGATGCTGCTGTTCATGGCATCGAGATCGATCGCGAGGGCGAGATCGCTCCAGAACAGGGCCTCGCGTGCGTCGTAGACCATCAGCGCAGCCCGGCCCGTGAACCACGCATTGGAGCTCTCGAGCGCGCTGTCGTCGGCGCCGAACGGCGCGAGCGGTTTGAGACCCGCCCGGCGCAGCGCTTCGGCGGCCGGCATGCGCACCCCGCGGTAGTAGGCGTCGCCGGCCCCCACCATGGTCGCGGCGACGTTCATGAGTTGGGCGAGGTCGCCTTCGCCGACGGTCCCGCGGGACTCCACCACCGGCGTGACCCGGTCGTTGAGCAGGTCGACCAGCATTTGAGTGAGAGCCGGGCTCGCCGCCTCGTAGGTCATGGTGTTGGCCCGAACCACCAGCATGGCGCGTACGCTCGCCTCGTCCTGCGCCTCGGGTCCGAGGCCGGCGAACGCGCCGCGCCGGAACAGCGCGAGCTCGCGCTCCGAGATCAGCTTGCGGTTGTCGGCCGATGTCGGGTCGCCGCTGAAGATCTGCGTCTGCCGGCCGGCTCCCGAACCACGATTGAACCAGTACACCGGCACGTCCTCGCGAGCCGCCTCGAGCAGCAGACCATAGGCGTCGGCCGAGCGGCGCAGCGCGTCCGGGCGAATCGCCACCTTGGCGCCGCGCCGGGCGATGTCGGCGATCTCGTCGATGGTCAGATGCCGGCCGTCGAGCACGACCGTGCGGTCGGTCATCGTCGGCGTGATCGGATGATAGGCGCGTGCCGGCGCCGCCGCGCAGAGCAGGGCGGCGAGGGCTGCGGCCGCCAGTGTCGGGATGTACCGCGTTTCTCGGCCAGCCGGTTCGGGCATGTCGTCTCCTCGCATCGATTTTGCGGTTGTGCGTATGCGCGCGGCCGGCTCAGCCGGCCAGAGGTCCCAGCGCCTCGCGCAGCGGCGCGAGCCAGGGTTCGAAGTGGCGCCACTGATCCAGGCCCTCGCGGTTGATCGGCCGGCGCACCTGCTCGGAGCTCGCGGTGCGTACGCTGCGCGCGTTGCGGTGAAATTCCAGGCAGGCCGGGTCGAATTCGAGCCCGCAGAAATCGAGTAGCCTGCGGACCTGGGCCTCGAAATCCTCGACCAGCGCCTCGTGCTGCACGCGCAGGATCCGCCCGGGCATCACCCGCTCCCAGTGATCCATCAGGCTCACGTAACTGCGGTAATAGCGTCCGATGTCGGCGAGGCCATAGGTGAATTCCTGGCCCGAGGCGAACAGCTGCTTGAAATTCGAGAAACAGCAGGCCATGGGCTCGCGGCGCGCATCGATGATCCTGGCGTTCGGCAGGATCAGACGGATCAGGCCGAGGTGGCGGAAATTGTTCGGCATCTTGTCGATGAAGCGGGATTTGCCGCCACGGTAAACGCGGGTCTCGGCGATGTAGCGCTCACCGAGTTCGCGCAGGCGCGCCGGCTCGAGATCGCGCAGCACCGCCGGATAGCGCGGCGGCGAATCCTTGATCTCGCGGCCGGCCAGATGCTGCACGATCTGCGGAATCTCGGCGAGTTCGGCCGTCCCCTCGACCAGGGGGTGCGAAGCCAGGATCTGTTCCAGGAGCGTGGAGCCGGCACGCGGCAGGCCGACGATGAAGATCGGCGAAGGGTCGGCGCAGCCGCAGTCCGCGCGCGACTCGAGGAATTCGCGCGTGCATACCGAGTATTGCAGGGCGAGCGTGCGCTCGAGCACGTCCGCCGAGTATCGGCACTCGGCCTTCTTCAGCGCATTGCCTCGCTCATACCATCCGAACGAGGCGGCGTACTCACCACGGTCCTCGAGCGCCTTGCCGAGCGCGAAACAGAAATGATAGCGATCCTGGGCGCCGGTCGTCGGCGCCTCGACGAATTCTCCCATCGCGGCGATTTCCGCGTCGGTGAACCGATAGGTCTTGAGGTTCGCGAGGCTCCAGTAGGCGTCGCCGAAACCGGGTCTCGCTTCGGCCGCGCGACGATACGCGGACACCGCCTCGGACTGTCTGCCGAGGGTCTTCTCGGCATGCCCGATGGACAGATGCAGATCGGCGGCCTGCGTCGAACCGGCGAGCAGATCGCGAAAGATCTCCAGCGCCTCCTGCTGCCGGCCGAGCCCGACACAGGCGTTGGCGCGGATGATCCGGAATGCGCGGTTGCCGGGCTCGCGCTCGAGCAGCCGATCGGCCTCGGCGAGGGCCTGTGCATGCTTGTGGCGCTGGGCCAGCACCGAGGCGTACTCGTAGCGCGCGGGCAGGTGGTCGGGCTGGAAAGCGAGCGCGCTCTCCAGGAGGAATTCAGCGTCGTCGAGCACCTCGTGTCGCACGCCGATCTGGGCGAGCAGCCGCATCGCCTCGACATGGTCCATCTGGGTCTGGAGAAAGCGCCGCAAGACCCGTTCGGCATCCTCGAGGTCCCCCTCGGCGATCATGCCGGCCGCAGCGACCACGGCCGGGGGCAGCCGCGCGAGGCGGGCGACTTCCGCCTCGGCCGCCTCCGCCTCGGCGTTCCGTCCCGCGGCGCGCGCGAGCGCGGCGAGGGCTCGCCAGCTCGCACCGAGAGAGCCATTCGCGGCGACCGCGCGCCGGTAGGCCTCGAGCGCCGCGGCCGGTTGGCCTGCGGCCAGCTGGCAATGACCGACTTCCTGATAGCCTCGGCCGAAACCCTCGTGAGCGCGTTCCAGCCGCTCGAGCCTGTGTAGCGCGGCGTCGATCCGGCCGAGCCGGCGTTCGGCCACCGCCGCGAGATAGAGCGCGTCGCGATCCCCGGGGTTCGCCGCGAGCAGAACCTCGGCGGCCGCGAGCGCCGCGAGGAACTCGCGGCGCTCGATCAGACCGCGGATGCGCCGCGACTCGCTCTGCGGCGGCGTGCCGGCCGCCCCCGTTTCGACGACGGCCATGGATCTCCGATCAGAAGCTGTACGAGAAGCTCACTCCAATGGTCCTCGGCACGTTGACCGTGTCCATCTTCACGTACTCAGCGTAGCTCGCGAACAGCACCGCGCGCACGTCGGTGAGGTTGCGGCCATAGAGCTGAGCGCTCCAGGCGCCTTTGGACGCGCCGATCGAGGCGTCGTAGGTCGAGAAGCCCGGATCGTCGAAGGCGATCGTCTTGCCCTGCAGGGTCGTGGTCAGATGGTCGGTGGTCGCATACGAGTGCGACTGGTGCGTCGCCGCGACTTGCCAGAACGCGTGGTAATCGCCGATCTTGAACTCGTAGCGCGCCCGCAGGTTCGCCTCGAACGGCGGCGACTGCGCGAGCGGGGTGCCGAGCGCGCCGAACGGGTTGGCGATCTGGATCGGCTGGCCGGTCGTCGGATTGACCAGCGAGAGCGTCTTGACCACCTCGCTGCTGTTCCACGAGGCCGCGCCGGAGAGCGTGAGCCCGTGGGTCACGCGCGCGATGAACGAGGTCTCGAGGCCGCGTACGCGGTAGCTCGGGCCGTTGGTCGTGAAGGTGAGGTTGCCGGTGACGCCCGGATCGAAGATCTCGATCTGGACGTTGTTCCAGTCCTCCTGGTACACCGCGCCGTTGAACTGCAGGCGATTGTCGAACCACTGGGTCTTCCAGCCGAGTTCGTTGTTGGTGAGCGTGTCCGGCGCGTAGGCGAGCGGCGGCGTGAACAGGCCGTAGATCGGCGAGCTCGGCTTGATGATCGACTGGGCGCGGTTGAAACCGCCCGGCCGGAAACCCTGCGACCAGGTGTAATAGGCCATCGCCTCCGGGGTGATGTGCCAGGTGAGGTTCGCGCGGCTCTTGAAGCCCGAATAGGTCTTGTCGAGGTTCTTCGCGTTCAGGTTGTTGCCGTTGCTCACCGGGATCGTGCACGGCGAGGCGACGGTCGCCGCGCTGTAGATGCCGCCGGGATTGCAGCCATAGCTGCCCACGTTGGAGCCGACCTCGAAGTTCTCGATGCTGTAATAGCGCGTGCCGAGGGTCAAAGTCAGCGTTTTCGGCAGGATATCGTAATCCATCGACACGAACGCGGCCTTCTGTTTGTAGCCGCGGGTGATGTCGTCGAAGAACGAATCGCCCTGGGGCCGCACGTTCGGATTGTTCGCGGTGACGCCCGGGGGCGGGGCGATCGGCACGAAATTCGGGTTGGTGCCGTAATACCAGTCGGTCTGTTCGTGGACCGTGTAGTCCTCCCAGAACAGGCCGCCGAGCGCCCGGAACCGCCAGTCATCCGGGGTGCTCACGCGCAGCTCGTGACTCTGATGCGTCATGAGCTGGTGGTCGGTCCAGAATCCGCTCGGCGAGTAGCAGTTCCCGCCACCCGCCGGCGTGGTCACGCCGTTCACGACCGAGCCCGGCACGTTGCACTGGTAGTACTCGGCGTACTGGCCGCGCGAGTAGTTGGTGTAGTCCTGTTGCTGATCGGCGTGGCGGTCGAGATAACCGCCGGTATAGACGAGCTTCAGCTGGTCGATCCGGCCGTTCAGCGTCCAGGCCGTGTTCGAGAACCGGTCCTTGTTGTACGAGGGATTGTACAACTGCACCGAGAGGGACGGCAGCGGCTGGCCCAGGCCATCGTACTCCTCCTGCCAGAACACGCCCTCGGCGTCGAGGTTCTGGTAGGACTGCGAAAGCAGCGCATTCCAGTCCTCGTTGAACTTGTACGCCGCCTCGATGCGTCCACCCTTGTAGGTCACGGGATTGATCGCGCGCGCGACCAGCGGGTCATTGCGCAGCGAGGGGCCGGGCGGGACTACGCCCTTGAAGTAATAGGCGATGCCGCGGTCGGTCGGCGCACGCGTGAACGTGCCGGGGATGTTATCGATGTAGCCGCCGCGCGAATCGCTGTAGATCACCGCGCGCACCGCGAACTTGTCCGGAATGATCGGCAGGTTGACGGTCGCGTCGACGTTGGTGCTCGGATCGCCGTGGGCGGTCACCGCGTAACCCGCGTTGACCTTGGCCTCGGTCCGATCCAGGACCGGCTTGTTGGTGATGTAACGCACCACGCCGGCCTGCGCGCCCGCGCCGAACAGCGTGCCCTGCGGGCCCTCGAGTACCTCGATCCGCTGCATGTCCGCCGCGTAGATGTCGAGATTGCGACCGGGGCTCTGGCCGGACTGATCGTCGAGGTAGATCGCCACGTTCGGGAAGCTGCCGACCGCGCCCGCGCCCTGGATGCCGCCACTGCTGGTCGCGAGGCCGCGCATGAAGATGTTGTTCTGGCCCGGACCCGTTCCGGAGAAACTCACGTTCGGCAGGAATTTGATCGCATCGTCGAAGGTGGTCACGTTCAGCTGTTTCAGCGTGTCGGAGGTGAGCGCCTGGATCGTGATCGGCACGTCCTGCATGTTCTCCACGCGCCGCTGGGCGGTGACCGTGATCGTCTGCAGTTGATCGCCGCCGTCGGACGGCGCGGCGACCGCCACCGCGACGCCACCGAGGGCGGCCGCGATCGCGAGTGCGAGTTTCCTGTCGTTCCCCATGAGTCTCTCCCCCTGTTCGTGCTGACTGATCACCCTCGAACGGCTAGGTGGCCCGAGTGGCGCTGCCCGCCCGAGTTTACCGCGCCGGCCGTGCGAGCGACAGCGGTTCCGACGCCCCGCACAGTGGCCCGAGCGCCTCGCGCAGGGGGCCGAGCCAGGGCTCGTAGTGGCGCCACTGGTCGAGTCCCTCGCGGTTGATCGGCCGGCGCACCTGCTCGGAGCTCGCGGTGCGCACGGTGCGCTCGGTCCTGTGGAATTCGAGGCAGCCCGGCTCGAACTCGAGGCCGCAGTAGTCGAGGATGCGCCGCACGCTGCCGTCGAGATCCTCGACCACCTGCTCGTGCTGCACTCGCAGCACCCGACCCGGCAGGACCTCGTCCCAATGCGCCATGAGCTCGACGTAGGTCCGGTAGTAGCGGGCGATGTCCTCGAGACCGTAGGTGAACTCCTGGCCCGAGGCGAACAACTGCTTGAAATTGGAGAAGCAGCAGGCCATGGGCTCGCGGCGCGCATCGATGATCTTGGCGTTCGGCAGGATCAGGTGGATGAAGCCGATGTGACGGAAATTGTTCGGCATCTTGTCGATGAAAAACGGCCTGCCGCTTCGGTAGACGCGCGTGTCGGCGAGGTAGCGCTCGCCGAGGCGCCGCAACTCCTCGGGCGCGAGCTCGGCGAGCACGCGGGGATAACGCCGATCGCTCGCGTCACGGTTCTCGCCCTCGAGATCGACCGTGTACGAGGCGATCTCGGCCAGCTCCATCGTGCCCTCCACGCGCGAGTGAGAGGCGAGGATCTGTTCGAGCAGCGTCGAGCCGGAGCGGGGCAGACCCACGATGAAAATGGGGTCCGGCGCCGGACAACCGGCGCCGCGTCGGCGCTCGAACAGCTCCCGTGAGCAGACCTCCTTTTGCAGCGCGGTGTTGCGCTCGACGAAGGCCGGGTCGTATTGGCCTTCGGCCTTCTTCAGGGCATTGCCACGCTCGTAGTAGTCGAAGGAGGTCCGATACTCCGCACGGTCCTCATAGGCCTTGCCGAGCGCAAAACACAGGTGATAGCGATCCTCGGCGCGCGTGTCGTCGCTCGCCTCGTGGACTCGCATCGTCTCGATCTCCGCATCGGCGAACCGGTAGGTCTTGAGGTTCGCGAGACTCCAATAGGCATCCCCGAAGCCGGGCCGCGCCGTCGCGGCCGCGTGATACTCCTCGATCGCCTCGGCCGTACGGCCGAGCGTCTTCAGGGTGTGCGCGACCGACAGATGGAGATCCGCGTTCTGCGGAGTCTCCTCGAGCAGCTGCCGGTACTGCGCGAGCGCGCGTTCATGATCGCCGATGCCGACGAACGCGGTCGCCTGGGTCGTACGGTAGACGCGATTGTCGGGCTCGGTGCGCAGCAGCTTGTCGAGCTCGGCGAGCGCCGGCGCATATTTGTGCCTGCGCAGCAGCGCGCGGGCATAGTCGAAGCGTGCCGCCGCATAGTCCGGCGCGAGCTCGAGCACGGCGGCGAGCAGAACGTCCGCGTCCTGCACCACGTCGCGCTCGAGCGCGATCTTCGCGAGCAGGCGCATCGCCTCGACGTCGGTGGGGTGCTGCATCAGATAGGGCCGGATGGTCAGTTCGGCCTCGGCGAGATCGCCGTCGCAGAGAAGTCCCGTCGCGGTGAGCACCGGCGCCGGCAGCTTTCCGGTCACTTCGAGGTGCGCGGCCGCGTTCGCCGCCTGCTCAGGCTTTCCCGTCATCCGGTAGAGCACCTCGAGCTTGGCCCAGCTCGCGGTCAGGGCGGGATTGCGGTTGACCGCCTTCTGGTAGGCCTCGATCGCCTGCGGCGCGTCGCGCAGCGTCACGTAGCAGTGGCCTCGTTCCTGGTAGAGCCGCGAGAACCCGGGGTGGGTGCGTTCGAGACGCTCGAGGGCCGCGAGCGCCTCCGGCACGCGCTGCAGATAGCGCAGACAGACCGCGCGCATGTAGTGAAAGTCGCGGTTCTCCGGCGTGTGCACGATCTGCGCTTCGGCGCCGGCAAGCGCCTCGGCGAAGCGCCCCTGTTCGATCAAAGCACGGATGCGCTGCACCTCGCGCTCCACGGGCGAGAGGGTCGAGTGCGGGGAGGGCGCGGGTGCGGTCGGTTCGGTGGCCATTCAGGATCCAAAAAAAAGGCGGGCATCGCTGCCCGCCTTCGATGTTACCGCAAGCGGCCGGACCCGAGCATCCGGCCGTTCACGAAGCGCCCTTAGAACTTCATGCTGACGCGCACGCCGAGCACACGGGGGCGCAGCGGCACCTGAGTCTCGATGAACTGCGCGGTCGAGGTGAAGGTGCTGGCGTTCGAATTGTTGAGATTCTCGCCGAACAGCGTCACCGCCCACGCGTCCTTGGCGACGCCGATGGAGGCATCGTACGAGGTGTACGACGGCTGGTAGAACCGGAACAGCGTGGTGTTGATGTTCTGCAGGTTCACCGGGTTGTTGCCGTTCAGGGTCGGATCGGTGTTGGTGTTGTTGTACATCGAGCCGACGTAGATGCCGCCCACCTGCACGTAGTAGTTGTAGTCGTTCGACGACCAGTCGTAGCGAGCGTGCAGGTTCGCCTGCACCTTCGGCGAATACGCGGTCGGCGTGTTCGGGTTGCCGAAGGTGTTCTGGATCGTGGCGATCGTCTTCGTGACCGAGCTGTAGTAGCTGGTGATCGGTTGGCCGAAGGTCGGGCTCGCCGGATTGTTGTCCACCAGGAACGGCGAGTTGACCTGCTTCGCATCGTTGTAGGAGATCGAGCCCATGACCGTGAGGTTGCGGGTCGCCTTGGCGGTCAACTGCAGCTCGGCGCCCTTCACCTGGTAGTTCGCGCCGTTGGTCGCGAGCGTCAGGTTGCCGAGCACGCCCGGGTTGAACAGCGCGGTCTGCACGTTCTTCCAGTCTTCCTTGTAGATCGAGCCGTTCAGCTGCACCCGGTGGTTCAGGAACTCGGTCTTGAAGCCGATCTCGTTGTTGGTCAGGGTGTCGGGCTCGAAGGTGAGCGGCTTGACGTACTGGGCCGTTCCCTTGGTATAAACGCCGCCCGTGCCGGCGACGGCCGCGGGCAGAGCCGTGCCGGTCGCGCGGTTGAAGCCGCCCGGCCGATAACCCTGCGAGAACGTGTAGTAGACCATCACATCCGGGGTGATGTGCCAGGTCAGGTTGCCGCGCCACTTCGTACCCTTGAACGTCGCGTTCAGGTTCTCGGCGTCCATGTTGGTGCTGTATCCGCCCTGCACGCAGGGCGAGTTCACCTCGAAGCAACCGAACGAGCTGCTCACCCAGCCGCGCTGGTCGAGTTTGTACGAGTACCAACGGCCGCCGGCCGTCGCGGTCAACACCTTCGGGATGATGTCGTAGTCGACCGAGAAGAACGCCGCGGTCTGTTTGTAGCCCTTGTTCGTGTCCTCGAAGAACGCCACATTGTCCGGACGCACGTTCGGGTTGTTGACCGTCGAGTTCGCGCCCGGCGCAACCGCGCCGAAGCAGGCGAGGCCGGCGGTCGAGCCGGTCGACGGGCAGCTCGGCAGACCCTTGTAGGCCCAGTCCGTCTGGTCATAGATGCGCAGTTCTTCCCAGTACGCGCCGGCGATGCCACGCACCCGCAGATCTTCGGGCGTGCTGAAGCGGAGCTCGTTGGTGAGGTGGGTGTTGCGCTCCTGTTCGCGCCAGGTCGCGAGCGGCGAGCCGCAGACCGTGGCGCCATAGCACTGGTAGTAATCGGCGTACACGCCGCGGGCGTAGTTCGTATAGTCCTGGACCTGGTCGACCTTGCGGTCGAGATAGCCGCCGGTATAGACGGCCTTCAACCAGCCGAACAGCTTGCCGTTCACGGTCCAGGCGGTGTTCTCGAACTTGTCCACGTCGTAGGACGGCTGGTACAGCGAGACCTCGAGCGGATTGAGCGATGCTCCGTCGGAGGACTTGGGCATCTGGTAGAACACGCCGTCGGCGTGGATGTCCTGGTACATCTGCGTGACCAGCACGTTCCAGTCGTCGTTGATCTTCCAGAGCGCCTCGAGGCGGCCGCCTTCGTACTTGACCGGGTTGATCGCGTTCTTGGCGATGCCGTAGTTGTTCACCGCGGCGCTGCCCGGCGGCACGCAATAGCCGTTGTTCGGCAGGCCGTTCGGGCACTGGCCGTTCACCGCCTTGTAGTTCGCGTAGTAGATGCCGATGTCGGTGTTGCGGCGGGTGAACGTCGAGGGCACGTTGTTGATGTAACCGCCACGGTCCTCGTTGTAGAGCACCGCGCGCAGCGCCAGCTTGTCGTTGATCAGCGGCAGGTTCAGCACCGCCGAGAATCCGGAGTTCGGATCGCCGTGAGCGGTGATGCCGTACATGCCTTCGGCATTGCCCTCGAACTTGTCGAGCACCGGCTTGTTGGTGATGTAGCGCAGCACGCCCGCCTGGGCGCCGCCGCCGAACAGCGTGCCCTGAGGACCTTCGAGGATCTCGACGCGCTGCAGGTCGGCCGCATAGATATCGAGGTTGCGGCCCGGCAGCTGGCCGGACTGATCGTCGAGGTAGACCGCGACGTTCGGGTAGAGGCCGATCGTACCGGAGGACTGGGTGCCGGCCGAGCCGAGCGCGAGGCCGCGCATGAAGATGTTGCCCTGGGCCGGGCCGTTGGTCGACAGCGACATGTTCGGCACGAACTTGGCGAGGTCGTCGAACGTGGTGACGTTCAACTTCTTCAGTGAATCGCTGGTCAGCGCCTGGATCGTGATCGGCACGTTCTGGATGTTCTCCGTGCGGCGCTGGGCCGTCACGGTGATGACCTGCAGCTGGTCCGAGGCCTGGGCGCCCGCGTCAGGCGCCGATTGCGCCATCACCGCCGGCGCGATGCCGGTCAGGATCGCCGCGATCGCATAAGAGAGTTTGGAATTTGCGGTCATGCTTCATCCCTTCCTAAAGAGTGATTGAAATTCGCTTGCCGGAAGTTGCACGGCTCTTCAAGCGGCTCACATCCGCTGCGCGCGGTCGCGTGATTCCCCCGAACCATCCAAGCCCGTCGCCTTTAAACGGTCCTTCAGCCCCTCGCGGAGCATACCGAGGGGCCGGCCACAGAGGAAGTATTTTTTGTTGCCCGTCTGCATCGCCCTGATGCCGAAATTCGATCGGGATATGCCGAAATTGGATCGAATCAGTCCTCGGGACCCAGCTTGGCCGGAAAACCGGGCGCGCGCAGCGGCGAGCCCACCGAATCCTCCAGCAATTTGACGATCATCGACGACCAGGCGTCGCCACCATAGCGGGCTCGCCCCTCGATGAACGTCTGTTCCATGACCCCGGCGAGCCGCAGAGGTACCCCGAATCGACGTCCGAACTCGACCGCGAAACCCGCGTCCTTGCAGGCCAAATCCATCGTGAATCCAATGTCATAGCTGCCATTTAGAATGACTTTGCTCTCGGTCTCGTGGACGAAGCTGTTGCCCGAGCTCGCCGCGATCGCGGCAAATGCGGCCGACAGGTCCACCCCCGCCTTTGAACAGAGCATCAACGCTTCGCCTGCGGCGATCAAGTGGATGAACGCGAGCATGTTGGTGACCACCTTGGTGACCGCCGCCTGCTCAATGCCACCGAGATGGATGACCTTGCCGCCCATGGCCTGAAGCGCCGCCCGGTGACGCTCGAACACTTGTTGCGCGCCGCCAACGAGTACCGTGATCTCGCCGGCCTCCGCGCGGTGGACGCCGCCCGTGACCGGACAGGCGAGTGTCTCGATGCCACGGCTCTTTGCTTGCCCGGCCAACGCCTCGACCTCGGCGAAGTCATTGGTGCTCATCTCGATCCAGGTGGCACCCGAGCGCATCGCCGGCAGGGCGGCCGCCATCACCTGCCGGGTCGCCTTGGGCGAGGGCAGGCAGGTGATCAGCGCATCGGCCGCAGCCGCGGTAGCAGCAATCGAGTCCGCCCAATGGGCGCCGGCACTCAGGGCCAGTTCGGCGGCACTGCGATCCAAGTCATGGACCGTGACGTCGAACCCGCCCCGGGCGAGATTGGCGGCGAGATGCTTGCCGAGGTTACCGAGACCGATGAATCCG
>JAGWPY010000209.1 GCA_028870275.1 Gammaproteobacteria bacterium | reverse complement strand
GCGTTCCAGGGCCTGCCGGCGCGGATCTGCTGGATCGGCCTGGGCGAGCGCCACCGCGCGGGGCTCGCGTTCAACGAGATGGTGAAGTCGGGCGAGCTGAAGGCGCCGATCGTGATCGGCCGCGACCACCTCGACTCGGGATCGGTCGCGAGCCCGAACCGCGAGACCGAGGCGATGCGCGACGGCTCGGATGCGGTGTCGGACTGGCCGCTGCTCAACGCGCTGCTGAACACCGCAAGCGGCGCCACCTGGGTCTCGATCCACCACGGAGGCGGTGTCGGCATGGGATATTCGCAACACGCCGGCGTGGTGATCGTCTGCGACGGCACGGAGGCCGCCGGCCGGCGGATCGCGCGCGTCCTGTGGAACGATCCGGGCACCGGGGTGATGCGCCATGCCGATGCCGGCTACGACATCGCCATCGAATGCGCCCGCGAGCAGGGGCTCAACCTGCCGATGCTCGGAACGGCGCGATGAGCCCCGTCACGCACATCGACCTGCACGCGGGTCGGCTCGACCTCGCGCAACTGCGACGCGTACACGAGGGTCCGGTGCGGCTCGCGCTCGCGGCGGACGATTGCGCACGCATCTCGGCGGCCTCGGCTCTGGTCGAGCGGATCGTCTCGCGCGGCGAGGCGGTCTACGGCATCAACACCGGCTTCGGTCTGCTCGCGCAGACGCGCATCGCCGACGATCAACTGGAGCTCCTGCAGCGCAACCTGCTGCTGTCGCACGCAGCCGGGGTCGGCGAGAACCTGCCCGACGGGATCGTGCGGCTGATCCTGGTGCTGAAGATCAACGCGCTCGCGCGCGGCCATTCCGGCACGAGTCGGCAGCTCGTCGATGCGCTGCTCGCGCTGGTGAATCACGACGTCTATCCGCTGATTCCGGCGCAAGGATCGGTCGGCGCCTCGGGCGATCTCGCTCCGCTCGCACACATGAGTCTGCCGTTGCTCGGACTCGGCGAGGTTCGCGTCGGCGGGCGCGTATTGCCCGCCGCCGAGGGACTGCGCATCGCGGGACTCGCGCCGTTGCGGTTGCGCGCCAAGGAGGGCCTCGCGCTGATCAACGGCACTCAGGTGTCGACCGCGATCGCGCTCGCGGCGCTGTTCGGACTCGAATCGATGTTCGCGGCGGCGGTCGTCGCCGGCGCGATGTCGGTCGATGCGCTCAAGGGGAGCGACGCGCCCTTCGACGCGCGCATCCACGCCGCTCGCGGTCAGCCCGGACAGATCGCGGTCGCCGAATGTTACCGGCGACTGACTGCCGGCAGCGCGATCCGGGCCTCGCACGTGCATTGCTCGCGGGTCCAGGATCCCTACTCGTTCCGCTGCCAGCCGCAGGTCATGGGCGCCTGCCTCGACCTGATCGAGCAGTCCGCCCGTACCCTCGAGACCGAAGCGAATGCGGTCACCGACAATCCGCTGCTGTTCCTCGACGGCGGCGAGGCGCTCTCGGGCGGCAATTTCCATGCGGAGCCGGTCGCGTTCGCGGCCGACACCCTGGCGCTGGCCGCGGCCGAGATCGGCAGCCTCTCGGAGCGCCGCCTGGCGGTGCTGGTCGATCCGAAGATGAGCGGACTGCCGCCGTTCCTGGTCGAGCAGAGCGGCGTGAACAGCGGCTTCATGATCGCCCAGGTGACCGCCGCGGCGCTGGTCGCGGAGAACAAGGCGACCGCCGCTCCCTGCAGCGTCGACTCGATCCCGACCTCGGCGAACCAGGAGGATCACGTGAGCATGGCGACTCACGCGGCGCGCCGTCTCCTGCGCATGCTCGACAACGGCGCCGCCGTGATCGGCATCGAGCTGCTCGCGGCCGCCCAGGGCATCGACTTCCACCGGCCGGCGCGCTCCTCGCAGCCCATCGAAGAGGCGCACGGGCAGTTGCGCGAGAAGGTGCCGTTTTACGCGGCGGACCGCTATCTCGCGCCCGACATCCGGGCGGCTCAGGACTGGGTACGATCCGGACGATTCCTGGCGTTCACCGGCACGCTGCTGCCGTCGGCGCGGCGCGCATGAGCGGATCCGCCCCATCGAACGGCTCGGCCGCGGAACCGATTTTCGTGGTGACCGAGGGCGACGGTCCGCTGGTGATCAGCGTGCCGCATTCGGGCACCCATCTGCCGCCCGAGGTCGCTGCGCGACTGCGTCCGGAGGTACGCGACCTTCCGGACACCGACTGGTTCGTGCCGCGGCTCTACGAGTTCCACGACGCGCTCGGCGCGTCGATGATCCGGGCGACCCATTCGCGGTATCTGGTCGATCTGAACCGTCCCCCGGACGGCGCTCTCCTCTATCCCGGCCGGCGCGAGACCTCGGTCTGTCCGACCGAGACCTTCGACGGCGAACCGCTCTATCGCAATGGCGAAGCGCCCGACGCCACGGAGGTCGAGGCGCGTCTGCGGCGCTACTGGAAACCCTATCACCAGGCCTTGCGCGAGATGCTCGACCGGCGACTCGCACGGCACGGATATTGCTTCCTCTGGGATGCGCACTCGATCCGCAGTTCGGTGCCGGCCCTCTTCGAGGGACGCCTTCCCGATCTCAACGTCGGTACGGCCGATGGCCGCAGCTGCCTGCCGCGGACGATCGCTCTCGTACGCGAGTGCCTCTCGTCGCAGACCCGCTACACCAGCGTGATCGACGGACGGTTCAAGGGCGGCTACATCACCCGCCACTATGGCGAGCCCGCGCGGGGCATCGAGGCGGTGCAGCTCGAGATGGCGCAGTCGGCCTATCTGCACGAAGAGCGGTTGCCGCGCTTCGACGCGCCGACCGCGGCGCCGATGATCGCCCTTCTGCGCAACCTGCTGGCGCGGCTGATCGGCTCACGGCCGGGCGGCTGACGCCTCGGCGGGCGGCGCGCTGGTCCGCGCGCGCCGGCCCGTGCTAAGGTCGCAGCCGTCGTGCGTTACACGCACTCTGCACGCGAGCTGCCGACAACGACCATGCGCGCCACCGTTCTGCTTGCTCTGGTCTCGATCCTCTCCTGGTCCGCGAACGCGACCGACGCCGCGGACGCGGGCACCGGCCAGTGGCGGATGCCGTCCGCCGACTATGCGGCGACCCGTTACAGCGCACTCTCGCAGATCACGGCGGCGAACGCCGCGAACCTGCGGCCGGTCTGGACGTTCTCGACCGGCGTGCTCGGCGGTCACGAGGGCCAGCCGCTCGTGGTCGGCGGCACCATGTACGTGGTGACTCCATGGCCGAACGTGCTGTATGCCTTCGACCTGACGCGCGAGGGCTATCCTCTCGAATGGAAGTACCGACCGAACGTCGACCCGGCCGCGATCGGCGAATCCTGCTGCGACTCGGTGAACCGCGGCGCGACCTACGCGGACGGCCGCATCGTCTACAACCTGCTCGACGGACACACCGTCGCCGTGGACGCGCGCACCGGGCGAGAGCTGTGGATGACGCGGGTCGCCGATCTTCATTCGGGTGAAACGGTCACCATGGCGCCGCTGGTCGTGCGCGACCGCGTGATCGTCGGCGCCTCGGGTGGTGAATTCGGCATCTACGGCTGGATCAAGGCGCTCGATCTCGCGACGGGGCGGGTGCTGTGGACCGCGCACAACATCGGACCGGACGCAGGCATGCTCGTGCGCCCAGGCGTCTTTCACCCGCCCTACGTGCAGGGCAGCGAGCTCGGCCTGCGCAGCTGGCCCGGCGAGACCTGGCGACACGGCGGCGCACCGGTCTGGGGATGGCTCTCCTACGACCCCGTGCTCGATCTGCTCTACTACGGCACCGGCAATGCAGGCCCCTACGATGCGGATTCCCGCGCCGGCGACAACCGCTGGACCAGCAGCGTGCTGGCGCGCCGCCCGGAGGACGGTTCGCTGGTCTGGGCATATCAGTTCACGCCGCACGACAGCTGGGACTACGATTCGACCGGGGCGATGCTGCTTGCGGATCTGCGGATCGCGGGTCGACCCGTTCCCGCGCTCGTGCATTTCGACAAGAACGGCTTCGCCTATACGCTCGACCGGCGGACCGGGCGCGTTCTGGTCGCCGCTCCCTACACCGAGGTCACCTGGGCCAAATCGATCGACCTGACCAATGGCCGACCGGTCCGCGACCCGACGAAACAGACCGGCGCGTCGCGCGGCAACGTGCACGGAATCTGTCCGAGCCTCGAGGGTGGCGTGAGCCCCGCGGCTCCGCCGGCGTATTCGCCCCGCACGCATCTCTTCTACACTTCGACCAACAATTTCTGCATGGACTACGAGTCCTGGCGCGTCTCCTACCTGCGCGGCACGCCCTACATGGGCGTGAACAGCCCCTACAGCCCGGGCCCCGGCGGACATCTCGGCGCGTTCATCGCCTGGGACGCGGCGACCGGACGGATCGTCTGGAAGGACGACGAGCCTTTCCCCAGCTGGAGCGGCGCGCTCGTGACGGCCGGCGACGTGGCCTTCTACGGCACGACGGACGGCTGGTTCAAGGCGGTCGATGCGCGCACCGGTAAACTCCTCTACCGCTTCAAGGTCGGCTCCGGAGTCGTTGGCAATCCGATCACCTACCGGGGACCCGACGGACGCCAGTACGTGGCGCTCTATGCTGGCATCGGCGGTGACCTTGCCTTGCTCGATGGCGACGCCCGCTCGAATGATCCGACCGACGTGCGCGCGCCGGCGGATTTCGCCAAGGAGATCGCCCGCCACACGAGCCAGGGCGGCATCGTCTGGATCTTCGCACTGTAGGTCACGCCCCATGCGCAATGAAACCCGAGGAAGACCCCGCACCGCATCCGGCCGCGTCCGCGCCGGCATCACGACCCTGCTGTCGATCGCCGCCGCGACTGGCATCACGGCGAGTCGTGCCGCTCCGGATACGCACACACGGACGCACCTCTCCGCAGCCGGCCGACCCGCGCCGGGCTTGCCGGGCGCCACTCGGGTGAACCCGTTCAATGGCGACCCGCGGATCGCCACAGCCGGCGCGAAACTGTTCACCTCGATGAACTGCGACGGTTGCCATGGCGAGGATGCGGCCGGATGGGTGGGCCCCGATCTCGGCGACGGACGCTGGCGCTTCGGAGGATCCGACACGGACGTGTTCGACTCCATTTTCTTCGGCCGACCGAAGGGCATGCCGGCCTTCGGCGGAGTACTCGGCGAGCGCGGCGTCTGGGTGCTGGTCACCTATCTGCGGTCCCTGAAAGCGCCGGCCGATCAGCCCACCGAGTCGTGGCCGGGCCACTGAGCCGATGACGCGGCCGGGAAGTTCCGCGCGATCGGCCGCGGCACCCGGCCATCGCCTGCCGCTGGTGATCGCCGCTTCCTCAGCGGGCACCGTGTTCGAGTGGTACGACTTCTTCATATTCGGTTCCCTGGCGGCGATCATCGGCCGTCATTTCTTCGCCGGCGTCGGCGAGACCCAGAGCGAACTGCTGGCGCTGCTGACCTTCGCGGCCGGCTTCGCCGTTCGTCCTCTGGGCGCGCTGGTTTTCGGCTGGTTCGGCGATCGCACCGGACGAAAGCGCACCTTTCTGGTGACGATCTCGGTCATGGGCCTCGCGACCTTTCTGGTCGCGGTGCTGCCCGATCGGACGGCGATTGGCATGGCGGCACCGTTCACTCTGGTGGCACTGCGGATGCTGCAGGGTTTCGCCATCGGCGGCGAATACGGGGGCGCGGCGATCTATGTGGCCGAGCATACCGTCGCGCGTCGACGCGGGCTCGCCACGAGCTGGATCCAGGCGGCAGCCGGCCTCGGCCTCGCGCTCGCCCTCGTGGTCATCCTCGCCGTGCGATCTTGGTTGGGGGAAGCCGCATTCGCGGCCTGGGGCTGGCGTGTGCCGTTCGCCGCCTCGCTCGTGCTGCTCGCCCTGTCGCTGTGGATCCGGTTCAAGCTCGAGGAATCACCCGAATTTCGCCGCATCCAGGCGGAGGGTGATCTGAGTCATGCGCCCTTGACGGAGGCATTTTTGCGCTGGCCCAATCTTCGCCGGATCCTCGTCGTGCTGTTCTCGATCCTCGCCGGCCAGGGCGTGGTCTGGTACACGGCACAGTTCTACACCCAGTTCTTCCTCGAGCGCACGGCGGCCGTGGCACCGGCCGTCGTCAATCTTCTGCTGCTGGTCACGACGCTGGCCTCGGCGCCGCTGTATCTGCTGTTCGGCTGGTTGTCCGACCGGATCGGTCGCAAGCCGGTGATGCTGTTCGGCCTGGCGCTCGCCGCGCTCGGGTTCATCCCGGGATTTCACGCGCTGATGCGCTCGACCAACGCGGCGCTCGCGCTTGCGAACGCGCGGGCCCCGGTGACCGTGGTGGCGCCCGCTCGGGACTGTTCGCTGCAGTTCGATCTGATCGGCCGCGCCCGGTTCGTGACCGCCTGCGACATCGCCAAGACGGCGCTCACCGATCGCGGCGTCGGCTATGCCATCGCCTCCGCGCCGCCCGGCACGCCGGTGTCGATCCATATCGGATCCGCACGCGTCGCCGGCATCGACGGTCGCCGGCTGGATCCCGCGGGGCGGGCTCGGGCGCTCGGCGATTTCAGGACGCGGCTCGGCGAGGCCCTGACCCACGCCGGATATCCGATCTCCGCCGCCACCGAGTCGATCGATCTGCCGCGCACGTTCGCCGTCCTGCTGCTGCTGATGACGGCCGCCACGGCTCTGTACGGACCCCAGGCCGCGGCGCTCGTCGAACTGTTCCCGACGCGCATTCGTTACACGGCGTTGTCGGTTCCCTATCACGTCGGCGTCGGCTGGTTCGGCGGCTTCCTGCCGGCGACTGCTTTCGCGATCGTCGCGGCGACCGGCAATCCCTACGCGGGGCTCTGGTATCCGGTCGTAGTCGCCGCTGCCGGCTTCCTGATCGCCTGGCTGTTCCTGCCGGAAACCCTGCCGCGCGGCGCATCCGGCTGAGCGAATCGCCCCTGCGCGCACCGACCCCGTCTGGGCTCGCGCCCCCTCAGTGATTGGAGGCGCGGGTTCGCGTGGCCGTCGCCTGGATCTCGGCGAGCGTCTCGGAGGCCGCCGCAGGGAGCGCCGGCGACTCGTGCGTTCCCAGCAGACGGTCGAGATCGACGCCGATCCTCTCGACCAGATCCACGTCCGGCAGAGTGCCCGTGCTGAGCGGCAGATGCGGCCCGAAATAGCGCGAGCTCCAGTTCGGATCGCGACAGTGCGCGGCGGTATGCGTCTGCGCGAGGTAGTTGCCGCGCGCACCGACCGAGCGCATCAGATCGAGCGCGATGGACTCGTCGTCGACGCGGATGCCGTGCCACAGGCCGCGCAGCAGTCCCGCCAGGTCGTCGCAAAGACACAGCGCGTGCATCGAGAACGTGATGCCCTCGTCGAGCGAGCCCAGATAGTCGAGCGTCGCCGGGCGGCTGTAGAAGGCCTGCATCATGCTCGCGCTGATCTCCCAGACCGCGTCCTGATTGAAGCGACGCGCGGCCGACTGACCGGCGAACCCCGTGAATGAGGGCAGACCAAGGTGGCGGCGGATCTGATGCATCGCCATGTCGGCGAGCGAGGCGTGCGAGAAGTTGCCGATGCCGCCGGTCGCGGGCTCCATGAACGAGACGTCCGAGCTGCCGATCACGAAGGCCCCGGGCCGGGCGAGCTGCGCGAGCGCCATGCCGGCGAAGTCCGTGGCGAGGCTGTTGACGATCGCCGCCGGCATCGTGATGGGCGACGATGCGCCGCCGATCGGAATGGTGCCGACGCTCACCGGAACGCCGGCGCGCGCGGCCAGCACGATCTGCTCGACGTGGTCGCGCCAGTATCCGAGCGGCAGGGGCGTGACGATCTGCAGGAAATACGGCTTCTCGGCGAGCGCGGCCCGTGATCCGCGCAGGGATGCGGCCATCTCGATCACCACCTCGAGCGACTCGGAGTGCTCGCAGAGGTACTCGAGCGGTTTGACGGTGTTGCGCGCGAGGATCGCGAACTCGTTGATCTCGCCGTCCATGTCCGAGCGCGGTACGTCCTTGCAGGCGATGCAGACCGCGTCGATGTTCGGCAACGCGTCGGCGAGTCGCGTGATCGTGGCGAGATCGGCGCCGGTGCTGTCCCGTCGTCCGCCATCCCCGTCGTAGACCTTGATGCAGGTCATGCCGGGAATGAACCAGGTGTGCCGTGCGTCGAGGTCGAGGTGTCGGTGGCCATCCCGGTCCCACAGGCGCACGCTCTTCGGCGTCGCCGCCAGTACCCGGCGAATCAGCGTCGGGTCGAATCGCACCACGCCGTCCGCCGAGACGTCGCAGCCGCCGTCGCGCAGGATCTCGATCGCCTCGGTGCCGGGCTCGAACCCGCATCCCGAATCGCTCAACAGTTCGCAAGCCGCGGCGATCAGACGCTCGACTTCCGCGGTCGCCAACAGGCCGTAGGGCATGGTCGCGCCGCCGTGCAGGCCGCGGTCGCCCTCGACCCGGATCGGCGGCAGGATCTTCGGCCTGCGCCGCTTCGCACTCTCGCCATTCAAGGGGTACGGTTCCTCTCGCATTCGGCGGCGGTTCACGGGATTTGATTATATGCCTATACAATTCCATTATATGAATAAATAATTCACGCCGTCCTTGGGGACGCAGCGGAGTTTTCCATGGCCGTCGATCCGCGTTATGCACCGCTGTTCAGCCCGCTCAGGATCGGACCTGTCGAGGCGCCGAACCGCTTCTACCAGGTACCGCACTGTTCGGGCATGGGCCATGCACTGCCGGCAACGCTCGCGGCGATGCGCGGCATGAAGGCCGCGGGCGGCTGGGGCGTGGTCTGCACCGAATACTGCTCCATCCACCCGAGTTCGGACGACCAGCCCTATCCGTTCGCGTCGAACTGGGACGACGGCGATGCCACCAATCTCGCCGCGATCGCCGACGCGATCCATGCGCACGGCGCACTTGCGGGCATCGAGTTGTGGCATGGCGGCAGCTACGTCGCGAACCTCGCCAGCCGTCTGCCGACGCTCGGCGTGCGCTCGATCCCCGCACACGGCGACCCCGTGCAGTCGCAGCGCATGGACCGTGCCGACATCCGTCGCCTGCGCGCCTGGCATCGGGCGGCCGCGTTGCGAGCCCGGGCCGCCGGTTTCGACGTCGTTTACGTCTATCCGACCCACGGCTACCTGGTCGCGGAGTTTCTTTCGCGCGCCCTCAACGACCGCACCGACGAGTATGGCGGGTCCCTGGTGAACCGCGCCCGGCTGTTCACCGAGTTGCTGCAGGACACCAAGGAAGCGGTCGGCGACCGTTGCGCGGTCGCCGTCCGATTCAGCGTCAACGGCCATGGCGAGGAGCACCTCGATGCGGCCGAGGCCCACGACTTGATCGGCACGCTCGGCGATCAACCCGACCTCTGGGATTTCGTGATCGACGACTACGAGGAGGAAATGGGCTCTTCGCGCTTCGTGAAGGAATCCGCCCTGGAGGCGCGCGTTCGTGCGGCTCGCGCCCTGACGCGCCGCCCGATCGTCAGCGTCGGACGCTTCACCTCGCCGGACACGATGCTGCGGTTGGTGCGCGAGGGCACGCTCGATCTGATCGGGGCTGCGCGCCCCTCGATCGCCGACCCCTTTCTGCCGGCCAAGATCCGCGAAGGACGCCTCGAGGACCTGCGCGAGTGCATCGGTTGCAATGTCTGCTACGCGCACAACTCGCGCGGCGCGGCCTTGCGCTGCACCCAAAACCCGACCATCGGCGAGGAGTGGCGTCGCGGCTGGCATCCGGAGCGCGTGACGCCGGGACGAGGCACGGCGCTGATCGTCGGTGCAGGTCCTGCGGGCCTCGAAGCGGCGCAGGTGCTCGGCAAGCGCGGCTTCGAGGTCACCCTCGCCGAAGCCGGCGACACGGCGGGCGGGCGGGTCGCCCGCGAGAGCCGTCTGCCAGGCCTCGCCGAGTGGGCCCGCGTCCGCGACTACAGGCTCGGCCAGATCGCGCGCATGGGCAATGTGCAGATCTGCTACGAGAGCCCGATCGGCGCGGCCGAATTGCAGGAATTCGACGCCGACTGGGTGCTGATCGCCACCGGAGCACGCTGGCGCCGTGACGGAATCGGGCGACATCATTCCTCGCCGATCCCGGACCTGGCCGGCATGGTCCTCACCCCCGACGACGTGATGGACGGCTATGTGCCTGCGGGACGCGTCCTCGTCTTCGACGACGACCATTACTACATGGGCCCGACGGTCGCCCTCGCCCTCGCCCGCCGCGGCGAACCGGTCGCCTACCTAACCACCGCGGGTCGCGCCGGCGAATGGAGCGAGTACACCGCCGAACAGGCGCGCACGCAGCGGGCGCTGATCGAGGCGGGCGTCGAGATCCTCACCAGTCAGGTGGTCGCCGGCTTCGACGGTGCGCGGGCGCGGCTCGCCTGCGTCTACACGGGTCGCGAGCGCACGCTGCCGACCGATGCGCTGGTGCTGGTCACTTCACGGGAGCCGGTCGACGGCTTGTGGCGGGAGGTCTCGCGGGACGCCGACGACGATTCCGGTCGTATCCTCCGGATCGGTGACTGCCGCCAGCCCTCGATCATCGCCGCGGCGGTCTATGCGGGCCATCAGGCCGCGCGCGAATTGGGCGAGACCGCATCCCTCGCGCTGCGCGACCGGGTATTGATCGCCTAGCCGCCGACGCCCCGCATTCAGCGCGGCTTGCGCAGCCAGGCCTCGGCGATCTTCACCCACATCGAGCCGCCGAGCGGGATCAGCGCATCGTTGAAGTCGTAGGAGGGGTTGTGCAGCATGCACGGGCCGCCGCCATGACCGCCATCGCGATGGGCACCATCGCCGTTGCCGATCAGGAAGTAGCAACCGGGCTTCTCCAGGAGGAAATAGCTGAAATCCTCCGCGCCCATGGTCGGTTCGAAATCGACGACGTTGGCTTCGCCGGCGAATGCGCCGAGCGTCTCGCGCACGAACCGCGTTTCGCGCGGATGATTGACGGTCGGCGGGTAGTTGCGCTTGAAGGAGAACTCCGCACTGGCCTCGAACGCTTCGCAGGTCGCATCCGCGATTCGGCGCATGCGCGATTCGATCAGGTCGAGCACCTCGTTGGTGAATGCGCGCACCGTGCCGCGCAGCTCGCAGGTATCCGCGACGACGTTGGTTGCCTCGCCGGCATGGATCATGGTCACCGAAATGACGCCAGGGTCGATCGGCCGTTTGTTGCGCGTGATCACGCTTTGCCAGGCCTGCACGATCTGGCAGGCCACCGGCACCGGGTCGATGCCGTTGTGCGGCATGGCCGCGTGAGCGCCCCGACCCCGGATCGTGAGCTTGAACTCGTTCGTGGAGGCGAACACCGGACCTTCACGCAAGGCGAACTGGCCCACCGCGAGGCCGGGCCAGTTATGTGCGCCGAATACCGCTTCCATTGGAAAGCGTTCGAACAAGCCATCTCGGATCATCTCGCGCGCCCCGCCGCCGCCCTCCTCGGCGGGCTGGAAGATGAGGTACACGGTGCCGTCGAAATCGCGATGCGCCGCCAGATATTTCGCGGCCGCGAGCAGCATCGCCGTGTGCCCGTCGTGCCCGCAGGCGTGCATGCGGCCCGGATGAGTGCTCGCGTGCGCGAACGTATTGCGTTCGGTGATCGGCAGCGCGTCGATGTCGGCTCTCAGCCCGACCGCACGGCCGCTGCTGCCGTTTTTCACGATGCCGACGACGCCGGTTTTGCCGAGGCCGCGGTGCACTGGAATGCCCCACTCGGCGAGCCGGGCCGCAATCAGGTCCGAGGTGCGGTGCTCCTCGAAGCAGGTTTCGGGATGGGCGTGCAGATCGCGCCTCAGCGCGGCGATCGCCGGCGCCTCCGCAAGGATGGATTCGATCGAAGCGAACGTGGGCATGTTCATGCGCGAGAGCATACACCGATCGGCGCGCCGATCGCTTGCACGAACCTGCAATCACCCCGGGAACGCGGTCCCGGCGCCGGGTCGCGCTTGGAAAGACCCGGGTGATCCGTCATGATCTTCGGCCACGATGAAATCCCCGCACCCCGACGCCCCCTCCACGGCCGACGCGCCGATGCGCCTCGCGGGCGGCGCCGCTCCGCTGAGCGTCGCCCCTTCGCTCGGCGTCGCGCTCGCACAGGCCCGTATGCCGCGACGCAACAGTCTCGTCGACCGGCGCATTCTGACGATCTGCGCTCTGGCTCTGGCGATCGGCGTGCTGGCGGCCTTGGTCGCGCGCGCGCTGGTCGCGCTGATCGGCTTGTTCACCAATCTGGCGTACTTCGGCCGCTGGTCCTACGCGTTCGTCTCGCCGGCCGATCATCACCTCGGCGCCTGGGCGGTTCTCGTGCCGGTCGCCGGCGGACTGGTGGTCGGACTGATGGCCCGCTGGGGCTCGCCCGCGATCCGCGGTCATGGAATTCCCGAGGCGATGGAGCAGATCCTGCGCAACGACTCGAAGATCCCGCCGCGCATGACCTTCCTCAAGCCCCTGTCCTCGGCGATCGCGATCGGCACGGGCGGACCCTTCGGCGCCGAGGGACCGATCATCGCGACCGGCGGCGCTCTCGGCTCGTTTCTCGGTCAGGTGCTGCACGTCACCGCCAGCGAACGCAAAGTGCTGCTGGCGGCGGGTGCCGCGGCCGGCATGGCTGCGGTATTCGCCTCGCCCGTGTCCGCGACCATATTGGCGGTCGAGTTACTGCTGTTCGAGTTGCGACCTCGGTCGCTCATTCCGGTCGCGCTGGCGACGGTTTCGGCGACCGCGATCCGCTACGCGACGGTCGGCTTCGGCGCCGTGTTTCCGATGCCTGAGGTGGCGACTCCGGATGGAACCGCGATCGCCGTCTACGTCGGGCTCGGCGCGGTGGTGGGATTGCTGAGCGTCGCCGTCACGCGCCTCGTCTACGGAATCGAGGATGCGTTCGAACGACTGCCGGTGCATTGGATGTGGTGGCCGGCGATCGGCGGGCTGGCGGTCGGCATCGTCGGCTACTTCGCGCCCGCCACCCTCGGCGTCGGCTATTCGAACATCGAGAGCATCATCGCCGGGCACCTCGCCTTCGACGCGCTGCTGTTCCTGTGCGTCATGAAGTTCGTCTCCTGGTCGATCGCGCTCGGCAGCGGTACCTCTGGGGGGACGCTCGCGCCCTTGTTCACGATCGGCGGCGCGTTCGGCGCGGTCGTCGGTCAGTCGCTCGCCACCCATGCGCCCGCGCTCGGCATCGATCCGCGCATCGCCGCGTTGGTCGGCATGGCGGCGATCTTCGCCGGCGCATCGCGGGCCTTGCTGACCTCGATCGTGTTCGCGTTCGAGACCACCCGGCAGTTCGCCGGATTGCTGCCGCTGCTCGGCGGCTGCACGGCGGCCTATCTGTTGTCCGCGCTCACCATGCGCACCACCATCATGACCGAGAAAATCGCCCGGCGGGGCACGCGCGTGCCCGACGAATACGCCGCCGACTTCCTCGACCAGGTGACGGTCGGCGAGGTGTGCACCCGGGACGTGCGATCGCTGGCCGACGCCGCCACGGTCGGCGAGATCCGGGCATGGTTTGCGAGCGACGATCCGCGCAACCAGCATCAGGGCTACCCGGTGGTCGACGCCGACGGACGGGTACGGGGCGTGATCACGCGGCGACAGATCCAGACGGCTCGACAGGCCGAATCGACCCGTCTCGGCGAACTGCTGCACCAGGAACCGATCGTCGTACAGGAGCGCCATTCGCTGCGCGAAGCCGCGGACCACATGGTCACGCATTCGGTGGGCCGGCTGATCGTCGTGGCGGACGCGGCGCCGCATGCAATGGTCGGAATCATCACGCGCGGCGATCTTCTCGCCGCGCACGCGCGCCGCCTGCGGGAATCACGCGAGGCCGAGACTCACATTCGATTGCGCGCCGGCTGACAGCGGCGCCGCGAAACGGCCCCATCTCACTCGTCGACGAGCAACTCTCCGATCACCTCCAGCAGCCGGTCACGCCGTACCGGATCGCTGATCTCGACGATGATTCGGCTGGCGCCGCCCGGACGTTCGCGCAGTCTCACCCGGGCGCCACGGACGTTCAGCAGTTCGCGCACGACCGGCCTCGGCCGCGACCCAGCCTCGGCCGGCGCACCGGCCGCCGGGCGCGCCCTCTGGACCATGCGCTCCGCATCGCGCACCGAGGCTCCCCGCTCGACGATCGATTGCGCGAGCGCGATGCGCGAATCCGCCTCCGGCAGTGCGAGCAGAGCCCGCGCATGGCCCATCGACAGCTGTTTCTCGTCGATCATCCGCAGCACCGGCTCGGGGAGATCCAGCAGCCGGATCAGATTGCTCACCGAGGCGCGGGAACGGCCGATCGCCCGTCCCAGGCTCTCGTGGGTCAGGCCGAACTCTCCGCAGAGCCGGCCGAGCGTCCGCGCCTCTTCGGCCGGCGTCAGCTCTTCCCGCTGGATGTTCTCGATCAATGCAACGGCGACCGCCTCGGCGTCCGAGAGCTCGCGGACGACGACCGGAATGTCGGTGAGGCCCGCCAGTCGAGCCGCTTGCCAGCGGCGCTCGCCGGCGACGATCTCGTAGCGAGGCTCATCCGGACCGGCACTCTTACGTGGCCGCGCGATGATGGGCTGGAGCACGCCGGTCGATCGAATCGAGTCGGCGAGCTCGGCGAGCGGACCCTCGGCCATCGTGCGCCGCGGCTGGAACGGCCCGGGCTGCAGGTAATCGAGCGGCAGGCGTCCACCGCCGCGGCTCGCGCTTGCCCGTGGCACCGCGCCGAGCAAGGCGCCGACGACACTTTCTCGGGCACGCTCGCTCACTGTCCGAGGTTCAGCAGTGCCGCATTGCCGCCGGTTGCGGTGGTGTTGACCGTGATCGTGCGCTCGGCCGCGAACCGCGGCAGATACTGGGGGCCACCGGCCTTGGGTCCGGTGCCGGAAAGACCGGAACCGCCGAATGGCTGTACTCCGACCACGGCACCGATCATGTTGCGGTTCACGTAGACGTTGCCGACCGCGGTTTCACGATGCACGTGCCGCCAGAAGGACTCCAGTCGCGTCTGCACGCCCAGGGTGAGACCGTAGCCGCTCGTGCGGATCGCCTCGAGCACCCGGTCGACCTCGCGCGCGCGATAGCGGACGACGTGCAGAATCGGCCCGAACTCTTCGCGTGTGAGCTGAGCGGCATCGCGCAGTTCGATCATCTGCGGCGCGACGAAGGTGCCGTGACGTTGCGCCTCGCCGAGCCTGCAACTCTTCAGAATCCGCGCTTCGACGCGCATCCGCTCGACGTGCGCGAGCAGCTTCTGTGCCGCCGCGGCGCTGATCACCGGACCGACGTCGGTCTCGATCTTCGCCGGGTCGCCGATCACGAGTTCCTCCATGGCACCCGCGATCATCTCGATGATCGGGTCCGCGACGTCCTCCTGCAGGAACAGCAGCCGCAGGGCCGAACAGCGCTGTCCCGCGCTCATGAACGCCGAGGTTACGACGTCGTCGACGACCTGTTCGGGAAGGGCGGTCGAGTCGACCAGCATCGCGTTCAGCCCGCCGGTCTCGGCGATGAGTGGCAGGATCGCGCCCTCGCGAGCCGCGAGCGCCCGGTTGATCGTGAGCGCGGTCGCGGTCGATCCGGTCATGGCGACGCCGGCGAGCGCCGGATGGCGGAAGGCCGTCTCTGCGAAGATCCGTCCCGCGCAGGGGGTGAACTGCAGCGCTCCGGGGGTGACGCCCGCCTCGTGCAGCAGGGCCACGCAGCGCGCGGCGACCAGAGGCGTCGGCTCCGCGGGCTTTGCGACCACGGCGTTTCCGGCCGCGAGGGCCGCGACCGTCTGGCCGGTGAAAATGGCCAGCGGAAAGTTCCACGGACTGATGCACGCGAACACTCCGCGCCCCTGCAGCGAAAGCTCGTTGGTCTCGCCGGTCGGTCCGCGCAGTCGTTCTCCAGACTCGAAGTGCGTGCGGGCGGCTAGCGCATAGTAGCGGCAGAAATCCGCGGCCTCGCGCACCTCGGCGATCGCATCGCCGATCGTCTTGCCGGCCTCGCGTACCAGCAATTCGTAGAATTGCTCGCGCCTCGACTCGAGCAGGTCGGCCGCCTGCTCGAGCACCGCCGCACGCGCCGCGCCGCCCATGCGGTTCCAGGCCGGTTGGGCCGCGGCGGCCAGGTCGAACGCGCGGCCAATCTCCTCGCCGCTCGCCTCGCGCACCCCTCCGACCGTCTCGCGACGGTCGGAGGGGTTCTCGATCGTGACTCCCTCGCCGTCGAGCTGCTGCCCGTCGAGTATCGGTCCGGCTCGATGCCGCTGGCCGCGCTGGCGGGCGATGGCGGCCGAGATCGCCTCGATCTGCAGCGGATTTCCCGGATCGACGCCGCGCGAGTTGCGCCGATCCGGATAGAGATCGGCCGGCACCGGTATCTCGGGATTCGCCACGTTCTGCAGACGCTCGATCTCGGCGACCGGATCGCGCACGATCTCCTCGACCGGAACCTTCTCGTCCATGAAGCGGTTGACGAACGACGTGTTCGCGCCGTTCTCGAGAAGTCGGCGTACGAGATAGGCGAGCAGATCCTTGTGTTCGCCGACCGGCGCATAGGCACGCACCCGCGGGAAGTTCTCGATGCGGCGAATCGCCTCGGCGTAGAGCAGTCCGCCCATGCCGTGGAGTCGCTGGAACTCGTACGACGCGCCCGACGGCGCGAGTTCGAGGACCGCCGCGATCGAGTGGGCGTTGTGCGTGGCGAACTGCGGATAGATCAGGTCGCGGGCGCCGAACAGTCGGCCGGCGCAGGCCAGATAGGAGACGTCCGTGGTGAGCTTGCGGGTGTAGACAGGGTAACCGTCGAGTCCGCGCTCCTGGGCACGCTTGATCTCGCTGTCCCAGTACGCGCCCTTGACCAGGCGCACCGTCACCCGCCGGCGTGATTCGCGCGCCAGCGCCGCGACCCAGTCGATCACGTCGGGCGCGCGCTTGCCATAGGCCTGCACCGCGAGGCCGAGTCCCGGCCAGTCGCGGGTCCGCGTATTCCGGCACAGGGCTTCGATCACGTCCAGGGAGAGATCGAGACGATCGGCCTCTTCGGCGTCGATCGTCATCTGAATTCCAGCGGCCGCCGCCCGCTCGGCAAGCGCTTCCACCCGGGGCAGCAACCGTGCAAGCGCGCGCTCGCGCTGCAATGGTGCGTATCGCGGCTCGAGCGCCGACAGTTTGATGGAGATCGACGAGACCTCGTGGGGTGCACGACCGTTCGCACCCGCACCAATGGCGTCGATCGCATGCTCGTAGGAGGCGAGATAACGGTCTGCGTCGCGCAGGGTTCGCGCCCCTTCGCCGAGCATGTCGAAGGAGCAGAGCCCGAGGGCCGGCTCGACCGCACTGCGCTTCAGCGCCTCCTCGATCGTGCGACCGACGACGAACTCGCCGCCGATGATGCGCATCGCTCGCCTCACGGCGAGCCGCACCACGGGTTCACCCGCCTTGCGGGTGAGCGAGCGCAACCATCCAGCCGCGTCCGCCTTGATCGTCGAGTCCAGATCGAGGATTCCGCCCGTGAGCATGAGCCCCCAGGTCGATGCGTTGACGAACAACGACTCGGACCGGCCGGCGTGCGAGGACCAGTCGCCACTCGCGAGTTGCTCGGCAATCAGCCGGTCGGCGGTCGCGTCATCCGGGATACGCAACAACGCTTCGGCAATGCACATCAGGGCGATGCCTTCCTGATTCGACAGCCCGAATTCCTGAAGGAACGCGTCGAGGAAGGGTCGCTCGTCGCGTCGCGCACGGGCACCTTCGACCAGAGACTTCGCAACCGCGATCGCGCGGTGGCGGGCACCGCCGGTCAGTTCGAGGTTGCGCAGCAGTCGGGTCACGGCGCCGTCTTCGGGCCAGAGCGTGTGGTCGCGGATCGACTGCCGAATCGCGTCCAGGAGAACGGTGGTTTCGGCGTGCGAATCCGCGTGGGTCGTCGTTCGGTTCATCCTAGCCTCCTTCCGAGGGCCCGAGCTTAGCAAGGAACAGGGCCGGAGCGTCGCCCGCGCATGGCCCGGCCCGGACGCGAATCTCGCCGGGGCAGAGAGCATCGACGATGGCGAGGTCGGTCGGCCCGACCGTCGAACAGTGAGCGGGAAGCGCATCGATCGAGCCCGCGGTATCGATCGAGCCCGCGGCATCGAGACCGAACACCAGCAGCACCTCGTAGGCGGCCATTGGTACGACCAGGATGTTCGGGCCGCTGAGGACCCAGGTCTCGACCGCGATCGAGGCGGCGGTGATCAGGTTCAGATCGACGCAGGGTCCGGCGTTCAGCCGGCAATCGGGTGGCGGCGAGCCCGCGTAGGAGATCAGGTCGCCGCGGCGTGCCAGGCGCGACCTGCGTCCGTCCGGGAAGTCGAGTTCCACGCCTGCTCCCTGAAGCAGGAGCATGTGGCGCCGATAGCCCTCGAAGGCCGAAAAAGGACCGGGGGTGGCGATTTCAGCGACGCTGACCCGCCAGTCGAACCGCTCGCCGGCTGTCGGGCGACGAGCCGCCTCGTGCGTGACTCCGCCGCCGTTGCGCCACGGGGTGGTGCGGAACTCGCTCCTCCGCACGATCTCGATGCGGGCGAAGCGGTCGAGGTCACGTGGCAGATCCGGTTCGCCGTTCATCTCGTCGCCTCCGGCCGACGGAAGGCATCACGACCGATGGGCGATGAACCCGGGCCCCGGTTCGCGTGACCGCGAACCGGGGCTCGATCTCACTCCGCCGAGTCGGTATCGCCCGCCGGCACCGCGTCCTCGGTCTCGCCGATGCCGCCACCGACGTCCATGAAGTTGCGCCGGCGGGAATCGTCGCTGCCGCGTCGACGCCGCGCATGGTAGGCAAAGCCGGTACCGGCCGGGATCAGTCGACCGACGATCACGTTCTCCTTCAATCCCCGGAGGTCGTCCTTCAGACCGCGGACCGCCGCCTCCGTGAGCACGCGAGTGGTCTCCTGGAACGAGGCCGCAGAGATGAACGACTCGGTCGCGAGAGACGCCTTGGTAATGCCGAGCAGGAGCGGCTCCCAGGTCGACTGGTTCTTGCCTTCGGTCTTCTGCTTCTCGATGACGTCGAGGAGACGGCCCCGATCCATCTGCTCGCCGCGCAGCAGCGCCGAGTCACCCGTGTCCTGAACCTCGATCTTACGGAGCATCTGCCTGACGATGACTTCGATGTGCTTGTCGTTGATCTTCACGCCCTGCAGACGGTAGACGTCCTGGATCTCGCGGACCAGGTAGTTGGCGAGCGCCTCGACGCCCTGGAGCCTGAGGATGTCGTGCGGGTTGGGCTCGCCGTCCGCGATGACTTCGCCGCGCTCGACCTGTTCGCCTTCGAACACGTTGAGGTGACGCCACTTCGGGATGAGTTCCTCGTATTTCTCCCCCTGATCGTTCGTGATGATCAGGCGCCGCTTGCCCTTGGTTTCCTTGCCGAAGCTCACCGTGCCGCTGCGCTCGGCGAGAATCGCCGAGTCCTTCGGCTTGCGCGCCTCGAACAGGTCGGCGACTCGCGGCAGACCGCCGGTGATGTCACGGGTCTTGGACGACTCCTGCGGAATGCGCGCGATGATGTCGCCCACGGACACCTTCGCACCGTCATCGAGGCTGACGATGGCCCCCGCCGGCAGCGCGTACACCGCCGGAATGTCGGTGTTCGCGAACGTCACTTCCTTGCCCTTGGCATTGACCAGGCGCACGACGGGCCGCAGGTCCTTGCCGCCGGAACCGCGCTGCTTCGGATCGAGGACCACGGTGCTCGACAGGCCGGTGACCTCGTCGACCTGCGTCGTGACGGTGATGCCGTCGACGAAGTCCTGGAACTTGATCATGCCCGCCACTTCGGTGACGACCGGGTGCGTGTGCGGATCCCAGTTCGCGACCGACTGGCCGGCCGCCACCCCGACCCCGTCGTCGACCGTGATGGTCGCGCCGTATGGGATCTTGTAGCGCTCGCGCTCGCGGCCGAACTCGTCGACCACGCCGAGCTCGCCCGAGCGGGACACCGCGACCAGGTGGCCCTTTTCGTGGCGTACCGTCTTGATGTTGTGCAGGCGGATCGTGCCCTTGGACTTGACTTCGACGCCGTTGGCCGCGGCCGCCCGCGACGCGGCACCGCCCACGTGGAACGTACGCATGGTGAGCTGCGTGCCCGGTTCGCCGATCGACTGGGCCGCAATCACGCCAACCGCCTCGCCGATGTTGATGCGGTGCCCGCGACCGAGGTCACGGCCGTAGCACTGCGCGCAGACGCCGTAGCGGGTCTCGCAGGTGATCGGCGAGCGGACCATGACCTGGTCGACGCCCATCTTCTCGAGGAGCTTCACCAGCTTCTCGTCGATCAGCACACCCGCCTCGACCAGCACTTCGCCGCTCGAGGCGACCACCACGTCAGCGGCCGCGACCCGACCGAGCACCCGCTCGCCGAGACCTTCGACCACGTCGCCGCCCTCGACGATTGGCGTGATGGACAGGCCGTTCGTCGTGCCGCAGTCGATTTCGGTGACCACGAGATCCTGCGCGACGTCGACCAGACGCCGCGTCAGGTAGCCCGAGTTGGCGGTCTTCAGCGCGGTGTCGGCGAGGCCCTTGCGGGCGCCGTGCGTCGAGATGAAGTACTGCAACACGTTCAGGCCTTCGCGGAAATTGGCCGTGATCGGCGTCTCGATGATCGAGCCGTCGGGCTTGGCCATCAGGCCGCGCATGCCGGCGAGCTGGCGGATCTGGGCCGCGCTGCCGCGCGCGCCCGAATCGGCCATCATGAAGATCGAGTTGAACGACTTCTGCCGCTGCTTCCGGCCGTGCGAGTCGGTCGCTTCCTCGGTGCCGAGCTTTTCCATCATCGCTTTCGCGACCTGGTCGTTGGCGCGCGACCAGATGTCGACCACCTTGTTGTAGCGCTCGCCGTTGGTCACCAGGCCCGAGGCGTACTGGTCCTGGATCTCCTTGACTTCGCGCTCCGCGGCGCCGACCAGCTTGACCTTCTGCTCCGGGATCACGATGTCGTCGATGCCGAACGAGACCGCCGAACGCGTCGCGTACTGGAAGCCCATGTACATGAGCTGGTCCGCGAACACCACCGTCTCCTTGAGGCCGAGGATGCGGTAGCAGGCGTTGATGATCGCCGAGATGTTCTTCTTGGTCATGTCCTGGTTGATCAGGTCGAAGGACATGCCCTTCGGCAGGATCTCGGACAGCAGTGCGCGGCCGATCGTGGTGGCCACCAGCCGCACGCGCGGCTGCAGCTCGCCCGCGGCGTCGCGCACGTGCTCGCGGATGCGCACCTTGATGCGCGCCTGCAGGTCGACGGTGCGGCTCTCGTAGGCGCGGTGCGCTTCCTGCACGTCGCTGAAGAACATGCCTTCGCCGCGCGCGCCGACGTTCTCGCGCGTCAGGTAGTAGAGGCCGAGCACCACGTCCTGCGAGGGCACGATGATCGGATCGCCATTGGCGGGCGAGAGGATGTTGTTCGAGCTCATCATCAGCGCGCGCGCTTCGAGCTGCGCCTCGATCGACAGCGGCACGTGCACCGCCATCTGGTCGCCGTCGAAGTCGGCGTTGAAGGCCGTGCAGACCAGCGGATGCAGCTGGATCGCCTTGCCCTCCACCAGCACGGGCTCGAATGCCTGGATGCCCAGCCGGTGCAGGGTTGGCGCGCGGTTCAGCAGCACCGGATGTTCGCGGATCACCTCTTCGAGGATGTCCCACACCTCGGTGCCCTCGCGCTCGACCAGGCGCTTGGCGGCCTTGATGGTCGAGGCGTCGCCGCGGATCTGGAGCTTGTGGAAGATGAAGGGCTTGAAGAGCTCGAGGGCCATCTTCTTCGGCAGCCCGCACTGGTGCAACCTGAGGGTCGGACCTACTACGATCACACTGCGACCTGAATAATCAACTCGCTTGCCAAGGAGGTTCTGGCGGAACCGGCCCTGCTTGCCCTTGATCATGTCGGCCAGCGACTTCAACGGCCGCTTGTTGGTGCCGGTG
>JAGWPY010000208.1 GCA_028870275.1 Gammaproteobacteria bacterium | reverse complement strand
GAGTACGTCGTGCGCCGCGACCCCGACGTGATCCTGATCCCGGCGGGCGAGCGCGCCCGGCTCGCCGACCGGCCCGGCTGGTCCGGGATCCGCGCCGTGCGCAGCGGCCGGATCTGCACGCTCGGCACCGACCAGCGCAACATGATCATGCGGCCGGGTCCTCGCGTCGCACAGGGCCTGCAGGCGATCGCCGCCTGCCTGGAGAGGCTCCCGCCATGAGCGGCGCGTCGCCCGCCGTCGCCGACCGCCTGCCGCCGCGCGCGCGGGACGCGACGGCGCGTTTCGCGGTCTGGCTGGCGATCTGTCTGCTGGTCACGGCCCTGCTCTCGCTCGGCGGCCTGCTGGTCGGCACCACGAGTCTCGGCCGCTCGCTGCACTGGCTGCTCGCGCCGGACGCGCAATCGGCGATCGTGCTCTGGGACATCCGCCTGCCGCGCACCGTGGGCGCCTGGCTGGTCGGGGCCCTTCTCGGGCTCGGCGGGGCGATCGCGCAGGCGGTGTTTCGCAACCCGCTCGCCGAACCCTATCTGCTCGGCACCGCTTCGGGCGCCGCGCTCGGTGTGACGCTCGCCCTGCTCGGCAGCGGCGCCTCGATCGGCGCGCTCGCCTGGGCGGCCGAGCTCGGCATGACCGGCGCCGCCGCGCTCGGCGCCGGGCTCGCGATCGTGCTCACCGTGGCGCTCGCCCGCGGCGTGCTCCAGACCGCGAGCCTGCTGCTCTCCGGGATCGTGGTCGGCTTCCTGTTGAGCGCGATCACCTCGCTCTTGCTGCTCGCGAAACCGGACCTGTGGCGCACGATGCAGGTGTTCCTGCTCGGCAGCACGGGCTATCTCAGCTGGAGCGCGGTCGCGGTGCTCGGCGCGGCGTTCCTCGCCTGTGCGATCCCGGCGGTGCTGCTGTCGCGCGGTCTCGATGCGCTCACGCTCGGCGAGGACACGGCGCAATCGCTCGGCCTGTCGCTGCCCGCGCTGCGCCTGGGGCTCCTCGCGATCGTCGTGGTGGCGACCGCCGCGGCGGTCGCCGAGGTCGGCGTGGTTGGCTTCGTCGGCCTGGTCGCGCCGCATCTGGTGCGCGAGACCCTTACCGTGAACCACCGCCACCTGCTGATCGCCTCGCCCCTGTGCGGCGGGGCGCTGCTGCAGGCGGCGGACCTCCTCAGTCGCTGGATCATGCGTCCCGCGGAACTGCCGGTCGGGGCGGTCACGGCCTGCCTGGGCGGGGTGTACCTCGCGATGCTGCTGTGGAGGCGGGCGCGCAATGCCTGAGGCCGCCGCGAATGAGGCGCCCGGCGCGAGCGCGCTCGCCTGTCGGGAGCTCGTGGTCGGATACGGCGAACGCGTCGTACTCGATCGGATCTCGCTCGAGCTCGCGAGCGGCTGCTGGACCGCGGTCGTCGGGCCGAACGGTTGCGGCAAGTCGACGCTGCTGCGCGCGCTCGCCGGCCTGCAGGCGCCGCGCGCCGGCGGGGTCTCGCTGCACGGCCGGCCGCTCACCGCCAGGCCGCGGCGCGAGCGGGCGCGGCGCTTGGGCTGGCTCGCGCAATCACCGGCGCCTTCCGACCTGACCGCGGCCGAGGTGGTCGGCCTCGGCCGCTTCGCCCATTCGGGCTGGCTCGCGCATCGCGACGTCGACGACGAGGCCGCCGTGCACCGGGCGATGCTCGCCACCGGCTCGCTGCGCTGGGCCGCGCGCAAGGTCTCGACGCTCTCCGGCGGCGAGCGGCAACGGGTGCACCTCGCGCGCGTGCTCGCGGTCGAGGCGAACGTCCTGCTGCTCGACGAGCCGACCGCGTTCCTCGACCCGCCGCATCAGGAGGACGTCGCCCGGCTGCTGCGCCGGCAGGCGCACGGCTGCGGCGTCGCGATCGTGAGCGCGATCCACGATCTCTCGCTCGCGCTGACCGCGGACCGTCTGGTGGTGCTCGGCGAGGACGGACTGGTCGGCCACGGCAGCGTGCCCGAGGCACTCGCCGGAGACTGGCTGTCGAGCGCGTTCCGCACGCGCATCGACGTGGTCGAGCACGACGGGGCCTACCTGTGGCGACCGGCGGTGCGTTCGGGCGCGCATGACTAGCGCCGGCCGCGCGCTGATGGTCTGCGGCACGAGCAGTGGCGCGGGCAAGAGCCTGCTCGCCACCGCGCTCGCGCGCTGGTACGCGCGCGCCGGCCTCAAGGTCGCGCCGTTCAAGGCCCAGAACATGAGCAACAACGCCCGCGTGGTGGCGGGCGGCGAGATCGGCAGCGCGCAATATTTCCAGGCGCTCGCGGCTCATCGAGAGCCCGAAGTGCGCATGAACCCGGTGCTCCTCAAGCCCGAGAGCGAGCGCCACAGCCAGCTGATCCTGCTCGGACGGCGCAACGACGAGATCGCGGCGATCGACTGGCGCGAGCGCGGCCCGCGGTTGTGGCCGGTGATCCGGGGCTGTCTCGAGGAGCTGCAGGCCGAGAATGAGCTGGTGGTGATCGAGGGCGCGGGCTCGCCCGCGGAGATCAACCTGCGCGACTGCGACCTCGTGAACATGCGCATCGCCAGCGAGGCCGGAGCGGCCACGCTGATCGTCGCCGACATCGATCGGGGTGGTGCGTTCGCGCACCTGTACGGGACGCATCAGCTGCTCGAACCGGCCGAGCGCGCGCTGGTGCGCGGTTTCGTGCTCAACAAGTTTCGCGGCGACCCGGCGCTGCTCGCGCCCGGGCCGCAGATGCTCGAACGCCTCACGGGCGTGCCGACGCTCGCGGTGCTGCCGATGTGGCGAGGGCACGGACTGCCCGAGGAGGACGGCATCCACGCCCCGCCCGCCGCTGCGCGCGCCGCCGCGTCGGCGCGGCGGCGCATCGCGATCCTCGCCTACCCCTTCATCAGCAATCTCGACGAGTTCGCGCCGCTCGCGCGCGTGCCGGGGGCGGAGTTGCGCTGGGCGCGCGATCCGGGCGCGCTCGCCGGCGCCGATCTGGTGATCCTGCCGGGCTCGAAGCACGTCGCGGCGGACCTCGCCTGGCTGCGCGCGACCGGCCTCGATGCGGCGGTCGCGGCGCACGTCGGAGCGGGCCGCGCGCTGCTCGCGATCTGCGGCGGACTCATGATGCTCGGCGGCGAGATCGCCGATCCCTTGGGGGTCGAGGGCGCCGCGGGCGGCCTCGGCCTGCTGCCCTACGCGAGCGCGTTCGCGCGCCAGAAGCACACGCAGCGCGCCCGCTACCGGTTCGGGCCGCTCACCGGCGCCTGGTCGAGCCTCGGCGGCCTCGAGTTCGACGCCTACGAGATCCGCCACGGGCATACCACGGCGATCGCCGGGCCCGCCGCGCAGGGCCTGTGCGAGGCTCTGCCCGCGGGCTGCGGCTGGCAGCATGGCGCCACGCTCGCGGTCTATGTGCACGGACTTTTCGAGAATGCGGCGGTGATGCGCGCGCTGTTCGGTGCCGACACGCCTTCGCTCGAGGACACGCTCGACGGCCTCGCGGACTTCGTCGAGCGCGGCTTCGGCCGCGCGCGGCTCGAGTCGCTGATCGCCTGAGCGGGCGGGCCATGCGCCGATGGCCCGCCCGGATCGATGGCCGGGCGGGTTCAGCCGCGCCCGGCCGGTCCCATCGCCTCGCGCGGCAGGCGGATCGGCAGACGCTCGCGGATCGCCGCGTCGACCGAGGCCGGGATGTGGCTCGGATAGTGGCTTGCGAGAATCGCCTCGAGCTTGTGGCGCGCCCGATCGACCACGCTCGGGCGTCCCTGGCTCGCCCATTCGTTCGGGCTGGTGCGATCGCCGACGCTCGGATAGACGTATTCGCGCTGCATGCGCTGCAGCGTCTGATCGGCGCCGAGGTAATGCCCCGGCCCCTCGAGGCAGACCTTGCGCATCGTCTCGATCGACAGCGATTCGTCGCTCACGTCGATGCCCTTGATGGTCCGTTGCACGGCGCCGATGATGTCGTTGTCGATGATCAGGCTTTCCATGCTGAAGCCGAGCAGGCTCGCGAGCATGCCGGCCGACTCGTAGATCAGATTCGCGCCCGCATTGCCGACCAGCGCGTGGTTGTAGGCCTTCTCGAGGCCGGACTGCACGTCGGGGAGCTTCGCATCGCTCATCCCTGAGGCCGTGCCGCCGGTCAGGTCGTAGTAGCGGGCGAGCTGGGCGCTCGCCGCCGACAGCAGCGCCTGCTCCGGGCTGCCGCCCGACATCGCCCCGGTGCGCAGATCCGAGACGAAGCACCAGGTGCCGAAGATCGCCGGCGCCCCCGGCTTGATCGCATTCACGTAGACGAGGCCGGCGAGGCACTCGGCCACTTCCTGCACCAGCGCGCCGGCGAGCGCCGCCGGTGCGGTGGCGCCCGCCTGGCCCGCCGACAGCAGCAGCACCGGCATGCCGCCGCGCACGGCCACCTCGAGGCACAGACAGGCGTCGTAGGCGAACTTGAGTGGCGGCACGACGAAACAGTTCGACTGGCTGACGAACGGGCGCTCGCGCCACTTGTCCTCGCCGCCGGCGATCATGTGCAGCATCTCCAGGCTCGCCTCGAGGTGCTCGGGGCGCACCCAGCTCGTGCCGACGTGCTTGGTCGTGCCGGACACGCAGGCATAGGCCGTGTTCACGTCCATCTCGAGCGGATTGACCAGGTCGCGGCAGACCACCGAGCGCTGGTAGAAGTGCAGATGATCGAGCGTGTCGACCACGCGGGCGATGTCGTACAGATCGCGGGTGGTCGAGTCGCGGTACTCGCCGGTGCGCGCATCGACGATGTGCACGGCGGCGCCGGCGGTGCCGAAGTAGACCTTCGAGCCCCAGGGCTCCAGGTCGTGCTTGGGGTCCTGGCCGTGCAGCACGAAGTGCCGGCCGGCACGGGCGACCGTGTCCTCGACGAGCGCCCGCGGAAACACCAGCCGGCCCTCGGGGGTCAGCCGGGCGCCGGCGCGCGTCATGTACTCGATGCCGCTCGGCGTCGCGTCGGCGAGGCCGATCTGTTCGAGCACGTCGAGCGCCGCGTGGTGGATGCGCAGCACATCGGCCTCGCTGAGCGGCTTGTAGAGGCCGCCCGGCATGCCCGGGTTCACGGGGCGCAGATTGTCGGGCAGCGGCGCGGCGCGGGCGGCTCGGCGGGCGGCGCGAGCGCCACCGCGGCGGGCAGGGATCGATTCGGCTTCGCTCATGGGTCTTTAGGTCCTCCGGGGACCGCAGAATGCACCGGCGGGCGGCCCGGCGGCAAGGGCGTCGATCGCAGGGTGGATCCGCTACACTGCCGGGCGCGCCGCGCACCGCGGCGAAGCGCAGCGAAGGGGGATGCGGCGCATGGGCGTGATCACCTGCAACGAGGACCTGCGAAAGCTCGCCGAGCGGCGCGTGCCGCGGATGTTCTACGACTACGTCGACTGCGGCTCCTGGACCGAGACGACCTATCGGGAGAACGAGCGCCAGTTCGGACGGTGGAAGTTCCGCCAGCGGGTCGCGGTCGACATCGACCGGCGGAGCCTAAGAACCCGCATGATCGGCCAGGAGGTCGCCATGCCGGTCGCGCTGGCGCCCACCGGACTCACCGGCATGCAGCGCGCCGACGGGGAGATCCTCGCGGCGCGCGCCGCCGCACGCTTCGGCGTGCCGTTCACGCTCTCGACGATGAGCATCTGTTCGATCGAGGACGTGGCCGCGGCGACCGGCGCGCCGTTCTGGTTCCAGCTGTACGTGATGCGCGACCGGGATTTCGTCGAACGGCTGATCGACCGGGCCCGGGCCGCCGGCTGCTCGGCGCTGATGCTCACGCTCGATCTGCAGATCCTCGGTCAGCGGCACAAGGACCTGAAGAACGGCCTGACCGCGCCGCCGCGGCCGACGCTGCGCAACCTCGTCGATCTCGCCACCAAGCCGCGCTGGTGCCTCGGCATGCTCGGCACGCGCCGGCGCACCTTCGGCAACATCGTCGGCCATGCGCGCGGCGTCGACAGCCTCGATTCGCTCAATGCCTGGACCAACGAACAGTTCGATCCGCACCTGAACTGGGGCGATGTCGAGTGGATCAAGCGCCGCTGGGGCGGCCCGCTGATCCTCAAGGGCATCATGGACGCGGAGGACGCCCGGCATGCGGCCGACACCGGCGCCGATGCGCTGGTGGTCTCGAATCACGGCGGCCGGCAGCTCGACGGGGCGCCGGCCTCGATCGAGGCGCTGCCGGCGATCGCCGCAGCCGTCGGCTCGCGGATCGAAGTGTGGATGGACGGGGGCATCCGCAGCGGCCAGGACGTGCTGCGCGCGATCGCGCTCGGCGCCCGTGGCACCTTGATCGGCCGCGCGTTCCTCTACGGGCTCGGTGCGCTCGGCGAGGCCGGGGTGAGCCGCTGCCTCGAGCTGATCCACCGGGAACTCGACCTGAGCATGGCGTTCTGTGGGCGGACCGAGATCGGCCGCGTCGACCGTTCGGTGCTGCTCCCGAACGACACCTGAGCTCAGGCCGTGTTCTGGGCGCGCGCGCGCCGGGCGTCCCGCCTCAGCATCGCCTGCTCGGCCACGAGGCTGCGAACGCGTTCGAGCACCACCTCCGGTACGCCCGCCAGGCGCTCGATCGCCGGACGCGCGAACAGATATCCCTGAAACTGGCTCACCTCGAGTGCGCCGAGCGTCGCCGCCTCCTCGAAGGTCTCCACGCCCTTGGCGATCACCGCGGCGCCGAACCGGGCGCAGTGCCCGAGGATCGCCCGGACCTGGGCGCGCCGCGCCGCGTCGGCGTCGATCCGCCGCACCAGGCTCATGGCGAGTTTGACCAGGTTTGGCCGCAGCTCGACGAGGCCGGGCGTGCTCGCCGAGGTGGCGTGAAAATCATCGAGGGCGACGAGCATGCCCTGGCGACGGGCGGCAAGGGCCATCGGCGCGAGGTAGGACAGGTCCTGGGCCGAAGTCGGCGCGGGCAGCTCGAGGATCAACCGTTCGGGCGAAAATCCGTAGCGGTCCGCGGTCACTACGAACTCATCGAGGCAGTCGGCCGCGGGGCAGGGTCCGACCGGCAGCACGTTGATCGCGAGCGGCGCGCGCAGATCGAGTCCGGCGGCGAGCTTGACGGCCTTGATGCGGCAGTACTGGTCGAACACGCAGCGGTGCGATGCGGGGATCTGCTCGAACAGACTGCCGGCGGCGCCGTCCGGCACCGGCCGGGCGAGCGCCTCGTAGGCGAGGATCCGGCCGCTATCGAGCTCGACGACCGGCTGGAACGCCATCGTGAACTCCGGGGTACCGGGGAAACCGGCCCGGGGTCTCAGCTGCCGCGTGCAATCCAACATCGCCAGTCGTCCTCGTCGCGCGAGCCTCGGGAGCCTCGCGGCTCTGGTCTTAAAGGTCTTATCGGCGCGCGCCGCGGCGGCTTGAGAGGGCTTCGCGTCAACCACGGCGAAGTCGCCATGGTCGATCGCGACCCGTATGCTGAGCCCCCGGGCGCCGAGCGGTCAGGGGTGGCGGGAGTGGACGGGATGAACGAGGAAATCGGCATCGAGGCGCTCGACTGGAGCGGGACGGGGCTCACGGTGCGCTGGCGCGACGGGCGGGTCGATCGGTTCGCCAGCCTCTGGCTGCGCGACAACCGTCCCGAGGATCGCGATCCGCACAGCGGTCAGCGACTGATCGACGTCGCCGATCTGCCGGCCGAGCCGACGATTCGCGGGGCGCGGCTGCACGCCGGTCGGCTGCAGGTCGACTGGGAGGGCGATGAGGCCGGTGCGCGGTTCGAGGTCGCCTGGTTGCGCGCTCATGGTCCGGCGGCCCCGCCGGAACCCGAGCTTCTGCGCAGCGCCTGGCTCGAAGGCGCGCGCCGCGAGGCGCGGCGGGACTTCGCCTGGCTCGAGTTCGGCGCGCTCGAGGCGCGGGGCGAGGCGCGGGCTCACTGGCTGCACCGACTCCTGGTCGAGGGCATCGCCTTCCTCGGCGAGGTCCCGACGACCGAGGAGGGGATCCTGAAAGCCATGCGCGCCGTCGGCCGGGTCGCCGTGACCAACTACGGCGAAGTGTTCGACGTGCGCTCGGTGCCGCAACCGGAGAACCTCGCCTACTCGGATCTCGGCCTCGGTCTGCACACCGACAATCCCTACCGCGAGCCGGTGCCCGGCTTCCAGGCCCTGCACGCGCTGGTGACTTCACCCGACGGCGGCGAGAGCCTGTTCGCCGACGGATTCGCACTCGCCGAGCACCTGCGCGAGGTGGCGCCGGCGCAGTTCGATTGCCTGACGCGCACCGCCGTGCCGTTTCGCTACCGAAGCGCCGACGCCGAACTGTACGCGGAGCGACCGTTGATCCAGCTGAGCTGCACCGGAACGATCGCGGCGGTGCATTACAACAACCGCTCGATCGCGCCGCTGCCTTTGCCGGCCGGGGCCGCCGAGCGCTTCTACGCCGCCTACCGCGCCTTCGCGGCGTTGTTGCGTGAACCGCGCTTCCAGCTGCGCTGCCGGCTGCGGGACGGGGAACTGGTCGTGTTCGACAACCAGCGCATCCTGCACGGACGAACGGCGTTCTCCTCGGCGCGCCATCCGCGTCACCTGCGCGGCTGCTACCTGACGCGCGACAGCGTGCACTCGGCGGCGGCGCAGGCGCGCCGCGGCCGGGCGGCGAGGTCGCAGGCATGAACGTCGTCGAGGAGATCCTGGCGATCTACGCCGCCCGGGGCGCGGGCGCCTATTTCGGCGAGGCCGTGTCGATGACCGAACACGGCTTGCAGGCCGCGCACTTCGCCGAGGCCGAACGGGCGCCGCCGACGCTGGTCGCCGCCGCCCTGCTGCACGACATCGGCCATCTCGTGGTCGCCACGCCGGACGATCTGGCCGACTGGAAGAGCGATGCGCGGCACGAGCGAAGCGGCGCGCGCTGGCTCGCGGCGCGCTTCGGCGAGGCGGTGAGCGAGCCCGTGAAACTGCACGTCGCCGCGAAGCGCTATCTCTGCGCGGTCCAGCCCGATTACTTCGCCCAGCTCTCGCCGGCCTCGGTCCACACGCTCGAGCTGCAGGGCGGGCCGATGGACTCAGCCGCGGTCGCCGCGTTCGAGCGGCAGCCGTTTCACCGGGACGCGGTGCGGCTGCGGCTCTGGGACGACCGGGGCAAGGTGGCCGGCCTGCGCACGCGCGCGCTCGCCGATTACCGCGAACTGCTCGAGTCGCTCGCGACCGTCGAGCGTTGAGCGCGGGTCGAGGGGCGCGCCTCGCTCGTCAGAACGCCGCGGGAAACAGACCGCCGTCGAGCAGGATGTTCTGGGCCGTGATGTAGCCGGCGTGGACGCTGCAGAGAAACGCGCAGGTCTGGCCGAACTCCTCGATGTTGCCGAAACGGCGCGCAGGGATGGTCGCCATCTCCGTGGAGGCGATCGACGACTCGGTCGCGCCCGAGCGCTGCGCCGAGGCGGCAAAGCCCTGGCGCAGCCGCCGCGTGTCGAAATAACCGGGCAACAGGTGATTGATCGTGACGTTGCGGTTCGCCACGGTTCGCGCGATCCCGGCGACGAATGCCGTGAGGCCCGCGCGCGCGCCGCTCGAGAGGTCGAGTCCGGCGAGCGGCATCTTCACGCTGATCGAGGTCACGTTGACGATGCGGCCGAAGCCGCGCGATGCCATGCCGTCGATCACTTTCTGGATCAGTTCGATCGGCGTGAACATGTTCATGGTCACGCCGGTGACCATGGCCGCCCGATCGAGGGTGCGGAAGTCCCGAAACGGCGGTCCGCCGTTGTTGTTCACGAGAATGTCCGGGTCCGGGCAGGCCGCGAGCAGCGCCGCCTGTCCGGCCGGATCGGCGAGGTCGGCGGCGACCGGGACGACCTCGACGCCATGCGCCGCGCGAATCTCGCGGGCGGTCTGCTCGAGCTTGGCCGCGTCGCGGCCATTGATCACCAGCGATACCCCGGCCGCGGCCAGCGCGAGCGCGCAGCCCTTGCCGAGGCCCTGGCTGGAGGCGCACACGATCGCGCGCCGGCCACGAATGCCCAGATCCATGCGGAACTCTCCCGGAAGAAATTGACGACCGGCGTACGATACACGAAGGCCCGGTTCGCCCGCCTCAGGCGAGCGCCGGAGCCTCGAGCGTCGGGTAATCCGTGTAGCCCTCGGCCCCGCCACCGTAGAACGTCGCCGTGTTCGGCGCGTTCAGGGGCGCATCGAGCTGCAGCCTTCGTACGAGGTCCGGATTGGAGATGAACGGCTTGCCGAAGGCGACGAGGTCGGCGCGGCCGCTCGCCACCGCTTCGATCGCGAGCGATCGGGTGTAGCCGTTGTTCACGATCCAGGCGCCGCCCGGATGGTCCTGCTTGAAGCGGCGCCGCAGCGCCTCGTAGTCGAACGGGACGAGGTCGCGCGCACCGCCGGTCGCGCCTTCGATCACATGCACATAGGCGAGCTTGAGCGGCGCGAGGCGGTCCATGTACAGGCCGAACAGTCCTTGGGCGTCGCTGTCCTGCTTGGCGTCGTTGACCGGCGTGACCGGCGAGATCCGGATGCCCGTGCGGCCGGCACCGATCTCGGCCACCACCGCCTTCATGACCTCGACCGGCAGGCGAATCCGATTCTCCGGCGGTCCGCCATACTCGTCGCTGCGGTCGTTGATGCTGTCGCGCAGGAACTGCTCGAGCAGGTAGCCGTTCGCGCAATGCACCTCGACACCGTCGAAACCGGCCGCGATCGCGTTACCGGCCGCGCGCGCATAACTCGCCACGATGCCCGGCAACTCCTCGAGTGCGAGTGCGCGCGGCGCGGACACGTCCTCGAACCCCTTCGCGGTGTAGGTCTTTGCGCGGGCCGCTCGCGCGGTGCTCGACACCGGCTGCACGCCGCCCGGCTGCAGCGAGACGTGGGAGATCCGGCCCACGTGCCAGAGCTGCGCGACCATGCGGCCGCCATGGGCGTGCACGGCTTCCACGACCCGCCGCCAGCCCTCCACCTGCTCGGCGCTGTGGATCCCCGGTGTGTCGAGATAGCCCTGGCCGCTCGCACTGACCTGGGTCGCCTCCGAGATGATCATGCCCGCGCTGGCCCGCTGTGCGTAATAGCTCGCCATCAGCGGGGTCGGCACCTGACCCGGTCCGGCGCGGTCGCGGGTCAGCGGCGCCATCACGACGCGGTTGGCGGCGGTCAAATCTCCAAAACGAATCGGATCGAACAGCGTGGGCATCGGGCGTGGCGTCCTGTCGCGTGTGAGGGTCGAGGGTTCGGGGCCCCGCGGCGAAGGCGGAGCGCTCGCGCATTATAGCCGCCGGATCGCCGGTCGCGGCGTACGCAAATCCCGTGAGCGGCAGGTACAATGCGCGGCGCCACCCCTCTCATACACCGCGAAACAGGAGCCTGCGCCCGCGCGCGCCGGCAGCGAAATGACCATCGTTCACATCATCATTCTCGCGTTCATTCAGGGCCTCGCCGAACTGCTGCCGGTGTCGAGCTCGGCCCACGTGGTGGTCGCCGAAAAGCTCCTCGGACTCGACCCCTCGGCGCCGCCGATGACCCTGCTGCTCGTGATGCTGCATACCGGCACGATGTTCGCGGTCATCGTCTATTTCTGGCGCCAGTGGCGCAGCACCTACCTGCGCGATTTCGCCGCGGTGCGCACCATCGCCGGGCCGATCGTGATCGCCACGCTCGCGACCGCCGTGATCGGCGAGGCGCTGATCAAGATCATCGAGAAGACGCTGTTGCGCGGCGTCGCCCACGCGCAGATCGAGGATCTGTTCGGACACCTCGAATGGATCGCCCCGGCGCTGGTCGCGGCCGGAATCCTGATCCTCGGCACCGGTCTGTGGGACCGTCGCGGCCGGCGTCCCGAGCCGCTCGAACGCGACCCCGACGCGCGCGAGGCCGGGATCATCGGCGCGGTGCAGGGGCTGTGCCTGCCGTTTCGCGGCTTCTCGCGATCGGGCGCGACGATCTCCGCGGGGATGCTGCTCGGCCTCGCCAAGGCCCGCTCGGAGGCGTTCAGTTTCGCGCTGGCCGTGGTGCTCACTCCGCCCGTGGTCGCGCGCGAAGTGTGGCGCCTGATGGTCGCGCAGAGACACGATCCGAGCTTGCACCTGGGCTCGATCATGGGCTCCTGCCTGCTCGGTGCGGTCGTCGCGTTCTTCGCCGGGCTGCTCGCGCTGCGCTGGCTCAGCCGCTGGCTGGAGCACGGCCGCTGGCACCTGTTCGGGATCTATTGCCTCGCGGCCGCCGCGGTCGTGGGCTATTTCTACGTGGCCGGGATCTGAGGCTGCGCGCGGCGCGCCTCGAGGTCCTTCCAGGGCAGTTCGGCGAGCGGCGGAATCATCCAGATCCAGCCGTAGAGGCCGAGCAGGCTCACCGCCGCCGAGAGCACGAAGGCCGCGGTGAACTGACCCGTACGATCGACGATCAGCCCGGTGAGCGCCGGAGCGGCGATCCCGGCGAGATTGCCCATGGCGTTCTGCACGCCGACCCAGCGGCCGGTCGCGCGTGCGCCGGCGAGAATCTGCGGTATCGCGTAGACACCGGGTGAGGCGAGCCCGGTGAGCGCCTGGTAGCCGAAGATGCAGGCGATCGCCACCCAGCGCGGGCCGAGGGCGATGCCGAGCATGCAGCCGACCGCGCCGGCATGGGCGGCCGCCATGAGCGACTTGTAGGCGAAATTGCACGAACCGCCCGCGCGCACGTACCGGTCGATCGCCCAGCCGCCGCCCAAGGCGGTGAGCGCGGTGACGAAGAAGGCACTGCCGGCGATCTCCGCCATGCCGACCGTGGAGAAGCCACGCTCGCGCACCAGGTAATAGGGCAGCCACGAGAGCATGAAGTAGAAGGTGTAGTTGCTCGAGAAGTGGCCGAGGCTCGCACCCCAGAGCGAGCGCTGGCGCAGGATGGTCGAGAAGGACAGGCCATCCCGGCCGATCTCCTCGCGTGCGCTCGCCTGCACCGCGACCCGCGACCAGGGCCAGAGCCAGATCAGGGACAGCGCACCAAACCCGAGGAAGGCGACGCGCCAGCCGTAATGGGCCATGACCATCCCGCCGAAATAGGTGCCGAAGGCCGGGCCAAAGTTGTAGGCGAAGCCGACGATGCCGTTGGCCGTGCCGAGTTCATCGGTCGCGACAGCCACCGCGAGGAGTTTCGAGACACAGGGAAAACCGGTGCTCTCGCCGATCCCGAGCAGCAAGCGCAGCAGCAGGAGCGTCGCGAAGGTCGAGACGGTGCCGGTCACCGTGGTCGCGATCGCCCAGATCACCAGGCCCGCGGTCAGCACCCGGCCGGCGCCGACCCGCTCGGCGATCCAGCCGATCGGGATCTGGATCAGGGCGTAGGTCCAGAAGAACGCCGAGAGCAGAATGCCGAGCTGCGAGGCGCTCAGCCCCAAGTCCCGCTGGACCTGATCGGCGGCCGCGGGCAGAAGGCCACGATCGACGTAATTGATGAACAGCACGGTCGCCAGCAGGACGACATACGGCGTCCACGCGGTCGAGGCCGAGCCGCTTGCGGCTGAGGCGCGCGCGCTCAGGTGGCGTAATCCGGTTCGTTGCGGTCGAGCAGGCGTTTGAGCGCCGAAAAATGCAGTTCCGGGCGCGCACGGCCGTCGACCAGCAAGCCTTGCTTCAGCTGCTCGGCGGTCGAACGCGCGAGCGTCTCGGGTATCGTCCGCAGAGCGCGACCGGTCGATAGCGCCAGTACCTGGGCCTGGCAGGCGCGCTCGAGGAAGTAGAGCCGCTCGAACGCTTCGGCGACGGTTCGTCCGACGACCAGAACGCCGTGGTTACGCATCATGAGCACCGATGAGGTGCCGAGTGCCCGGGCGAGGCGTTCGCCCTCGGCCCGATCATAGGCCAGGCCGTTGTAATCGGCCTCGTAGGAGATGTCCTCGTAGAACATCAGGGCGCTCTGCACCGCCATCTCGAGCCGCGGATTCTCGAGCATGCACAGCGCCGTCGCGTAAGGCATGTGCGTGTGCAGTGCGCAACGCGCCTGCGGCGAGAACCGGTGCACGGGGAGGTGAATGAAGAGCGCGGTGTCCTCGACCGGTCCGCTGCCGCGGACACGCGCGCCGCTGAAATCGATTTCCATGAAATCCGAGGCGCGTACCTCGGACCAGTGCAGGCCGAACGGCGCCAGGAGGAAGCGGTCGGAACGTCCTGGCACCATGAGCGTCAGGTGGTTGTCGATGCCCTCGCTGAAGCCGAATCGCGCGGCCAGGCGGTGACAGGCCGCCAAATCGATTCTCGCCTGCTGCGCCGGCGCCAAGTTGCGGATCTCGGACTCGAGTTCAACGCTCATCCCGGTCGACGCTCCGGAAGACTCCCCACCCCGAGCGAGTATACCGGGGAGCGGGGTGG
>JAGWPY010000207.1 GCA_028870275.1 Gammaproteobacteria bacterium | reverse complement strand
TCAGCATCAGGCGGGAGGTCAGATAGTGTCGCAGCATCCAGAACCACAGCAGGTAACTGCTCGTCGAGATCACCAGAGTCTGGAACGCAAGCGAGGCGATCGCCGCCGCGGTGAACACGAGGTGCGTCTGGCCGGTCGCCGCGGCGACGGCGAACAGCAGCGGCGCGGCGATGCCCACCTGATACAGCACCGTCTTCGCCGTGGACGCGCCACTCAGCCGGCTTCGACGCAGCACGACGTTGGACAGCCCCCAGGCGGCGCCGGCGAGCAGCGCGAGAAAATCGCCCACCATCAGATCGGTGACCGCTCGGTGCCCGGGGCCGACGAATGCGATCACGATGCCGAGGAATGCGATCGCGATCCCCAGCCATTGCTCCCTGCGCAACCTCTCGTCCGGCAGGAATCGCACGCCGAGCGCCGTGAAGATCGGCGAGGTGTACAGGAACACGATGGTGTGCGAGGCGCTCGTGTATACGAGCGCCTCGCCAACCAGCACGAACTCGAGCGTGAACAGCAGCCCCATCAGCGCGCCGCCCGGCAAGGTGCCGTCACCGAAGGCACCCGGCCCCTCTTCCAGCAGCACCCAGGCGCCGAAGAATGCGGCCGCGAACGCGAAACGGATGGACAGTTGCATCAGCGGCGCGACCTCGGTCGCGACCGCCTTCATCGCCGCCTGCTGCGCACCCCAGATCATGCACAGACCCAGGGTCATGAGCACCGCGCGACGGTCGAGCGGGCGGCGGGTATTGTCCGTCGGGAGCATCCGGTCCAGGACTCTTAGGGATTCGACAGCGTGAACTGCACGGTCTGTTCCGTGGTGGCCTCCACGGCGTGGCCGTCGAGTTCCGCCGGAAGGTATCGACCCTGCGCGACATAGCCGACCGCCGCACGATCGAGCAGCTCGTACCCGGAGGACTGCAGTACGAAGATCCGTCGAGCGCAACCGAGGCTCGACACCACGAAGCCGACCCGCACGGCGCCGGTTTCCGACAGCCGGCTTGCCTGGGCCGGATAGACGAGAGGCTCGGGCCGATGCAACGGATCGAGCGCCGGGTGTGGGGTTCCCGATGTCCGTGTGGCCGGGGGTGGACACTCGGCGGTCTGCGTCTCGTACAGGCCGTGGAATCCCCCGTGCAACGCCCGGGCCAGCAGCGTCGGCGCCGCCGCGGCCGCGGCCGCATCGCGTGCCGCGAGCAGGCGCGGCCAGATCTGCGTCAGGCCCTCGCGAAAGCGTCCGGCGGCGACTGCGGCCTCGAACTGGCTCTGCAGGGCGGCGATCTGCGCCCCGCCGCCGTACGTCACTCCGTTGGCGGCCAGCATGGCCTCGTAAGGCCTGAAATCCGGGCCGGCGAGCACGAACCGGTCCCAGTATTCCAGCAATGCCTGGCACTGGTCCCAATCCGACGAAACGCGCTCCACGAGCCTTTGCATGCCGCGATCGGCCGCCGCGACGTCGCCCTTGCCGAGCGCGGTGCCGACCGCCGCACGCAGCGACGCGTCGATCCGTCCGGCCGCGAGCGGATGGCAGTACAGCGAGAGTTCCTGGGCGAGGCTGCGGCCGGCCGGATCGATGCCCACGGAGCCGACCGACTGTGCGTATCGGTCGCGAATGACTCCCAGCGAGTGCTCGTAGGCATCGATGATCGCGAGAAGCGCCTCGATCCGGCCCCGATCCGGCGACACGACCGGCATCGCGGGCAGCAGCAGCGGCGGCATCGCCTGGGCATGGGCGATCGCCGCGGCGAACACGAGGAGGGGGAGCAGACGGCGGATCGGGTCTTTCATCGCGGCATTCCGGATATCTATCGCGGCCGCAGGTATCGACCGTCGTCGAAAGTGGAAATCCACTGCGGACGATAGACCACCAGAAGCGTGATGACCATGCCCGTATTGAAGGATTCGGCCCACGCGAGCAGCAGGTAGTACACCAGGTAGTTGTCGAGCAGGTAGCCGAATCGATAAGTGCCGCAGAGTACCGCGAAGGCCGTGGACGCGAGACCCACGGACGCGGCCGCGAATCCGGCGCCGAAGAAGCTGTTCAGGAAGATGTACACGAAGATGTTGTTTGGCAGGCGTCGATCGACGAACCGGTAGATTGCCCAGCTCACCCCCACCGGCACGGCTCCCATCACCAGCACGTTGGCCGCATAGGCGGCGTATTGTCCGGTGTGCGCCGTGATTCCCGCGACCACCAGCGCGAGCGAGAACATCGCGAACCACGGCCCGAACATCAGCGTGAGCGCGGTCGCTCCGACGAGGTGGAATTCCAGGCCCGGCTGGATGCCGGCGTGGATCAACCACAGCCCGAGCACCACGAAGGTAGCGGCGAGGAACACGTTCGCATTCTCCGCGCTGCGCATCATGTGCCATGCGGCCCGGCGCCAGGTCAATAGCGCGAGGATCGCGAACGCGATCCAGGTAAGGATCCGCCAGACGGCCGGGATACCGGCCGAAACCAGGTTCACGTCGAACTCCTCGCTCCGCCCTTTCCCCGGCCAAGTCTGCCAAAAAGAAAAGGCCCCGGCCCGCAACCCGTCCGGTGGACGGGTGCGAGCCGGGGCGTGGCCGAGTCGACTAGCGGATCGAGGCCTTGACGCCGATGTAGTAGGTACGTCCCACCACGTCATACGTCGCCGCGTCGGTGCGCATCGGCGCGCTCTCGACCACCGGCGGACTCTTGTCGAACAGGTTGGTCATGCCAGCCGTGATCTGCACCTGATCGGTGATCGACCAGTTTGCGTCGAGGTCGAAGTAGCTGTAGGACGGCACCACCGGCAAGCCCGCCGTGCCGAGATCCTTCATCGCCGCGAGGTAGCGCCAGTGCAGGTCGGCGGAGACCGGGCCGACCGCGTAGGCGAACATCGTATTGGCCTTCCACTTCGGATGCGCGAGGTCCGAGATCGTCGTACCGTTCGCCGCCGCAACCGTGCCCGGATCACCCAGTCCGCCCGCGAAGTTCATGTTGGAGATGCCGGGCACTCCGTTCACGACCAGCGAGTTCAGGTAGGAGATGTAGGACTGGATCCTCACGCGCCCCGCCGTGTCCGGCAACCCGAGCGCATCGAGACCGAAGCCCCAGTGCCACTCGATGTCCGCGCCGTCGGTGAGGTACGAGCCGACGTTCAGCGAGAACTCCTTGCCGAGTGAAATGAATCCATTGCTGTCGCGCTGGATCTGCTGGCAGTAGAAGTTGTTCACCGAGTAGTTCGGATTCGCGCCGTTGAAGTTATAGCAGCGCTGCAGGACCGCATCGAGGCCGACGTTGGCGATCGCGTCGTTGATCTTGATGTGGTAATAGTCGACCGACACACCGAGATCACGCGCCATCGGACTGTCGAACTTCGGCGTGAGCACGAAGCCGAGCGAGTACGTGTTGGCGGTTTCCGGCCGCAGGTTGGTGTTGCCCTGGATGATGCCCGGTGCCGAGCTCACGCCATACGTGAAGGTCGACAGCGCCGCCGCCGGTACGCCCTGAGCCTGGCACAGCGCCGCCACCTGGGCCGCGTTCGCGCCGGTCCGGTAGGGGCTGTTGTACTCGCAGGGGTCGACCGAGATCGAGTCCTGCGCCTGCACGATCGGGTTGTACAGTTCCTGCAGGCTCGGCGCGCGGATCGCCCGCTCGTAGCTGCCGCGGAACAGCAGCGCGTTCGTGGTCTTCCAGTGGAAGTCGGCCTTGAACGTGTTGACACCGCCGAACAGGTCGTATTGCGAGTGGCGCGCGCCGAGGTCGACGCCGACGTCCTTCGCGAACGGCTTGTCCTTGAGCACCGGGATCTGCAATTCGCCGTAGACCTCACGCACGTTCTGGGTGCCGCCGGTCGAACTGATCAGGTCGTAGGAGGGCGAGATGATGTCCGACGGATAGGTCGAGGGCATCACGTTGAACGCCGGGTTCAGGCTCGGATCGGCCTGATAGTTGAAGCTCTCGCCGCGGTAGTCGACGCCCAGCGCGAACTGCAGTTTACCCTGCGAGAGGTGCGCCAGGGTCCCGGTCAGATCCGCCTCGAAGTTCTTCTCGGTGATCGTGTTGACGTTCTGGGCGGTGCCGCTCGCGTAGGCGAGGCAGCCCGCGCTCATCGGCGTCGCGCCGAACGGGTTCCAGGCGAAGCCCACGCAATTCTGGCCGTTCGCACCCTGGTAGTTCGCCGTACCGTAGAGAATGTTCTCGATGTTCGGAATATTGACGTTGTTCGCCTGCGAATCGTTGAACAGCGTCTGTCCGTAGGAGCCGTAGACGTTCCAGGCGAGATCGGTCGAACCGATGCCGCCCTTCAGGCCACCGCTCGCCTGATAGTCGTTGTAGGTGAATGACTCGATGCGAGGACCGAGCGCAGTCAGCCAGTCCTCGATCTTGATCGGACCGCCGGTCGGATTGGTTTCGGCGGCGATCAGCGAGGACAGCGCCGCGTTGCCGGTCACGAACGGGCTGTTCTGCGGAATGTAGAAATATTTGCCCGGACCGATGTAGGAAGCCGCCTGCAAGTCCTGGGCGAACGAGTGCATGTAGTTGATCTGGCCGTACGCCTGGATGTTGTCGGTGACGTCGTAGGTCACGCGCGAGAACAGGTTGTAGCGACGCATCGGCACCTGGATCGCGAAATACGATCCGAGGTAGGACTTGACCGTGGTGCAATCCGGCGTGATGTGCAGACCGAGCACGCTGCCGACGCCGCCCTGATAGTTCTGCACGCAGTTGCCCGGGTCACGCGTCGTGAACAGCGTGCCGTTGCCGTTCAGACCGAGGTAGCCGCCGTAATTGCCGGTGCCGGTGAGCGGCGTCGTACCCGGGTAACCCGCGAGAATGGTGTTGATCGCGGAGATCGGGATGCTGCCGCCGAATTCGCCCGCATTGAAGATCGCTTCCGGAGGACGCGGCACGCCGCGGTCCATGGTGGCGATGTTCGAGAAGAACGAACGATGGGCGCCGGTGATTCCACCACGCTCGTTGTACTCGAGGTCGATGACCGCATTGCCCTTGTCGTCGGCGAAGTTGTCGCCCATCAGGATGCTGAACGAGTTCTCCTGGCCGTCGCCGTGAGTGCTCGCGCCGTGCTGGTAGGAGAGCTGCACGCCGTGGAAATGCTGGCGCAGCCGGAAGTTGACCACACCCGCCATGGCGTCGGAGCCGTAGACCGCCGAAGCGCCGCCGGTGATCACGTCGACGCCCTCGATCAGGGCCTTCGGGATCGTGTTGAGATCGACCGCGCCGTTCGGGTTGGTCGGCACCAGCCGCTGGCCGTCGAGCAGCACCAGGGTGCGCTGCGGGCCGAGGCCGCGCAGGTCCGAATAGGACTGGCCGCCCTGGAAGCCGGTCGAGCCCTGGACGTCACCGACTTCGGTCTGTCCCTGGGCCGCCGAGAACTGCGGCATCTGCGCGAGGGCCGAATCGAGCGAGACCTGGCCGGTGGCCTGGATTTGCCCGGCGCCGACCGCGACCAGCGGACTGTCGGAGGTGTAGCTCGGATTGGCGATGCGGCTACCGGTCACGACGACTTCGTTCAGCGCCGTGGGTTCGCTCGCGGGAGCCGCGGGTGCGGCGGCCGGAGCCGGCACGTCGGCGGCCGCGAGCAGGATCTTCTGGTCCTTGGCGGATTTCGCCGGGGCGGCTTGGGCCGCGACCTTCGCGCCCGACGTGGATGCGTCGGCCAGCGGCGTGCTCGCCGACTGCGCGGTGGTCGCGGAGGCGACCGCAGCGGTCATGAGACCGGCGGCGATCACCAGCGCCCTGCCCGCGATCGGGCTTGCCTGCGAGGCACCCGGTGCACGGATGGCCGCCTGAATGGCGGCGGACAGATTCGATCGAATGGACATTCGCCTCTCCCCTTCACATGTTGCTTGTATGCATACCGCCCTGCTCGAATCAGGGCCCATGGGGGGTAAGACGCCGTCGACCCGGAAATCCTCCAAATTTTCGCAATCGTTGCAAAAATACAACTGAATTCCCTATCCTGCGAACTCCACGGGAGGTCACACGCATGTCCATTGCACAGGGGTTTGCCGCGGCGATCGGCAATACGCCGTTGATCCGACTGCACGCGCTCAGCGAATCCACCGGTTGCGATGTGCTCGGTAAGGCCGAGTTCATGAATCCCGGCGGTTCGGTCAAGGACCGGACGGCGCTCGGCATCATCGAGGCGGCCGAACGATCGGGAGCGCTGCGCCCGGGCGGCACCGTGGTCGAAGGCACGGCCGGCAACACCGGCATCGCGATCGCCCACTTGTGCCTCGCGCGCGGCTACCGCGCGATCATCGTCATGCCGGACAACCAGTCGCCGGAGAAATACCTGGCGCTGGAGGCGCTCGGTGCCGAACTGCACCGCGTGAAGGCCGTCGCCTACGCCGACCCGAATCATTATCAGCGCGTCGCCGCCCGGCTCGCCGCCTCGACCCCTGGAGCGATCTGGGCCGACCAGTTCGACAACACCGCCAACCGCGACAGTCATTACGCGAGCACCGGCCCGGAGATCCTGCGCGACACCGCCGGGCACATCGACGCGTTCGTCGCGGCGACCGGCACCGGCGGCACGCTCGGCGGCACCGCCCGCTACCTCAAGGAGCGGCTGCCGGACGTGGCCATCGTGCTGGCCGATCCCCAAGGCAGCGCCTTGTACCGCTGGGTCACCGCGGGGGAGCTCGCCGCAACCGGCCCGGGCTCGATCACCGAAGGCATCGGCATCGGTCGCGTGACCGCCAACCTGCAGGGCACACCGATCGACCGTGCGGTCCATATCGCCGACACCGACGCGGTCCGCGCAGTCTATTTTTCGCTATGGGCCGAAGGACTGTTCCTCGGCAGCGCGAGCGGCGTCAACATCGCGGCCGCCGAGCAGGTCGCGCGCGAGCTCGGCCCGGGGCATACCGTGGTCACCATCCTCTGCGACGGCGGCCAGAAGTACCAGTCGCGCCTGTATTCACGCGACTGGCTCGCCGGCAAGGGCCTGCTGGAAGCGGCCGAGCGTGGCCGGAGCGAGGCGGACGCGGTCCGAGGACGCCGTTCCGCCTGATTGGCACCGGCTCGGGACGGCTCAGCCGGAGCGCGGGCGCTGTGCGGTCGCGAGAAACACCGGGTATTGCCGCGCCTCGCCATCCCGGTCCTTCTCGACCGTATGCGCCGTGCGGAACCGAACCGATGTGAACCCGGCCGCCTCCAGCCAGCGCTCGATCTGGGCGCGCTCGAATCCCTGATGCGCGACGCCGGGACTGTCCGGACCGTGGAAACTGCCGTCCTCGGCATCGAGGTCGGCGAGCGCCACCCAGCCACCCGGCACCAGCAGCCCGGCGAACGCACGCAGCAGCGCCGCGACGTCGTCGATGTGGTGCAAGGCCATGCTCGTGAAGATGAAGTCGAACCGCTCCGCCGGCGGCCGATCCTGGGTCAGGTCGAGAGTGCGCGTGGCGATGCGCTCGAGGCCGGCTGCGCGGGCCTTCTGGTCGAGGACCGCGAGCATGCCCGGGGAGAGATCGGTCGCGAGCAGATGGCCGAGGTGGGGCAGCAGTTGCACGCCCACCAAACCGGTGCCGCAGCCATATTCCAGTGCACGCCAGTCGAGGCGCAAGGGCACCGCCTCGGCGATCGCGGCGGCGACGGCGGTCGCGATCCCCGATCGCATCGGCGATTCATCCCAACCCGCTGCGATCGCGTCGAAGCGGGCACGATTGTGCTCTTGCAAGGGGGTATTCATGGCATCAAACCAATTTCAGATCGAGGGGCGTGCTTCCCGGGAACACGGCTTGCAGCCGGCGCGCGTCGAGCCCCCAAAGACGCACGAACAGACCACCGAGTAGATCCCGATAGTCCGTCAGCACCGGATAGTCGCGGTTCTGATCGAGCGTCGTCGGCGACAGAGAAACCTGGTCGCCCGCGACGCGCCCGCCGCGTACTGCGCCGCCGAGAACCCAGTATACGCTGCCATGTCCGTGGTCGGTGCCACGATTGCCGTTCTCGCGGAAGGTGCGGCCGAATTCGCTGAGCACCACCACGGTGGTCTCGCGCCAGGCCGATCCCATCGCACGCGCGAGCGTTGCGAGCCCCTCACCGAGCGCCGCGAGCTTTTCGGCGAGCGGACCCTGGGCGCCGTTCGCGGCGGCCTCGAAGACATGCGTGTCCCAGCCGCCGACGTCGACGAAACCGAGATCGAAGCTCTCGCGCATCAAGACGCCGATGCGTGCCGCATCGGCGACGAACCCCCGCGGATCGACCGCGCCGCGGCTCGCCGCACGCATCTCCGCCGACCAGTCGGGCGAGGTCAGATCGCGCATCATGGTCGTATTGGTCGCGAATCCCTCGTGCACCGCGTCCGCCTGCTCGGTGCCGGACCACATCTGTTCGAGCAGGGCCTGCTGGGCCGGCACGATCGCCCGCCGTAGCGGCTCGCCGATGCGTACGTTCGGAACGCGCGCCGCGCCGCGCATCGACAGCGGCAATTGAGCCGTGAACGCGATCGGTCGAGAACGGCCCGCGAGACCGCTTGCGAGACGATTCAGGAAGCCGTCGTTGAAGTCTCGCGGCCTCGGGCCCTGTCCGAGTTCGATGTGATCCTGGGTCTCGAAATGGCTGCGGCTGAGATCGCGCGTGCCGGCGAAGGGAACGAAACAGATCTGCCCGGACTGCCACAGCGGCAGCAGACTCGCTCGCAAACGCGGGTGCAACGCCCAGTCCGCATCGAGCCGGATCGCCGCGTCATTACCCTCGCCCGGCCGCGGTACCGCGATGTGCGGACGCGATTCGTAATAGAAGTCGCTGCTGTACGGCACGAGCAGATTCGCGGCGTCGTAGGCGCCGCGCAGGAAGACCAGCAGAAATTTCGGGCCGCCGCCCGCGCCCATCGCCCAGAGCCTGGCGGCCGGCAGGGCGGCGAGCGCGGCGGAGCATTTCAGGAAGTGTCGGCGTTGCATGGCGATCTCCCGGAACGGATGTCACTGGGTCATGAATTCCGGCGAGGACAGCCACAGCGCATTCCAGCGCACCCGCGCGTCCGCTCGCGCAAGCGTCTGCAGCGTTGCCCGTCCGAGCACGGGTTCCTCGGCAAGGAATATGGGGCTGCTCGCGAGGTCCGGCGCGGGTTGCGACCGCACGGCCGCACGCGTGTGCGGCGCGTCGCCCACGGCCGCGGCGAACAGCGCCGGAGCACCATAGGCGAATTGCTGCGCCACTTCGAATGAGGCGGTCAGCTGTCCGGGGCTGCTCCAGGCGCCGCCCGACAGCGGGTAGCCGTCGGGCGTCTGCCGTCCGTAGAGCGGTTCGCCCAGGCGATAGAGCATGCCGATGAGCGGTTGCGGATGGGTGATCGTCCGCCCGCCGAGGCTGGCGCGCGCCGCCGAGACGACGTAACGCATCGGATCCTTGAATTGCGGCGCGGAGAGCCCCGCGGCGAATGCCGGCGACGTGAACATCGCGCGCAGCACGGTCGCGATGTCCCCGTCGCTCGCGCGCCAAGCCGCCACCATCGCGTCGAGCATCGCAGGATCCGGGCGATCCGCCACGAAATAGCGCGCGAGCTCCAGACTCACGTGGCGCGCCGTTGCCGGTTCGGCCGCGAGGAGTGTCGCCACCCGTTCGATTTCCCGCGGACCGCGCCCGGAGAAGGTCCGGCCCAGTACGCGTTCCGCACTCTCATCGTGCCGCGCCGGATTGAATACGACCAGTCCCCGCTGCCACAGATCGCCGCGTAACGCCGGCCGCACGCGTAAGGGGCGCTCGGTCAGGTTCACGCCGAGGCCGGTGAGGACGTGCGCGAGGTCGGTCACGTCGCTCTGGGTGTATCCGGAACCGACGCCGAGCGTGTGGAGCTCCATCAATTCACGCGCGTAGTTCTCATTGATGTGTCCGCGGGCGTTTTGAGCATTGTTCAGATAGAGCAGCATCTGCGGCGAGAACATCGTCGCCTCGAGCAGGTCGCGGAAGTGCCCGAGCGAGCGCGGCGCGATCACGCGCTGAACGTAATCGGCCATCATCGGCCCGACGAAGCCACCGCGAAACACGTTGAAGTGGTTCAGCCAGAACCAGGTCAGGCGCTGCTGCAGCTGATTAGGTGCGTAAACCGCCAGCATCAGTTGCTCGGTCATCGCCTGTCGCGTGAGCTCGTTCATCTGCCGATTCAGCGCCACGATCTGCGCGCCGACGCGCTTCGCGTCGGCAACGTCGCCATCGCCGGCACGCTTGCGACGGCCGAGGGCACGTCGTTGCCTGACGAGCGGCGGCATGAGCTCGGTGAGAGGCTCGTTGACCGGCATGCTCGCAAGCATGGTCGCGACCGGCGCGGGCAGGATCGGATGCGGATCTGGCCGTAGCTGCTCGTCGAGAAAGGCCATTGCCCCTTCACGCCGAAGATCGCGGAGCTGCTCCGCGTCGGCGCCCCAACCGATGCGATCGAGAAACGCGAGTGGATGGGCGCGCGCGGCCGCCTCGAGCGCCGCGCGGTCGCGCGCCGGGACGACGACCGCGTTCTCCGGGCTGACCGACGGCGTCGACACCCGGGTCGCCTGCGGCGGCGCGGCTGCGCAGCCGACGAGCAGCAGCGCGGAAACGGCAGCGGCACGCACAGAGAGGCTCATCACGACACCCGATACCTCGAGACGACGACCGCGACGATTCGGCCACTCTCGCCAAAACAACGGACGTCCCCGAATTGCGTTGACGAACCGCCGTGCTCCACCCCGCGACGCAAGCGCGATTCACTCGCCGTACGTCGCGCGGTCAACCGAATATGCCCCGCGCCGTTCTCCATCGCAACGATGTCCGCCGCAAGCGGCCCATCGGCCGGATCGGCCTTTCATCAATCGACCTTGGGAGTAACGCAAACATGGTTTCGAAGTTAGCGAAAGTCGTCTGGATCGCC
>JAGWPY010000206.1 GCA_028870275.1 Gammaproteobacteria bacterium | reverse complement strand
CGACGCTCGGACTGGACGCGACCTGGGTGGCGAGCCGGCGTTTCTATTTCGAGGGACGCGCCCAGTACCTGAAACTCGCCGTCGATCACATGACGGCATCGCTCGGCGACTACGAGTTCAACGCGCTCTACCGCTTCCGGCCGAATCTCTCGGTGGCTCTAGGGATTCAGGCGGTGCACGCCATGCTGGTGTCGCGCCAGCGTGCCAACAGCGGCCGCTTCGACTTCGATTCCAAGGGGCCCCAGCTCCTGGTACGGCTGGCCTTCTGAAAGCGCCGCCCTCGGGCGGCCTCACGGCGAGGGCGAAGGCTCCAGCGAGAACTCGACCCGATTGTTGGCGGCGGCCGCCTTGTTCCATGCGCCGGCGGTGAGCTCGTCCGTGCGCGGCGGATAGGCCATGGTGACATGCGAGCTCGCTCCGCTCGCGATCGTCACCGAAATCGCACCGCCGCTGCGCTCGCGCGCGCTCGCGATCAGGTTGCCGAAGGCGAGCGACTCGCGCTGCTGCCCCGACAGTGATTCCTCGAAGGGATTGCCGATCGCATCGCACTTGGCCACGGGCAGGTCCGGGCGCGCGGGCACGAAGCCGCCGCCCGGCGTACCGGTGAGGCAAAAAAGTCCCGCGTAACTCGTGACCTTGACGGTGCCGTGGAAGCCTTCGCCGGTCAGTTTGTCGAGCAGGCCCCGCATCACGTCGAGCCGCGCCCGGTCGAGGGGCACCTCGCCGTAGGGCACGATCGCCTGGATGGTCGAGGTCTTCGCGACCGGCGCCGACGCGGTCTTCCCGGACGACGCGGTCGCATTGGCGACGTTCGCCGCGCCCGTCGAGGCATTGGCGAGCGCGCTGGTGAGCCGCTTCAGCTGATCGTCCAGCTGATCGCGCGAACGTTCGAGCTCGCTCACCCGCGCCGACAGCGCGGCCGAAGCGGCGCGCTCGCCGGCGAGCTCCGAGCGGGCGGCGAACCACAGTCCGGCGAACGCGAGCGCGCAGGCCCCGGCGGCCGCCGTGGCCGTGATCCAGCCCCGCGGCGCCTTCGGCTCGGGTGGAGCGGGCGGCAGGGGCGGCGGTTCGACGGTGCGCGGCGAGAGGTCGCGGACCTCGGCGACGATGCGCGCGGCGAAACTGTCGAGGCTCGCGACCACGAAGCGACGCAGGTCGGCCGACTGTTCGCGGATCGCCGCTTCGACCTTGCGCGCCCAGTCCGCCGGTTGCGCCGCCGGCGCGGCCGGCGGCGGCGCCTTGGGAGCCCCGGAATCGTCGACCTCGACCGGTGCGAGCGCCGGCTGCTCGGTATCGCGCCGATCCTGCAGGAGGTGCAGTTCGTAGAGCACCTTCGAGACGTCGACCGGGCGCACCTGTTTCGGCAGCACGCCCATCGCACCCAGGGCGCGCGCCTGGCCCACGTACAGCTCGCCCTCCTGCGAGGTGTACATCATGATCGGGATCGTCGCGGTCTGCGGGTTGGCCTTGATCGCCTGAACCGCCTGCAAGCCGTCCATGCCCGGCATCAGGTGATCCATGAAGATCGCGTCGGGCCGATTGTGCTCGAGATAGCTGATGGACTGTTCGGCGGATTCCGCCGTGTCCACCTCGATGCCGTACTTCTCGAGCATCCGGCTCAGGATCACCCGAGCCGACTTGGAGTCGTCGACCACCAGGACGCGCTTATTCCCCATGCCTCACCCTGGGCGTCATCGGCCGAACAGCCCCGTCCCTGCGGCGTTGCGAGTCAATCCGCCGACTTTTCCGCGGATTCCTTGTTCTGCTCGATCCAGGTCAGCGCGGATTCGACGTCGGCGAGTTCGGCCGCGGTGAAGCCTTCGATCCGCACGCCGGTCGCCTCGGCCTTCTTGCGGGCCAGTTCGGCGCCCGCCACCCGATGCACCCAGACGAGTCCGCGGCGGACCTTGGCGGTGAATTTCTGCTGTTTTTCCTCGCTCATCCTGCGACTCCTTAGGCTAGGGTGTGCAACCGATCGTCCGTGCTGCCCGCGCAGCGGCTTCCGACCTCCCATCACTCGCGGATGCCGGCGCCCCGGTTCATCAGCACGACGGCCAGAGCGAACATTCCGGCGGCGGCCCCTACCATGATCGCATAAGCGTGGGCCAGATCGATGTCCGTCGTATCGAGGAAACCGTACCGGAATGCGCTCACCATGTACAGGATCGGATTGGCGTGCGAGGCCGCCAGCGCCCACGAGGGCAGCATGCGGATCGAATAGAAGACGCCGCCGAGGTAGGTCAGGGGCGTCAGCACGAAGGTCGGGAACCAGGAGATCTGGTCGAAGTTCTTGGCGAACATCGCGTTGATGAACCCGCCGATCGCGAACACGAAGCTGGTCAGGAACGCCGCGGAGAGGATCGCCCCCGGATGCGCGAGATGCAGGCGGGTGAACAGCAGCGACACGATGGTCACGACGCTGCCGACCAGGAAGCCGCGAATCACGCCGCCCATCACGTAGCCGAGCACGATCAGCCAGTTCGGCAGCGGCGAGACCAGCAGCTCCTCGACGTGCTTGCCGAACTTGGCGCCGAAGAACGAGGAGACCACGTTGCCGTAGGAGTTCTGGATCACGCTCATCATGATGAGTCCGGGCGCGATGAACTGCATGTAGTCGTGGCCGCCCACCTGGCCGACCCGCCGGCCGATCAGGCTGCCGAAGATCACGAAGTACAGCGTCGAGGTCACCGCCGGAGGCAGGATCGTCTGCCCCCAGATACGCACGATTCGGCCGAACTCGCGGATCAGGATCGTCTTGAAGCCGATCCACTCGGCCATCGCCCGGGACACCGGCGCGCTCATGGACGCGCTCCCGCGGCCGACGGCCGCTCGGCCCCGGCGCCGCGCGCTCCGGAATCGACCAGGCGGATGAACAGCTCCTCGAGCCGGTTGACCTTGTTGCGCATGCTGTCGACCTCGATGCCCTGGGCGCTCAGCGAGGCGAAGATCTCGTTCAGGCTCTGCCCCTTGGAGACCTCGACTTCGAGCGTGTGATCGTCGACCAGGGTCGGCCGGAAACCCTCGAGCCGCGGCACCGAGGTGCGCGGCGCGCGCAGATTCAGCACGAAGGTCTCGGTCTGCAGCTTGCGCAGCACGTTCGCCATGCTGTCGCGCTCGATGATCCGGCCGCGATCGATGATCGCCACGTTGCGGCAGAGATTCTCCGCTTCCTCGAGGTAGTGGGTGGTGAGGATGATCGTGGTCCCCGCCGCGTTGATCTTGCGCAGGAACTCCCACATCGAGCGCCGCACCTCGATGTCGACACCGGCGGTCGGCTCGTCCAGGATCAGCAGTTCCGGCTCGTGCATCAGCGCCCGCGCGATCATCAGCCGGCGCTTCATTCCGCCCGAGAGGGAACGGGCGGTGGAGTTGCGGCGATCCCAGAGCTGCAGCTCCTTCAGATAGGTCTCGGCACGCTCCCTGGCGATCCGCCGCTCGATCCCGTAGAAGCCCGCCTGGTTGATGACGATCGTCTGCACCGACTCGAACTGGTTGAAGTTGATCTCCTGGGGCACGATGCCGATGCACGATTTCGCCGCCTCGAGTTCCCGGTCGAGGTCGTGCCCGAACACGGCGACCGTTCCGGAGGTCTTGGTCACCAGGGAGGTGATGATGCCGATCGCCGTGGTCTTGCCGGCGCCGTTCGGGCCGAGCAGCGCGAAGAAGTCGCCGCGTTCGACCTCGAGATCGATGCCCTTCAGCGCCTGGATGCCGTTCTGGTAGGTCTTGGTGAGCTGACGGAGCGCGAGGGCGTGCATGGAGCGGCCGAGGTCGGTCATAGGACGGCGAAGATTAAATGCGCGCGGCCGGAACCGCAATCGTCGTCGCCGGCAGCCACCGCACGGCCGGAGCACCGCGATCCACGCGGCGGACCGAAGCCCGGGTCAGCGCAGGCGTGCCGCGGCGGCGAATTGCAGGCCGTGGAGCTGCACCCGGCGCAGCTCGGTGGTGTCGGCGTGGCGCGCCGCCTCGGCGAGCGCCCGCCAGAAGGAATCCCGCTCCGGCCAGCGTAGTCGCAACTGGCCGCTTTCGGCGATCGCGAGCGCATCGAGGCGGCGCAACGGGGCGGCGGCGAACGCCAGCACGGTCCGATCGTGCATGCCGAGCAGCAACCTCGCGCGCAGACCCGTGGTCGAGGCGAGGTGCCATCCGTAGAACAGCGCCGTGCGCACGAAGGCGACGGCCTCGGGGTCCGCCGGCTGGGAATCCTCGACGCCCCGCCAGGCTTCCTCGGGGCCGAGCCGCCCGGCCCAGTAGACCGGGTCGTCGAACCGCAGATCGAACAGCGCGTAGGGACAGTCGGCCGCGGCCGCGATCTGGGCGGGCGCGAGTTGCGCGAATTGCGGCGCGGCAAAACCGCGCAACTCGAGGAATCCGCGGTTCAATTCGGCGAGCGGCCGGCGGACCTCGGCGGTGAGCGGCGGCTCCCGCGCCCATTGTTCGACGATCGCGTCCGGCATCGCACCGCCCCCTCGCGCATTTTTTGCAAAAAGCGCCTCGATCGACCCATTGGCAGCCACGCTACTTTTGTGAATAATTTTTGTCAAATTTTTTGAGACTGAAAAAACCGGGATGAGATCGACAGGGAGGGGCCGTCATGAGAGTGTCCGAAGACCGTTATACACGCGACCGGCTGCGGCTCGATCTGGCCCTGCGCCTGATCCGCCACGAGGCCCGCACCTGTACGATCAGGCTCTGGACCGGACTGAGCGATGACCGGATCCGCAAGCTCTACCGCAGCTACGTCGAGGAACGCGGACCTTCGGCCGTACGCCGCCATCGCGGCAAGTCGCCCCGTCAGGCCGCCTACTTCTTCCGTAATCCCGAGACCTGCTTCCAGGCCGCGCAGCTCGCCAGCCTCTTCCTGCTGCACGGACTCATCGTCGCCGGGGGCGGCGGCATCGAATCGCGCTATCGCATCGGCGCGGTCGATTCGGGGTTGCTGCTCTGCCGGGCGTACGAGGCCTTCGTCGACCTGCACGCTCCGGCGCGGATCTCGTTCGAACACGCCTGGTTCCTGCTCGCCGCGCTCGCCGGCCGCGCCGAGCTCGACCTGGCCCGCTGCACGGACTGTGGCGGAGTGCGTCTGCGCGACCTGCTCGCGCGCCGCGACCCGCTGTGCGCGCATTGCGGCCCAAGGCCGCCAACCGCGGCCGCGCGGGTAGCCGCTGGCGAGCGAGGCCTCGGGCCCCTGCTAGAATCCGCTCGATGGCACGACGCTATACGTTCGCGGGCCCCTTCCTAGACCGCGTGACACACCTGCGCACCGAGCCCGCCTGGTTCGATGCGGCGAACGCGGACCCGGACGGTCGCGCGGTGGTTCAATGGAATGCCCGCAGTCTCGTCGTCGACGGCGATCCGCCGCGCGCCGCGCTGGTCGCGCTGTCGGACCTGCCGGCCGAGGGCCGCGCGCCGGAAAACCTGATCCTGCTCGGTCACTTCGCCGGCCGCCCGTGTTTCGCGGCGGAGATCGACGCGCTGGAACCGCCGCAGATCCTGCCCGGCGCGCGCTTCGAGGATCTGCGTGCGGTGCTGCCGCGACTCGCCGCCGAGGACGCCGGCCTGCTCGGCTATGCGCGCGCGTTGCTCGCCTGGCGCGCCCGCCACCGCTACTGCGGGGCCTGCGGAGCGCCGACCCTGCCCGCACGGGCGGGTCATACCCGGGTGTGCTCCGCGCCTGCCTGCCGCCTGGAACATTTTCCGCGCATCGATCCGGCGATCATCGTGCTGGTCAGCGACGGCGCGCGGGCCTTGCTCGGTCGGCAGCCGAGCTGGCCGCCGGGACGATTTTCGACGATCGCCGGATTCGTCGAGCCGGGCGAGGCGCTCGAGGATGCGGTGGCCCGCGAGGTCCAGGAGGAGACGGGCGTCGAGGTCGACCAGATCACCTATTTCGGGTCCCAGCCCTGGCCGTTCCCGGGATCGCTGATGCTCGGATTCACGGCCCGCGCGGTCTCGACCACGATCCGCCTGAACGACCGCGAACTCGAGGACGCGCGCTGGTTCACCCGCGCCGACGTCGCCGCGGGCGCGGTGCGCCTACCGCTCGCCCAGTCGATTTCCTATGCGCTGATCGAGGCCTGGTTCGACGCGGGCGGCACGTCGCTCGCGACCCTGCCGGGAGCGGAGCCCTGACCGGCATCCTGCCGGACGGAGGCGTGCCGAGCCTCGCGTTCGTGCTGGCCGCGGCGGCGGCCGCGGGCTTCGTCGATGCGATGGTCGGGGGCGGCGGACTGATCCAGCTGCCGGCGCTGCTGACCGCCTATGCGCGCGAAATGCCGGCGACGCTGCTCGGCACCAACAAGCTCTCGAGCGTGCTCGGTACGAGCAGCGCGCTGGCGAGATACGCCCGCTCCGTGTCCATACCCTGGCGCATGCTCCTGCCGGCGGTGCTGGTCGCGGTGCCGGGCGCCCTGCTCGGCGCGAGTCTCGCGAGCGTGTTGCCGGCGAGGGCCTTTCGCGCCCTGGTGCCGCTGATCCTCACCGCCGTGCTGCTCTACGTGTTGCGCAATCGCGGTCTCGGCACGCGGCACGCGCCAGTCGCGCTGCGGGGTCCGCGCCGCGCGGCGGCGCTCGGCGCCATCGGCCTGGTCGCCGCCTACGACGGATTCTTCGGTCCCGGCACGGGGAACTTTCTGATGCTGCTGTACGTGCGCGTGTACGGCTTCGATTTCCTGAATGCGGCCGCGAGCGCGCGCGTCGTCAACGCGGCGACCAATCTCGGGGCCCTGCTGTATTTCGGGACGCACGACCAGGTGCGTTGGCCGCTCGCACTCGCGCTCGGCGCCTGCAACGTCGCCGGCAGCATCGCCGGCGCGCACACGGCGCTGCGCCACGGCAGCCGCTTCGTGCGCATCGCGTTCGTGATCGCGGTCGGCGCGCTGATCGCCAGGACGGCCTGGAATGCCGTGCTCTCGTTCCTCTGACGATCCGCGCGCGGGCCGCGGAGGATCGGACTAGAGGATCGGCGGTTCCGGCATCGGCGCCGCGGGCAAGGCGGCCGCGGGCGTCTCGACCGGCGCGAGCGCTGCGGCCGGCACCGGGCTCGAGGGCATCGGCCGGGCCATGGCTTGCGGCTTTGCACCAATCGGCGCGGGTTTGACCTTCCGGCGCGGCGCGCCGCGGCGGGCCGGCGCCTTGGCGGCCTTCTTCACGGCTTTTTTAGCGACCTTTTTCGCCGCCTTCCTCACGACCTTCTTCGCACTCTTCCTGGCGGCCTTCTTGGCGGCCTTGCCAGCGACTTTGACCAGACGCGTCTTCTTCTTGGCCCGGCCCTTCACGGCCGCCTTCCGCTTGGCCTTCGGCATCGGACGCTTCTTCCCTTTGCTCTTCATTGCCATGACGAATCCACTCCTCGCAGGTCGAGTCAGCACAGACCATTGCCACCGCGGTCGAGAGTAGCCCCGATTCGGGTCTCTGTCATCTGCGCCGCCACTGGAGTTGCGCGGGTGGATTTCGTACGCTGCCGCACCAGCCGCAAGCACCCGCCGATGCACGACCCCACCCCCCCAGAAACGATCCGCCCCCTGCACGACGTCTGGCTGCGGCCGCGGCGAGTACTGCGCGAGCTCGCCGACGCGCCGATCTCGCGCGTCGACTATCTGCTCGGAGCCGTCCAGGGCATCGTCAGCTGGCTCTCGCTGAGCCGGGCGCAATCGGCCGGCGTCGACTCCGGTCTCGGCGCGATCCTCGGCCGGGCGGTGCTCGCGGGCCCCGCCGCCGGAATCATCGGCCTGTACCTGATGACCATGGTGTACCTACGCCTGGGGCGCCGCGCCGGCGGCAGCGCGACCCGCCCGCAGGTCATGCACGCGCTCGCCTACAGCGGCGTGCCGATGATCGCCTCGCTCGCGATCTGGCTGGTCGCGGCGGCGCTGGCGGGACGGGCCTGCTTCATCGACGCACCGCACCCCGCGCTCGAACCGTTCCTCATACTGGTGCTGCGCTTCCAGTTCGTAGCGCACGCGCTGCTGGTCTGCTGGAGTCTCCTGCTGCAGGTGCTCGCCTACAGCGAGGTCGAGCGTCTGCCCACGCGCCGCGCCTTCGGCGTCTGGCTGCTCGGCCAGGGGCTCGTGATGGTCGCGATCCTGGTTCTCTGGATGGTGGTCGCCGGGCTCGGCGGAGCGCCGCCCTCGCCCGGCTGAGCGGGCACCGCCGCCACCCGGCCGTGCCGCCAACACCCGGCCGTGCCGTCGTCCACCGGCCGCGGCGCATCCTCGCCTTGCCCCGCGGGCGCGTCGACATTGACAGCCCCTGCATCTTTATGCAGCATGTGCGCAAATTTATGCACACGCCAGAAACATGCTCGCGCCCCTGACCGACCAGAACGGAACCGCCGCCCGGCGCGACCTGCTCGCGAAGATCCTGCGCGAGCGAACCATCGAGCGGCAGGCGGAGCTGGTCGAGCTGCTGCGCCGGCGCGGCCATCCGGCGACCCAGTCGAGCGTCAGCCGGGACCTGCGGGAGCTCGGCGTCGCCAAGCTCGGCCGACGCTATGTGCTCAGCGACGAGGCGACCCGCTCCGTGAACGACTTCTCGGCGTTGCGCCGCTTCGTGATCTCGCGCGTCGCCGCCGGCGCGAATCTCACCGTGATCAAGACCAAGATCGGCACCGCGCAGAGCGTCGCGGTCGCGATCGACTCGGCCGCCTGGCCCGAGGTCGCCGGCACGATCTCCGGCGACGACACGATTTTCATCGCCACGGCGAGCGCGCGCGACCAGCGCCGGCTCGGCGAGCGTCTCCTCGCGACCTTCGGAATCTGAACCGACCCATGACCAGCACTCACTCGGCGGGCAAAGAGCCCATCCTTCTCGCATTCTCCGGCGGACTGGACACCTCGTTCCTCGTGCCCTGGCTCACCGAGAACCACGGCCGGCCGGTGGTCACCGTGACCGTCGATACCGGCGGCATCGACGCCGCGGCGGCGAAACTGCTCGCCGAACGCTCGCGGGCGCTCGGCGCGGTCGGACACGAGCTCGTCGATGCGCGTGCCGAATACTTCGAGCAGGTGCTGAAGTACCTGATCATGGGCAACGTGCGCCGCGGCCAGCTCTACCCGCTGTGCGTGGGCGCCGAGCGGGTGCTGCAGGCGCAGACGATCGCGCAGATGGCGGTGAAGATGGGCACCCGCATCGTCGCCCACGGCTGCACGGCGGCCGGCAACGACCAGGTCCGCTTCGAGGTGGCGCTGCGCACGCTCGCCCCTGGCCTGGAGATCCTCGCGCCGGTCCGCGACCGCGCCTTCAAGCGCCCCGAGCAGCTCAAATACCTCGAGGAGCGCGCGCTGCCCGTGCCGCCGTACGGCGCCGCCTATTCGGTCAATCGCGGCCTCTGGGGCGTGACCATCGGCGGACAGGAGACGCTCACCTCCCAGGGCAGCATCCCGGAGTCGGCCTGGGTGCTCTCGCGCGAGGCATTCACGCGGCCGCGTCCGAGCGAACGTCACATCATCGCGTTCGAGCGCGGCGTGCCCTGCGGTCTCGACGGCGACCGGCTCTCAGCCGTCGCGGTCATCGAGCGACTCGAGTCCCTCGCCGGCCCGTTCGGCATCGGTCGTGGAATCCACCTGGGCGATACCGTGATCGGCACCAAGGGCCGGGTCGCCTTCGAGGCGCCCGCCGCCGAGGTGCTCCTGAACGCGCATCGCGAACTCGAGAAGCTCGTGCTCACCGCGCGTCAGGCGCGCGTCAAGGAGACTCTCGCCCAGCCCTACGGGGATCTGGTGCACGAAGGACACCACCTCGATCCGGCATGCCGGGACATCGAGGCGCTAGTGCTGTCCTCGCAGGCGCGCGTGACCGGCGAGGTCCACGTGCTGATGCGCCCGGGCAGCGCGTTCGTCGAGGGCGTCAGCTCGCCTCATTCGCTCATGGCCGCCTCGAAGGGCGTCTACGGCGAGGCTGCGGGCGAGTGGACCCCGGCAGACGCGCTCGGCTACTCGAAGATCCTCGCTCTGCCGGGCATGTTCTACCAGCGCGCCGGGGCGAAGCAGCCGTGAGCGGCATGCGCAGCGTCGTCGTCGACAAGATCGCCTCGGTGACCCAGGCCTGTGCGTTGTCGCACGAGGTGCGGATCTCGCCGAACATCGTCTGCGAGGAAGGCAACCTGATCGTCGTCGAGGTGCTGAACAACAAGTCGAGCTACAACACGCTCGAGCTGACCAGCGGCCGCATGGCGAAGGTCTCGCGCGGCGACGTCGTGGTCGGCGCGCTCGGCCACCGCCGCGCCCTGTTCGGCTACTCCGGGCACATCCCGGCGAGCTTGAAGCCGGGCGACGTGATCCAGATGCTCAACATCGGCGGCGTACTCGGCATCTGTGATTCGGCGAACCCCGAGAAGGGCAAGCCGTTCGACTGCCGCGTGCTCGGTGCGGTGCTCACCTTCCCCTATCTCGGCGAGCGGATCGGCGTGCCCGCCCGCGCCGGCTTCAAGGCGCTCGACTACGGCGCCGCGGTCGACGCGCGCGGCGTGCCGGTGGTTGCCCTGGCCGGCACCTGCATGGAAGCGGGCAAGACCGCCGCCGCGGCGGCGATCATCGCGCGCATGCGCCACCGCGGACTCACCGTGGATGCGTTCAAGGCGACCGGGGTCTCGCTTCGCCGCGACATTCTCGCCTTCGAGGACGCCGGGGCACGCCGCACCATGATCTTCACGGATCTCGGCGTGGTCACGACCACCGAGAAGAACGGACCGGCGCTCACGCGCACCATGCTGAGCGAAATGGCCGCCGGCACGCCGGATGCGATCGTCTTCGAACTCGGCGACGGCTTGCTCGGCGCCTATGGGGTGGAGGCGATCCTGCTCGATCCGGCGATCAAGGGCTCGTTGACCGCGGTGGCGCTGTCGGCCAACGACCCGGTCGCCGCCTGGGGCGGCGTGAAGCTGCTGCGCGAGAAGTTCGGCATCGAACCTTGCGTGGTCACGGGCCCCGCGACCGACAATCAGGTCGGCGTGCAGATCATCCGCGAGCAGATGGGGGTCGAGGCCTTCAACGCGATCAGCAATCCGGCCGACCTCGGCGACCACGTGATCTCCCGTCTCGGCATCGCCAAGGCACGCGAACCCCGGTCGGCCGCCGAATGAACGCGCGCGTCCCGGCCTTCGTGCTCGGCGGCACCGGCTACGTGGCCGGGGAGCTCCTGCGGCTGATTGCCGGACACCCCCATTTCGAGCTCGCGGGTGTCCTCTCCGACAGCCAGGCCGGAGGCGGGATCGCCGAGGCGTTCCCGCATCTGCAGAGCGCCTACGCCGGCCGTTCGTTCCTCGACCTCGCCGAGATCGAGGCGCTGCTCGGCGCCGCGCCGCGTGCCGCGCTGTTCTCGGCGGCGCCCCACGGCGTGGCCGCGGCCCTGATCGACCGGCTGCTCCAGGTCGCCGAGAGCGGCGCCACCGACGTGCACTGCGTGGACATCTCCGCGGACTTCCGCTATCGCAACGCCCACGCCTACGGCGCGGTCTACGGGCATGCGCATGGCGCGCCGGCGCGCATCGCCGAGTTCACCTGCGCCCTGCCCGAACATCTCGCCCGCTCGCCGACGGCGCACGTCGCCCATCCCGGCTGTTTCGCGAGTGCGATCCTGCTCTGCGTCGTGCCCCTGCTCGCGGCCGGGATCGCCGAACCCACGCTGTTCGTGAGCGGGGTGACCGGCAGCACGGGCTCCGGGCGCAAGCCGGTCGAGGGCACCCATCACCCGCGTCGGCACTCGGACCTGTACGCCTACAATCCGCTCGCCCATCGACATGTGCCGGAGATCCTCGCCTGCGCCGAAGCGGCGAGCGGCGTCGCCGCGCAGGTGCATTTCGTGCCGCACTCGGGCCCGTTCGCCCGCGGCATCCATGTCACGGTGCAGGCGCGACTGCGCAAACCGATGTCGGGCTCGGCGGTGCGCGACGCGCTGCGCGACTACTACGCGGGCCAGCCGTTCGTGCGCGTGACCGAGGCCATGCCGCGCCTGAAGGACGTGGTGGCGAGCAACTACGCGCATCTCGGCGTCGCCGCCGACGGGACCACGGCCGTGGTGACCGCGGTCCTCGACAACCTCGACAAGGGCGCCGCGGGCGGGGCGGTACAGTGGATGAACCGCCTGTTCGGCTTCGACGAGACCGCAGGACTCGCCGCGCCTGCGCCTGGCTGGACCTGAGGAGCATCGATGTCTACGGCGACGCATGCGGCGGAAGGTGCCGCCTCGCACCTCGCGCGGGTGTTCGCGCAATATCCGATCGATGTCGTTCGCGGCGAGGGGGTCTGGATCCACGCGCGCGACGGCCGCAAGTTCCTCGATTTCTACGGCGGCCACGCGGTCGCGGGCCTGGGCTATGGTCATCCTCGCTGGCTGGCGGCGCTCGAGCGGCAAGCCCGGCAGATCGCCTTCCAGACGAACGCGCTGCCGATGGCGATCCGCGAGCGCGCCGCGGCGAAACTGGTCAAGTTCGCCGGCCTCGGGCTCGACACCGTGTTCTGGATCAACAGCGGCGCCGAGGCGAACGAGAACGCGCTCAAGCTCGCCTTCAAACTCACCGGCCGCACCAAGGCGGTCGCCCTGGAACAAGGTTGGCATGGGCGCACGGCCGCGGCCGGCGCGGTGACCTGGGGTGCGATCGAGAAGTGGTATGGCTTTCCCCGACGCCCGTTCGACGTGAGTTTCGCGCCGCGTGATCGGCCGGAGGCGATCGAGCAGTACGTCGATCGCGACACCGCGGCCGTGATCGTCGAGCCGATTCAGGGCGTCGGCGGGGCCTACGACCTCGGCAAGCCCATGCTCGAAGCGCTGCGGCGCCGCTGCGACGACACCGGTGCGCTGCTGATCTTCGACGAAGTGCAATGCGGCATGGGTCGCAGCGGCTCGCCGTTCGCGGCCAACCACTACGGGGTGACGCCCGACCTGCTGACCACCGCCAAAGCGCTCGGCAATGGCTTTCCGGTTGCCGCGCTGCTCATCGCCCGGCGCATCGCGCGGCAGATCCGCTACGACGACATGGGTACGACCTTCGGTGGCGGACCGATGGCCTGCGCGGTCGCCGAGGCGGTCATCGATGCGATCGAGTCCGAATCGCTCCTGCACAACGTGCGCACGGTCTCGACCTATATTCGCGCCAACTGCCTGGTTGGCCCGGTCACCGGCGTCCAGGGCGAGGGTTTGCTGCTCGGCCTGCGGACCTCGCGGCCGGCGCGCGAAGTGCAAGCCGCGCTGATGGAGCGAAACATCCTCACCGGCACGGCCGGCGATCCGCAGGTGCTGCGGCTGCTGCCCGCCTACATCCTCAACGAAAGCCACGTCGACCAGTTATGCGACGCGCTCGCCCAGATTCATCCGTGAAGAGCCGAACATGAAGCGGTTTCTCGATCTCGCCGATTTCTCGCGCGAACAGGTACTCGATCTGCTCGCGCTCGCTCAGTCGCTCAAGGACCACCCGCAACCGCAGGCGCTCGCCGGCAAGATCCTCGGGCTGGTGTTCTTCAACCCCTCGTTGCGCACCCTCTCCTCGTTTCAGGCCGGCATGGCCCGGCTCGGCGGCAGTTCCTTCGTGATCTCGCCGGGCCAGGGCACCTGGCAGCTCGAAACCCGACTGAAGGCCGTCATGAACGGCGCCGCGGCAGAACACATCCGCGAAGGCATCCCGGTGCTCGCCTCCTACTGCGACGCGCTCGGCGTGCGGGCATTCGCCGAGGGCAAGAACCTCGAGGCCGACCTCGGCGAGTCGTTGTTCGGCATGATCGACGGGCTCTGCGACAAGCCGCTCGTGAACCTCGAATCGGCGGTCAACCATCCCTGCCAGGCCCTGGCCGACTGGCGCACCCTCGATGAGCTCGGCGTGCCGCGTCGGGGCAAGTTCGTGCTGAGCTGGGCGTATCACCCGCGGCCGCTGCCGCTGGCGGTGCCGGCGGCGACCGTGCACATGGCGGCGATGCGCGGCATGGAAGTCGTCGTGCTGCGGCCCGAGGGCTTCGCCCTGCCCGAGAGGATCATGGAGAAAGCGCGGCGCGCCGCGGCCGAATCCGGCGGCAGCGTCAGCGAAACCACCGACCGCGCGAGCGCGATGGCGGGCGCCCAGGTGCTGTATGCCAAGGAGTGGGGCACGACCGATTATTACGGCGACGTCGAGGCGGATGCGCGACTGCGCGCATCGCTCGGCGAATGGTGCGTGCGCGAGCGCTGGTTCGCGGGCGCCGCGGCCGATGCGAAGCTGATGCACTGCCTGCCGGTGCGCCGCAACGTCGCGATCGCCGACGAAGCGCTCGATGGACCCCGCGCCGTCGTTCGGCGCGAGGCCTACAACCGTATGGTGGTGCAGATGGCCGTACTGCATCGCATGCTCGCCTGAACCTCGCCACGGCCACCAGAGCGGAGTCACTACGCAATGATCACCAGTCGACCGGACCCTTCGATCGCCGTGCGCGCACTGAAGAGCGCGGCGCCCTACATCCGCATGTACAAGGGCAAGGTGTTCGTCATCAAGGCGGGCGGCGCGGTGTTCGCCGATCGCGAGTCCACCCGCGCCCTGATCGAACAGGTGGCCATCCTGCACCAGGTGGGCATCAAGACGGTGCTGGTACACGGCGGCGGACCGCAGCTCGATCAGCTGCAGGCTGCGCTCGGCATCGAGACGCGCATGATCGGCGGACGCCGCGTGACCGACCAGCAGTCGATCGACGCGACGGCGATGGTGCTCAACGGCCTGATCAACACGCGGATCCTGGCGATCTGCCGCGAACTCGCCATCGAGGCGATCGGCGTGAGCGGCGTCGACGCCGGCCTGATCCGCGCCCACAAGCGGCCGCTGGTCCGCAGTGGCGACGGCAGCGGCGATCTGGTCGACTACGGCTTCGTCGGCGACATCGACGACGTCGACACGAGCGCGATCGAAAAGCTCCTCGCCGACGGGCTCATGCCGGTGGTCAGTCCGCTGTCCTCCGATGCGGGAGGGACTTTGCTCAACATCAACGCCGATACGGTGGCCGCGGCGATCGGCGCGGGCCTCGCCGCCGAGAAACTCGTGCTCTGCACCGGCGCACCGGGCATCCTCGAGCGGCCCGACGAGCCAGGCTCGCTGATCTCGTACACGGACCTGAAGGGACTGAAGAAGCTGCGCGAACAGGGCAGCCTCGTCGACGGCATGCTGCCGAAGGCCGCCGCGATCGAGAATGCGATCCGCGGCGGCGTGCGTCGCGTGCACGTGATCTCGTACAAGACCGGCGACAGCCTGCTCGCCGAGGTGTTCACGAACGAGGGCACCGGCACCCTGGTGGTGGCGGATCTCAATGCGCTGACGCCGGCCGAACAGCACGTCGCGTCGGCCTCGGCCTGAGCGATGCTCGCGGAGCCGCGCCAATGAGCCGCCTCTGGGACAAGGGCAAGCCGCTCGATGCCCGGGTGCTCGCCTACACCGCGGGCGATGACCACGGGCTCGACGATCGTCTGGTTCGCTACGACGTCGAGGCCTCGATCGCACACGCCGAGATGCTCGCGGCCCAGGGTCTGCTCGGCGCCGAGGATCTGGCGGCGATCCGCGCGGCGCTGCTCGAGATCGGCGCGGAACATGCCCGCGGCGAGTGGCGCGTGACGCTGGAGGAAGAGGACGGACAGACCGCGATCGAGAACCGCCTGACGGCGCGGGTCGGCGCCGCCGGCGGGCGGATCCACGCCGGTCGCTCGCGCAACGACCAGGTGCTCGTCGCGCTGCGCCTGTACCTGCGCGACGCCGCCGCGGGCCTGCGCACGGGGGCGCTCGCGGTGGCCGAGGCGCTCGATGATCTCGCGGCGCGCGAGGGTTCGATCCGTCTGCCCGGATACACGCATATGCAGCAGGCCATGCCGAGCAGCGTCGCGCTGTGGGCGGGTGGCTTCGCGGCCGAGATCCGCGACGACGCCGAGGGCCTGCTCGCCTGCCAACGCCGCCTCGATCGCAACCCCCTCGGCTCGGCCGCCGGCTACGGAACGCCGAACCTGCCGATCGACCGGCAATCGACCCGCAAGCGCCTCGGATTCGCCGCCGTCCACGAACCGGTCACCGCGGTGCAACTCTCGCGCGGCAAGGCCGAGGCGGCGCTGCTATTCGAGATCACGCTGCTCACCCAGGACTTAGGACGCCTGGCGGCGGACCTGCTGCTGTTCTATACCCAGGAATACGGCTTCGTCCGTCTGCCGGAGGAATTCACCACCGGCTCCTCGATCATGCCGCAAAAGCGCAATCCGGACGTGTTCGAACTGCTGCGCGGCCGCAGTGCCGTGGCTCAGGCGGCGCTCGCCGAGGTGCTCGGCATCACCCAGAAGCTCCCGTCGGGTTATCACCGCGACCTGCAGCTGATCAAACCGCCGCTGTTCCGGGCGATCGACTCCTGCGGGCAATCCCTCGAGATCCTGCCGCCGGCACTGGCGGGGATCCGTTTCAGGCCCGAGCACATCCGGCTCGACCCGAGCATCGATGCCGCCGCCGAGGCCAACGCGCTGGTGGTCGCCGAAGGCATTCCGTTTCGCGAAGCCTACCGCCGGATCGCGACCCGGCTCGCCCGAAAGGAGTAGACGAGCGCGGGGCATTTACGGGATATTGCAGCTCCCCCAAGAGGCTGAAGGCCCCCCATGAACCACCCCGTCGTTCGATCCCTGGTCCGCTCCCGCGCGATGATACTGGTCGGCGCTGCGGCGATTGCCTTCGGACCCTCTGGCGCCGCATTCGGCGCGCCTTCGGGCAAGGCCCAGGGTACGCCAACCGGCGGCGGAGCCGCGGCGGCCGCCACACCGACTCCGGACCAGGCCGGCTACATCATCGGCCTGAACTTCGGCGCGCAGATGCACTCCGCGGGCATCACCAACGAAGTCTCGGTGGCCGCGATCGACCGCGGGATCAAGGCGGGGCTCGCCGGCAAGAAAGCCGATCCGGCCGATCAGCAGCGCCTCCAGTCCTTCGTGCGCGAAGTCATGACCCGCAGCCTCGAGCGTCGCGAGACGATGGCGCGCACGTTCCTGGCCGCGAACGGCCGCAAGCCCGGCGTGAAGACCACCGGGTCCGGTCTCGAGTACCAGGTGCTCTCGGAAGGCGACGCGCAGGCGCCCTCACCCAAACCGACCGACCTCGTCACGGTGAATTACCGCGGCCGTCTGCTCGATGGCAGCGAGTTCGACAGCTCCTACAAGCGCGGCCAGCCGGCAACGTTCCCGGTCGATGCGGTCATCAAGGGCTGGCAGGAGGCGCTGCCGATGATAAAGCCGGGCGCCAAATGGCGGCTGTTCGTGCCGCCCGAACTCGCCTACGGCGAGAGCCCCCGTCCTGGCATTCCGCCGGGATCGCTGCTGATCTTCGACGTCGACCTGCTGAGCGTGAAGCCCCCGGCGGCGGCGACGCCCCCTGCGCCCCCCGCACCGCCTGCGGCAGCGCCGAAGGCGACGACGCCGAACCGCTGACCGACGGCCCGGACGATGCGCGGCGGCAAGCGATGGCTCATCGTGGCCGTGGCGGCCGCGGCCGCGTTGAGCGGTTGCGGCCAGAAGGGTGCGCTGATCCTGCCCGACCGCACGACCCACTCGACGACCGTCGGCGCCGCCTCATCCGCGCCTGCCTCGACGGTACCCGCCGCGAGCAATTCCGCGCCGGCCGCGCCGGCGGGCCCGGCCGCCTCGGCGGCGACCGCGCCTCCGCCTTGAAGCGGCGCGTTCCCGCCCGGCGCGCCCGATGAGCGTCCGCAAGCTCGTCCTGGTGGACGGCTCCTCCTACCTCTATCGGGCGTTTCATGCCCTGCCGCCGCTCACCAACTCGCGCGGCGAGCCGACCGGCGCGGTCCTCGGCGTGGTCAACATGCTCAATCGGCTCCTCAAGGAGGAGTCGCCCGAGCGGATCGCCGTGGTGTTCGATGCGCCGGGACGCACCTTCCGGGACGACCTGTTCGAAGAGTACAAGGCACATCGACCGCCGATGCCCGACGACCTGCGCGCCCAGACCCAGCCACTGCTCGAAGTGGTCGCGGCGATGGGACTGCCGCTGCTGCGCATCGAGGGGGTCGAGGCGGACGACGTGATCGGTACGCTCGCGCGGCGCGGCGCGGCGGCCGGCTTCACGGTGCTGATCTCGACCGGCGACAAGGACATGGCGCAGCTGGTCGGGCCGGGGATCTCGATCGTCAACACCATGAGCAACACGCGCCTCGACCGCGAGGGCGTCAAGGCGAAATTCGACGTCTACCCGGAACAGATCATCGACTATCTCGCCCTGGTCGGCGATGCGTCGGACAACATTCCGGGCGTGACCGGAGTCGGGCCGAAGACGGCGGCCAAGTGGTTGAACCAATTCCACACCCTGGACGAGATCATCGCCAACGCGGCGCAGATCCCCGGCAAGGTTGGCGAGAACCTGCGCAATGAACTCGGCACGCTTAAGTTGTCGCGGCGCCTCGCGACCATCGTCACCGATCTCGAGCTCGCCCGCGCTCCGCAGGACCTGCAGGCGACGCCCCCGGACCGGCCGGCGCTGCGCGACCTGTACGCGCGGCTGGAATTCCGCCTGTTGCTGAAGTCGCTGGATGACGGCGCATCGCCCGCCGCATCGCCCGCCGAACCGTCGGCGCCCGCCGCAGCCGGCACCGACGCGCCGCGTGCGTCGAGCGCGGCCGCAGCCGCAGATCCGGCCGCGAGTCCGGCCCTGCCCGCCGGTGCGCCGGCGCGCCGCTACGAGACGATCGTCGATCGGGAGACTCTCGCGGCATGGATCGCGAAACTGCGCCGCGCGCCTCTGGTCTCGTTCGACACCGAGACCGACAGTCTCAACTACCTGCGCGCGCGCATCGTCGGGCTGTCGTTCTCGATCACGCCGGGCGAGGCCGCCTATGTGCCGCTCGCCCACGACTACGCGGGCGCGCCGCCGCAGCTCGGACGCGAGGAGACGCTCGCTGCGCTCAAGGACTGGCTCGAGGATGGCGACCGCCACAAGCTCGGCCACCACCTCAAGTACGACACACACGTGCTCGCCAACCACGGCATCGCGCTCGCCGGACATCGTTACGATTCGATGCTCGAGTCCTACGTGCTGAACAGCACGGCGAGCCGACACGACATGGACTCGCTCGCGCTCGCCTATCTCGGCATCCACACGATCCACTACGAGGACGTGGCCGGCAAGGGCGCCAAGCAGATCCCCTTCGGTCAGGTCGACGTCGACGCCGCGACGCGCTACGCGGCCGAGGATGCCGACGTGACGCTGCAGCTGCATGAGGCGCTATGGCCGCGCGTCGCGGCGGTGCCTGCGCTCAAGTCACTCTACGAGACGATCGAACAGCCGCTCGTGCCGGTGCTGTACCGCATGGAGCGCAACGGCGTGCTGGTCGATCGCGAACGGCTGCGCGCACAGAGCGCCGAGCTCGCGACCCGCATGGGCGAGCTCCAGGGCGAGGTGCATAGTGTGGCGGGCGGTCCGTTCAACCTCGATTCCCCGAAACAGCTGCAGGAGATCCTCTTCGGCAAGCTGGGCATTCCGGTGATCCGCAAGACACCGACCGGTCAGCCGTCGACCGCCGAGGACGTGCTCGAAGAGCTCGCCGCCGAACACGAACTGCCCCGCCTGATCCTCGAATATCGCGGGATCGCCAAGCTCAAGTCGACCTATACGGACAAACTCCCGGAGCAGATCGAACCGACCACGGGCCGCATCCACACCTCCTATCATCAGGCGGTCGCGGCGACCGGTCGCCTGTCGTCCTCAGATCCGAACCTGCAGAACATTCCGATCCGCACGCCCGAGGGCCGGCGCATCCGCCAGGCGTTCGTCGCGGCGGCCGGGCACGCGCTGGTCGCGGCGGATTATTCGCAGATCGAGCTGCGGATCATGGCCCACCTGTCCGGCGACCCGGCGCTGCTGCGCGCGTTCGCCGACGATCGGGACGTGCACCGGGCCACCGCGGCCGAAGTGTTCGGCGTCGCCGAGTCGGCGGTCGACGAGACTCAGCGCCGTTCGGCCAAGGCGATCAATTTCGGGCTGATCTATGGCATGTCGGCGTTCGGCCTCGCGCGACAACTCGGCATCGGCCGCGCCGAGGCACAGGCCTACGTCGACCGCTACTTCGAGCGCTACCCGGGCGTGCGCCGCTACATGGAGGAAACGCGCCTCAAGGCGCGCGAAGCCGGCTACGTCGAGACCGTCTTCGGCCGGCGGCTCTATCTACCGCAGATCCGCTCGCGCGATCAGGCTCAGCGTCAGTACGCGGAGCGCAGCGCGATCAACGCGCCGATGCAGGGCACCGCGGCGGACATCATCAAGCGCGCGATGATCGACGTGGACGCGTGGTTGCGGCGCGAGCGCGTGCCGGCGAGGCTGATCATGCAGGTCCACGACGAACTCGTCCTCGAGGTCGCGCTCGAAGCCGAGGAGGCGGTCGCCGGAGAACTGCGTGCGCGCATGGCCGCGGCGGCGGAACTGCGCGTGCCCCTGAAGGTCGACATCGGCCGCGGCGAGAACTGGGACGAAGCCCACTGAGCGGGCGGTCTGGCGCACTGCGGCGATGGCGGACGGGTTGGCGTGATCGTCGCTCCCAGACACCGGTCCGACGGAAAAAACGAGCATCTATAAGCGCTTAGCGCTCGTCAAAAAAATCCCTCGCCTACCGGAACTTTCCGCAACGCTGCGCATCCAACTCTTCGAGCGACCCAATCGCTCCCCGCTCTTCTCCCTGAGCGGGTAGACCCGGTCTGTCATCCCCATGCCGGGTTGGTCTGCCCCGATGGATGCCGCAAGGCAACCGTCGGGGCCTTTTTTTATGCGAGCCAGCCGTTCATCACGGCGCGTGCCTCGTCGATACCGAGCTTGTCGTGCGCGGAAAACAGCTGCACGACCACCGGGGTCCCCTCGCAGGCGCTGCGGGTCTCACGCAGCACTTGGGACTGGTCGCGGCGGTTCAGCTTGTCGGCCTTGCTGAGCAGGACGAGGGCGCCTCGGCCGCGGGCGAGCACCCACTCGAGCATCGCGACGTCCTGGGCACCGAGCCCGCGCCGGCTGTCGACGATCAGCACCAGCCCGACCAGCGACTCGCGCCGGTCGAAATAATGACGCATCAGCTCCAGCCACCGCTCGCGCACCGCCTCCGGCACCTTCGCGTAGCCGTAGCCGGGCAGATCGACCAAGCGCCGTTCCGGCGCGACCTCGAAGAAATTGATCAACTGCGTACGCCCCGGCGTGCGGCTCACCCGGGCGAGTCCCGATCGGGCGGTGATCGCATTGATCGCCGTCGATTTTCCGGCATTCGACCGCCCCGCGAACGCGACTTCGCGGCCGTGATCGGCGACCAGCGCGCCCGCGCTCGCGGCACTTGTCAGGAATTTCACGTTCCAATGAGTCGACATGATCTTTCGTTGCACGTAAATTATTGACCCTAGTGTACAATTTGCGGCCCAAAGGGTTTCGGCCAGTTAGGGGTTAAGCGTGATCATGAAGCGGTTCCTGATTCTTGCAGCTACGTTCACCGGCGCGGTCGTCGGCGGTACCGCCTGGTCCGCGGGCAACGTGCAGTCCGGCGAGACCAAGGCCGTCGTCTGCCACGCCTGCCATGGCGCCAACGGCAACAGCGTGAACCCGCAGTGGCCGAGCCTCGCGGGTCTCGGCGCGGGCTACATCACCGAACAACTGCAGAACTTCAAGAGCGGCAAGCGGCAGAATCCGATCATGTCCGCGAACGTCGCGGCGCTCACGCCTCAGGACATGGAGGATCTCGGCGCCTACTTCGACAGCCTCGTGAATACCGGTCTCGAAGCCGATCCGAGCTACTGGAAGGCGGGGCAGCAGCTCTATCGCGGCGGCGATACCGCGCGCGGCGTGCCGGCCTGCATGGGCTGCCACGGTCCGACCGGCGCGGGCAACGAGCCCGGCAAGATCCCGGCTCTGCGCGGCCAGCATGCCACCTACGTGATCAAGCAGCTTCAGGACTATGCCTCCGGAGCCCGCGGCACCGGGCCGAACGGCATCATGCAGATGATCGCCAAGCGCCTGACGGCCGACGACATGCGCAACGTGGCTTCCTACGTGAAGGGGATGCGCTGATGATCAAGCACCGTCGTTTCGCCCTGTTGCTCGGCGCGGGCCTGCTGCTCGCCGCCTGCTCGAAGCAGCCCTCGACTGAATCGGCCGCGCCCGGCTCGACGGCTCCGGCCGCAAGCGCGGCTTCGGCGGCTTCCACGGCGGACAACGGCGCCACGATGAAGCTCGCGCCCGGCACGCTCAAGAAGCTCGACCAGGCGGGCTCCGAGACCGTCGAAAAGGCCAAGGGCAACACCGGGGTCGACAACCCGCTGTACGAGGCCGTCGCCGCCGTCTCCGGAACCGCGGTGGCGGGCTCGCTGAACGGACCGTCGATGTGGCAGGAGGGCGTCAACTACACCCGCCTCGTGCCGGCCCAGCCGACTTTCGCTCCTCCCGGTCAGGTCGAGGTGCTCGAGTTCTTCTGGTACGCCTGCCCGCACTGCTATGCGCTCGACCCCCTGGTCGAGGCATGGCGCAAGACCAAGGCGCCGTACATTTCGTTCTCGCGGATCCCGGTGATGTGGTCGCCGAGCCATCGGTCGCTTGCGCGTCTCTTCTACACGCTGCAGGTCCTCGGCAAGCTCGACCAGCTGCACACCGCGATCTTCAACGAGATCCACGTGAACAACGATCCCCTGACCGGCGATACCGACGCGCAGTCCGAGCAGATGCAGCTCGCCTTCGTGACCAAGCACGGGGTGTCGGCCGCCGACTTCAAGAACGCCTACCACTCGTTCACGGTCGAGACCGATCTGCAGCGCGCCGACGAGCAGATGCAGCGTTATCACATCACCGGTGTGCCGACCTTCGTGATCAACGGCAAATACGTCGCCGACGTCGGCACGGCGGGCGGCGAGCAACGCCTGATCGACCTGGTCAACGATCTCGCGGCGATCGAGCACAAGCACTGACCGTCCACGGCCGCGGCGCCACGACGCGCCGCGGCCCTTTCCCGGCGACCATCGGAGTCCGCATGGGTAAAGGTCGTCTGGAAGCCTTCAGCGACGGCGTGATCGCGATCATCATCACGATCATGGTGCTCGAATTGAAGCCGCCGGACGGCGCGGGTTTCGCGGCGCTCGCGGCGATCGTGCCGACCTTTCTCAGCTACGTGCTCAGCTTTCTCTACGTCGGGATCTACTGGAACAACCATCACCACATGCTGCATGCCGCGCGCGGCGTGAGCGGCGCGGTGCTTTGGGCCAATCTGCACCTGTTGTTCTGGTTGTCGCTGATCCCGTTCGTCACCAGCTGGATGGACCGCAACCACTTCGCGACGGCTCCGGTCGCCGTCTACGGCATCGTGCTGTTGATGGCCGCGATCGCCTACTACAATCTCGCCCGCTGCCTGGCCGCGACCAACGGACGGGACTCGGCGCTCGCCCGCGCCTTCGGCCGCGATCTCAAAGGACTGATCTCGATCGTGCTCTATTCGGGCGGGATCGCCGCCTCGTTCGTCTCGACGCGGGCTGCGCTCGGCATCTACGTGCTGGTCGCCTGTATCTGGTTCGTACCCGACCGACGGATCGAAGGAGCCGCATGGAACTCGGCCCCCTGATCGTTCATCGCGGCGGCTGCCACTGCGGCGCCGTGCGCTTCGAGGTGCTCGCGCCCGCCCGGCTCGAAGTCGGCGAGTGCAACTGTTCGATCTGCGCGAAGGCCGGATTCCTCCACCTGATCGTGCCGGCCGAGCGCTTCACGCTCGTTCGCGGCCGCGAAACGCTGCAGAGCTATCGATTCAACACCGGCCGCGCCGAACATCTGTTCTGCAGGATCTGCGGCGTGAAGTCCTTCTATGTGCCGAGGTCGCATCCCGACGGCTTCAGCGTCAACGCGCGCTGCCTCGACGAAGGCACGGTCGAATCACTGACCGTCGGGGCAATCGACGGTCGAAACTGGGAGAAGGCGTATCCAGCGGGGCGCGGCGATTTTGGGGGGTAAGCGATTGGCGCGCCCGACTGGATTCGAACCAGTGACCTTCGGCTTCGGAGGCCGACACTCTATCCAGCTGAGCTACGGGCGCACATTCAGGTGGGTCGGGGATGGTACCCGTAGAACCCTCGGTTCGTCCACTCTGGATGCGCCCGCCGCGCACGCGCGCATGATCTACCGCAGCGCGATGATCTCGACCCAGGTGGGATTGCGTCCGACCGCGTATTCGCGCCTGCGGATCAACTCCCCGGTCGCCGCATCGATCAGATACAGCGCGACCGTGTGCGAGAGCTGGCCCGCCGAGACGAGATGGCTGCCCGAGGGATCGATCGCGAAGGATCGCGGCTGACGCACGGTCGGATAGGCATCGACCCGCGTGAGCTTGCCGCTCGCCTCGTCCACTTCGAAGGCGGTGAGCATGCTGGTCGTGCGCTCCGAGACGTAGACGAAACGACCGTCCGGCCGAAATCGCAGATCACCGCCCCAGGGTTGCCCCGCGAATGTCGAGGGCAGGGTAGCGACGGTCTGTACGGGCGGTCCCAGCGTGCCTGCGACCGGATCGAAGGGATAGACGTCGACCGAGCCGTCGAGCTCGTTGATCACGTAGACGCGGTCCGCCCCCGGCGCGAACGCGGCGAACCGCGGTCCGGCCTTTGGGCGGGTGCGCACCTCGGCCGGTTCGTTCGGCGAGAGCCGGCCGGTATCCGCATCGAATCGGCCCTGGTAGATGAGATCGCCGCCGAGACTGGTGTAGAGCGCGAAGCGGTTCGAAGGATCGGTGAGGATGCAATGCGCCTTCGGGGCGGTGTCGACGACCTGCAGCAACTCGCCGACGAGACCACCCGGCTCGATGGCATTGATCGAGACCTTGCTCCCCGCGTAGGACGCGCTGAGGAGGAACCGCCCGCTGCGATCCGTCGACAGATATGCGCTCGCGTCCGGAAGCGGCGTGACGCCGATCAGCCGCAAAGAACCGGTGCGCGGATCGATCGAGTAAGCGCTGACCGAGGCGCGATCCGGACCACTCAGGTGGGCCGCGTACAGGCAGTCGCGTTCCGGGCTCAAGGCCATGACGATCGAGCGCCCGAGGTGCACCGGCCGTTGCACGGCCACGCTGTCGCGCACGCTCATGTTGCCTTCCGGACCGAGGTCGAACAACGAGATGTCCTGCGTGTCGGCGTTCGCGACGTAGACGACGCTGGCGGGCGGGATCTGGCGATTCACTTTGGTTGCCTCCCGGAACTCGACTGGCGCGCAGTCACCTCGATCTCGATTTTCATGCGCGGATCGATCAATCCGGCACGCACCATGGTCGCCGCCGGACGGATTTCCCCGAAGAATCGCTTCAGGACCGGCCAGCACTCCGCCGGATCCGTGCCGTCCGCCAGATAATAGGTCGCGCGGACGACGTCCTCGAGGGCGGCGCCGGCCTCCTTGAGGGCGGCCTCCACATTGCGTAGCGCCTGCTCGGTCTGCGCGGCCGCTCCATCGGCGATGGTCATCCGCGAATAGTCGAACCCCGTGGTGCCGGAGACGAATACCCAGCCGCCGTCCACCACGGCCCGCGAGTAGCCGATTTCCTGTTCGAATCGTGAGCCCGAACTGATCAGCCGGCGCCCGCCGTTCATCGCTCGACGCTCCGGGCGAGCGACGAGCGCCATGCGGCGAGCTTGCGATCATAGGAAATCGACGCGTTGGCGGGACTGGTCGAGGGCAGGCGCAAGCGCTCCAGTGCGGCCGCCTGCCCCGCGAGTTTCGGCAACACCCGCCGCTCGTAGAGCGTGAACGCCGCCGCGCCGTTGAACAGGATCCGTTCTACACCGGGATGAGCCGCGAAATAGCTCGTGAAATCGTTGATCACGACGCTGTCACGATCGATCGAGGCGTCGAGACTGCCGCGACGGCGCGCGCTCGCGCACACGTCCCAGAGCGCGACTCGGTGCCGGATCAGGAGTTCGCACCGTTCGGCATAGGTCGAGGATGGAGCCGCGCCGTACACGCAGCCCAGGATCGGCCAGAACGCGTTCTGCGATTGCGCGTAGTATTCGCCGCGCGCGAGCGAGACCCGCCCCGGCAGGCTACCGAGCACCAGGACCCGGGCGCCCCGGTCGCCGATCGGCTCGAAGCCGCAGGCGATCGGCGGCGGGGCCGCCGGCGCAGCCACGGACTCACCGCGTTTCGTCGATCGATTCAGGTGGGCACGCATCGCAACAGTTCACTCACGGTCGCTCGTCGGGTCGCTGAAGATCCTACAACACTCTCGGCCGCCCCGGGCGGGGGCGGCGCCCACGCAGGAACGGCACGAGCGGAGCGACGCGGGCCGCATAGCGTAGATAGTCCTCGCCGAATCGACCCCGCATCACGACCTCCTCGCCACGCACGCGCAGCATGATCGCCATCGTTGCGAGCGCGAGCGCGGCGGCGCCCCGCCAATGCATGGACGCGAGCGCGGAACCCGCGAACGCCAGCAGCAGCCCGCTGTAGATCGGATGTCGCACGAGCGAATAGGGACCGCTGGTGACGAGTTCGTGATCCTCCTTGACCGTGATCACTCCGCTCCAGTTGCGGCCGATGTGCCGGCGGGCCCAGACCGCGAAGCCGAGACCGGCCGCCGTTGCTGTCATGCCAATCCAGGCGCAGATGCGCGCCGCGGCCGAGGCGCCGGTGAGGCTCGGGGAATTCGTCGGCGACAGCAGCAGGAACGCGGCGACCAGCGGCAGCCCGTGCACCATGCGGGACAGAGTCGACTCGCGCCATTGATTGCGCTTCACGCCGCGTGCGGCGATCCACCAGTACACCGCCCAGGACAACCAGAGGCCGGTGATCAGCGCGCGTGGCGTCGGCCGCACTACGGTACCGTGGAGAGTCCCAGATCCGCGACGAGCACGCGGTCCGTCTGGCGATCCGATCCGACATCGAAATGCTTGAATCCGACGTCGACGAAGCCCGCCTTCCGATAGAAGGCGATCGCGCGAGGATTGCGCTCCCAGACGCCGAGCCAGATCCGCCGTGCACCGAGCTCGCGCGCACTCGCCCAGGCCGCCGCCATCAGGCGCTGTGCGAGACCGCTGCCGTGGGCACTGCGCTCGACGTAGAAGCGTTGCAGCTCGACGCTGTCCGTGGCGATGATGCCTTCGGGCGGTGGATTGCGGCGCACCTGCGCGAATCCGAGTGGCGTATCGCCCCGCTCCGCGATCAAGGTAACGACATCGGGATCGCGAAGCTCCGCGCCCTGCTGGCGCTCCCCGAAGGCCGCCGACAGATGGTCGTGCAGATCCTGCGGATCGTTGTCCGCGCCGAACGCATCGGCGAAGGTGTGCGCCGCGAACGCCGCGAGCATCCGCGCGTCGGCGACGGTCCCCCGACGGATGCTGATTTCATCGATGTCTGCGTGCATGCTTCTCCTCGGGTCCATTCAGCCGGCTCGCAGTTCCACTTCGCCCTCGACCTCGACCGGGATCGCGAACGGCAATTCCGCCATACCGACGGCGCTGCGCGCGTGTGCACCGCGCTCTGCGCCGAATACCTCGATGATCAGGTCGGTGAAGCCGTTGATCACGGCCGGCTGGCGATCGAATCCGGCCGCCGAATTGACCATGCCGAAGACTCGCGTCCAGCAGACGATGCGATCGAGATCTCCGAGCGCGCGTTGCAGGCTGCCGAGCACCGCGAGACCGGCGAGGCGCGCGGCGGCATAGCCCTGTTCCACCGACAGGTCCCGGCCGAGCTTTCCGAGCGGCTCGGCGAGCGTGCCGTCGGCGCGGGTCGGGCCATGGCCCGAGAACACCGCGCGCGTGCCTAGCACCCGCACCCAGGGAAAGGGCAGCGCGGTACCCGCGGGCAGGGCGAGCGGCGGCGGCAAAGTCAGTTGCAGCTCGGCGAGGCGTCGTCCGACCGCGCTCATCGCATGGCCCCCGGAGAATTCGGCTTCGACCGTCCCGATCGGTAGGCATCGATGCGCTCGGCGAGCGCGGCGCGACGCGCGAGGCTCCCGGCGGGCCAGTAGATCTTGCGGTCGTAGTACTCGGCGACGGCCGGCACACCCTCGGGCAGGATCACCCAGGGCTGCTTGGTCGACGTGAAGATGTGGATGTCGGGTGGCATCCGGTCCGGCTCATCGAGCGTGCCGACGCGCAGGAAGGCGATCACCGGTCCCGCGCCGGCGTAGTGACTCCACAACGCGAGCCGGCAGCGTGGGCATCGGGCGATGCGTTGACCGGCGCCGCTCGCCGAGGGCGTGTCGACCCAGTCGACTTCGCCGCCGAGAGCGACGATCCGATCGGTCTCGATCATTGCGTTCAACGCGAACGCGCTGCCGGTTTCGCGTTGGCACCAGCGGCAATGACAACAATGCGTGAAGAGCGGCGCGCCGGTCATCCGATAACGGATCAGCCGGCAGTCGCAGCCGCCTTCGATCGGGAACGCGCCTGCGTCGATCACCTGGTTTTCTCCGGTTGATTGCGCTGCAATCGCGCCTGCGCGACCGGTCTTGCGGGTCGGAGCAATCCGCGTGCGAGAGGCGACCCTAGCGTATTTCGACGGGACTGTCGAACGAGTGCGACCGGCCGCGGCCATACGAGGCGGTCACGAGGCACGAAGCCACCGTGAGACACCAGGACACGGTGAATTCGTCGATCGAATCGAGCGAGGCGCCACGATGCGCGATCCGCGGAACCCAGACGAGCGCCGTGAATCCCGCCATCTGCAGGGCAGCGAGCGTCGCCGCGAGCCGGGCGCGCCGACCCAACAGCACCGCAAGACCGGCGAGCAGGTAGGCCGCGCCGGTCGCATAGGCGAAGCCCTCGTGCCACGGCAGCCAGCGCGGCACGAGCGGCGCGGTCAAACCCAGGTAGACGAAGTGCGACAGCCCGAAGGCGAGCAGCGCGAGCCCGTAGAGCGCGCGCGCGGCGCGCAGGCCGCCCGCGGCGCCCGCGTAACCCCACCATCGATCCGTCCGTCGCGCGAACCCGGCGTAGAGCACCCAGACGCCGGCGATCAGCACCATGCTCTCGCCGCAGGCCTGGTAGGACGCTTCGACGCCCGGGGACGAGACGACGAGGCGCAGGCGGCCGAGCATGAACCAGCCAAGCAGATGCACGAGCAGCAGGCCGGCGGCAGCCGCGACCGTGCGCCGCCAGAGCAAGCCGATGCCGCCAAACAGGACGACGCACCCGCAAAGGCGGGCGATCGGCGCTGCATGCGCCGCGAAGAGCGGCGGCAGCGGCGCGAAAATCGGACCGGGCCGCCCGGTCAGAAGAACAGCGGCGCCGATCGCGATCCAAGTGATCGCGAATGCCCATCTCGCGGCGCGCGCGAGCGGCGCCTCGTCGGCGGCGGTAGGCGGGCGGATCGTCACGGCGGCTTTTCGCCGGGCCGCGCTTGTCCGCACGGTCAAAGTCGCACCCGTCCGAGCAGCACGTCGCGAAACATGACCCAGTCGCCGAGCAGGCTGTACCAGGGATGCCGGAAGGTGGCCGGCCGGTTCTTCTCGAACACGAAGTGACCGACCCAGGCGAAGCCGTAACCGAGGACCGGCATCGCGAGCAGCCAGCGAGCGTCGGCGGTCGCGACCGCCGCGGCGAGCGCGAGGAGCACCAGCAGGGAACCGGCGAAGTGCATGCGCCGGCAGTTGCGATTCGCGTGTTCGGCGAGATAGACCGGATAGAACTCGGCGAATCGGCGTGGCGCGCCGTCCGCAGCAGGCGTGTCGGTCATGGCGATGCACCAGCGATCCGCAGCGGCCCACCGGCCGGACGGAGCGAGTCTAGCGCGCGCCGGACGGGCCGGGCGCCCCGTCGCGATGGACGGGGCGGCGCAGCGACCGGCGGTGCGCGACGGCACACTCTATTCCGTCGATCGCCGGCTGTGGCTATACTAGCGCCCCGAATATATTTTTCCGGCCAAATATCAGCGAGTTACCGTGTCCAACGCCGAATCGTCCGATACCCATTTCCTGAATTCCTTCAGTGTCGTACTGGGTCTGCTGATTTTCGTCGCAATCTGCATCTTTGCGTTCGCGCGCTGGATGGGCCATATCCAGACCGACGAGCAGATGAGCCAGACCACGACCCGCGCGGCGGTGCAGGCTAACGTCGAACCCTTCGCACGCGAGGCGATCGCCGGCCAGGACAACTCCGCGCTCGCGGTCACCGCGGCGGCGACGACGGCCGCGCCGGCCGCGGACGTGCCGAAGACCGGAAAGGAAGCGTTCGAGAAGGTCTGCTCCTCCTGCCACGGACTCGGCCTGAATGGAGCGCCGAAGGCGGGTGACCTCGCCGCCTGGGCACCGCGGATCGCCAAGGGCAAGGCCACGCTCTATCAGCACGCGCTGCATGGCTTCAATCTGATGCCGGCTCGTGGTGGCACGAACTGGCCGGACGCCACGGTGCGCGCGGCGGTCGATTACATGGTGTCGCTCGCGCATTGAGTCCGATCGCCGCCACTCATTCGGGCGGCCGGTCGAGCGCACGCAGTCCGAGCGCCTCCGCCAGGTGCGTCGGGGCGATTTCGGCCGAAGCGGCCAGATCGGCGATCGTGCGCGCGAGCCTCACCGAGCGGTGACAGGCACGGGCCGATAGGCCAAAACGCCCGATCGCCCGCTCGAGCAGCGATCTCGAATCCCGGTCGAGCCGGCAATGCTCCTCGAGACCGTCGACCGCGAGTCGCGCGTTCGGCATGCCCTGGCGCACCGATTGAATACGCCGCGCTCGTTCGGCGCGCAGCGCGACGTCCCCACTCGATTCAGGTGCGGCGCAATCGCGTTCGAGCAACTCCTCGGCCGTCGGTGCCGCGAGCCGCAAGTGCATGTCGATGCGATCGAGCAGTGGCCCCGAGACCCGCTGTCGGTAGCGCTGCACCTGCTCGCCGGTGCAGTGACACCGCCCGCGCGCGGCGCCGTGATAACCACAGGGGCAGGGATTCATCGCCGCGACGAGTTGGAAACGCGCCGGCCACTCGGCGCTGCGGTGCGCGCGCGCGATCACGATCGAACCGGTCTCGAGCGGTTCGCGCAGAGCCTCGAGCGCATTGCGCGGGAATTCCGGCAGCTCATCGAGGAACAGCACTCCATGGTGCGCGAGCGAGATCTCCCCGGGACGGGCGGCGTGACCGATCAGCGCCGCGACCGAGGCGCTGTGATGCGGAGCGCAGAAAGGCCGGATCGAGGTGAGCGTGGGGCGCCGTCCGGCGGCCGACTGCAGACAGGCGACTTCCATGCGCTCCTGCGGTTCGAGCGGTGAGAGCAGACCAGGCAGGCGCTGCGCGAGCATGGTCTTTCCCGCCCCGGGCGGCCCGACCATGAGCAGCGCATGGCCACCCGCCGCGGCGATCTCGAGCGCGCGTTTGGCGGCGTGCTGGCCGCGCACCTCACGCAGATCCGGCAGGTCAGGCGCCGACGCCGGCAGGTCCGCGGGCGGATCCGCGACGGGGCAGGGCTCCTTTGCGGCGAGCGCCGCGCAGAGGGCGCCGAGGTGGCGCGCCTCGCGGATACGCGCGCCCTCGAGCATGGCGCTCTCGGCGCCGTTGGCCGCGGGCACGACCAGCTCGTGACCCGCGGCGCGTCCGGCGATCAGGGCGGGGAGGAGCTTGCCGGTTTCGCGCAACTCGCCGCCGAGCGAGAGCTCACCGTAGAACTCGCGTTCGCGCAGACAATCGATCGGTAGTTGCCCGGTGGCGGCGAGGACTCCGATCGCGATCGGCAGATCGAATCGCCCTCCCTCCTTGGGGAGATCCGCGGGCGCGAGATTGACCACGAGGCGTCCAGGCGGGAACTCCCGGCCACAGGTGCGCAACGCCGTGCGTACCCGCTCGCGGCTCTCGCGCACGGTCGCCTCCGGCAGACCGACGATCGAGAAATTCGGCAGGCCGGGCGCCAGGTGGACCTCGACGCGCACCAGCGGCGCATGCAGCCCGAGTGCGGCGCGGCTCAGTACGGTGGCGACGAGCTCCCGCGGTGACATCGGCGAAGGGGCCTCAAAGTGTATAGGGCGGGCCAGGCCCGCGACCTCAGGGGCCGGGCAGGTTCGCCTCGAGTTCCTTGAGCCGTGCCTCGATCGCCGCAAGCTGCTCGCGCGCTCGCGCGAGCAGTGCCGTCTGAACGTCGAAATCCTGCCGCGTGACCAGATCGAGCTTGCCGAGCTGGGCCTGCAACACCGCCTTGAAGTTGCTCTCGAGATCGCGCCCGAGGGCGCGCAGCGACTGCGGCACCGAATCGGCGAGACGCCTGGCGAGCTCGTCGAGCGCGCCCGTATTCATCAGACTCATGCACACCTCCGCGAAAAGCGTCCGCAGTGCTCCGCCTTGATGCGCACCCGTACGCCGGCTGCGCCGTGACGGTGCGCATCCGATCTCGCCGAGGAGTCAAGTCCTTGATCCACCGTGATCGCGAGATTGGCACGCAAACTGCATCGTTGATCGTGGACATGGTAACCGGAAAGCCACGCCGTGCGGCGCCCGAGTAATTGACGCGATCGACCAGGAACGGATGAAACTGATCACCGCGATCGTCAAACCGTTCAAGCTCGACGAGGTTCGTCAGGCGATCGCGGACCTCGGCATCCAGGGCATCACCGTGACCGAGGTGATGGGTTATGGACGGCAGGCAGGGCACGTGGAGTTCTACCGGGGTTCGCAGATCGAGGTGCAGAGCGTGCCGCGCAGCAAGATCGAACTGGCCGTCGACGACACGATCGCGGAACAGGTGATCGAAGCGGTGAGCAACATCGCGAGGACCGGCAAGATCGGCGACGGCAAGATCTGGGTCGCCGAACTCGCCGGTGCGGTGCGTATTCGCACCCGGGAAACCGGAACGGAGGCGATCTAGCCCGTACGCAGGCTTGTCATGAAGAAAGGCTAGAGTGGCGATTGGATCGAGACGGGTGCGTTCGCCCGACCGGAAGTCGGGCGCCGCATGAATCACCATCGTATTGTTTTAGGAGCGTTTCGCGCCGGCAACCCAGCCAACTCCCCCGTCGGCGCGAATTCCCGAGCGGCGGGCGCGTGTCAAAGCGCGCTCGCCGTTTTTTTGCATGCATTCGGTGCGAAACCTGCCCGTTTATAGCGCACCGCAAGACCATAATCCATGCTGCTACGCATCAATCCGAGGATATTTTTTCATTGCTACACTGTCGGGCGCGCCGCCATCGGCCGGCGAGGAGTAATTTCACATGAAATGGGTCGTCGCGATCATCAAGCCTTTCAAGCTCGACGAAGTGCGCGTCGCCCTCGGCGAGGTCGGGGTTCAGGGCATTACCGTGACCGAGGTCAAGGGTTTCGGCCGGCAAAAGGGCCACACTGAGCTTTATCGGGGGGCCGAGTACGTGGTCGACTTCCTGCCCAAGGTCAAGATCGAACTGGCCGTGGACGACGATCAGGCCGAGCGCGTGATCGAGGCGATCATCGAGGCGGCGCGGACCGGCAAGATCGGCGACGGCAAGATCTTCGTCTCCGAACTCGCGCAAGCGGTGAGAATTCGCACCGGAGAATCCGGTTCGCGCGCGCTGTAGAGCCGCCGGGCCGCCATCGAGGAACGGAACATGAAACGCGTTTTACTGTGTGTCGCCCTGCTCGCCTTCACGACGATGGCCTCGGCCGCCGTCTACCGCTGGGTGGACGCGGCCGGTCATATCCAGTATGGCGACACGCCGCCGGACGGCGTCAAGGCCGAACTGGTGCACCTGGCCGTGACTCGCGCCTCGTCCGAGGCCGCGCCGGCCCCGGCGTCCTCCGCGCCGTCGTTCGGCGACCAGGCGCTCGCGGCCCAGCACAAGGCCGAACAGCAGCAACAAGTGGCCGCCGACGTGGCCGCGGCGCGCCAGAAGCAGTGCGCGGATGCGAAGGCGCACTACGAGGAACTGATCAACGGCCGGCACATGTATACGCTCGGCAAGAACGGCGAACGCGACTATCTCAGCTCGGCGCAGATCGACGCGGCGCGGCTGAGCGCGAAACAGCAGGTCGACAGTCTCTGCAAGAGCGATTCCGCCGACTGAATTGCGCCGGCCGGCTTTGCCGGCCCGCCCGCAAAGCTTTAACCTACGCGGCTGCGACCTCGGCCAGCGAAGGACTCGAAAAGCGATGCGAACCGGATTCGTCGGACTGGGCGCGATGGGTGCGCCAATGGCGCGCAACCTGCACCGCGCCGGACTGCTCTCGGGCGTTTGGAACCGTACCGCCGCCAAGGCGAACGAACTCGCCCGGGAACTCGGCTGCAAGGCCTACGAGGACCCGGCAAAACTCGCCGCGGACTGCGACATCGTGGTGGTCTGCGTCTCGGCGGACCAGGATCTTCGCGACGTGGTCGCGTTCATGCGCGCCGGGCTGCGTCCCGGCTCCATCGTGATCGACTGTTCGACGGTCGGCGCCGCGACCGCGCGGGCGCTGCACGCCGAGCTCGCGAGTATCGACGTCGCGTTCCTCGACTGCCCGGTGAGCGGCGGCGTCGAAGGCGCGCGGCAGGGCACGCTCGCGATCATGGCCGGCGGCGATGAGCCGGCCTTCCGCCGCGCACTGCCGGTGCTCGAGAAGATGGGCCGCAAGATCGCCTATCTCGGCCCGAGCGGCGCCGGCCAGGCGACCAAGGCGACCAACCAGATCATGTGCGCCGGCATCATCCAGGCGGTGGCCGAGGCGATGGCCTTCGCGAAAGCCGAAGGCCTGCCGCTCGAGCGCGTGATCGACACGCTCGGCCAGGGCGCCGGATCGAGCTGGTACTTCGTGAACCGCGCGCCGTTCATGGCGCGGATGGATTTTCCGGCGGGATTTCGCGTGCGCCTGCACGAAAAAGACCTCAGGATCTGCCACGAGATGGCGGCTGCCCGCGGCGTGCGTCTGCCGGTGGTCGAGTCGACGCTCGAGGAATATGCGGCCCTGATCCGCGAGGGCCACGGCGACGAGGACATCTCGACGATCTACCGTCACAAGTCGGCACTGTTCGCAGCCGGCGGCCCGGGCCCGAAGAGCTGAGTGCGCATGTCCGCCGGCCCGACGCTGCGCATCGCGACCCGCAAGAGCCAGCTGGCGCTCTGGCAGGCCGAACACGTCGCCGGCCGTTTGCGCGCGGCCCATCCGGATCTCGCCGTCGAGCTGGTGCCGATGTCCACGAAGGGCGATCAGATCCTCGATCGCAGCCTCGCGGCGATCGGCGGCAAGGGCCTGTTCATCAAGGAACTGGAAATCGCCATCGAGCAGGGTCAGGCGGACCTCGCGGTGCATTCGATGAAGGACGTGCCCGCGGACCTGCCGGCCGGCTTCGCGATCGCCGCGGTGCTCGATCGCGCCGACCCGCGCGATGCGCTGGTGTCGACCCAAGCCCGGCGGATCGAGGATCTGCCCATCGGCGCCAGGATCGGCACCTCGAGCTTGCGCCGGCAGGCACAGCTCCTCGCCCTGCGGCCGGACCTTCGCATCGAGCCGCTGCGCGGCAATCTGAACACCCGCCTGCGCCGTCTCGACGAGGGCGAACTCGATGCGATCGTGCTGGCGAGCGCCGGCCTCGAGCGCCTCGGCTGGCAGTCGCGGATCGCCGCGCATCTGTCCGTGGAGGTCTCCCTGCCCGCGGTCGGCCAGGGAGTGATCGGCATCGAATGCCGTGCCGGGGACGGGAGGGTTCGCGGCCTGCTCGCGGCGCTCGAACACGGTGCGACGCGCACGGCGGTCGAGGCGGAACGCGCGTTCTCGCGTCGCCTCGGCGGCAGCTGTCAGTCGCCGGTCGCCGCATATGCCGAACTGCGCGGCGATGAGATCGCCCTGCGGGGACTGGTCGCCGCGCCCGACGGTCATCGCGTGCTGAGCGACGCCGCGCGGGGCCCCGCGGCCTCGGCCGCGGCGCTCGGTGCGGCGCTCGCCGAGCGGCTCCTGCACGCCGGCGCCGAGGCGCTGTTGCGGGATCTGCGGACGGGCTGAGCCATGGGCGCTCTGGACGGTGTCGGCGTGCTCGTCACCCGTCCGCGGAACCAGGCCGCCGGGCTGTGCGCGGCGCTCGCGGCGCAAGGAGCAAACATCCGGCAACTCGCCGCGATCGAGATCACGCCGCTTGCCGACGCCGACCGACTCGCCGCGCAGACCGACCGGGTCGGCGAGGCCGATCTGGTGATCTTCACCAGCGCCAACGCGGTGCGCTTTGGCGCGGCGCTGCTGCGCGGTCGCGAGGTCGCGCTCGCCGCGATCGGTCCGTCCACCGCACGCGCGCTGCGCGATGCCGGCCACCGGATCGCGATCGAACCGGCGGTGGGCTTCGACTCCGAGCACCTGCTGGCCGATCCACGGCTGCGCGACCCACGCGGTGCGCGCATCGCGATCATCAAGGGTGTGGACGGTCGCGAACTGCTCGCCCACGAGCTCGCCGCGCGCGGCGCCCAAGTGCACGCCGTGGAGGTCTATCGCCGCGAAAGAGCGAAACCCGCGCCCGCCGAGATCGCCGCCGTGACCGCGGCGATCTCGGCGGGCGAGCTGAATGTCGTCACCGCCACCAGCCTGGAAATCGCTTCGGCCCTGCTCGATCTCAGCCCTCCGCCGTTGCGCTCGGCGCTCGCCTCGATCCACTGGCTCGTGGCCGGCGCCCGGGTCGCCGCGGGCCTCGAGCGACTCGGCCTCGGCGCAAGACGCATCGTCGCCGATTCCGCGCTCGATCAATCCCTGGTCGAGGCGCTGCTGCGCTGGCGCGCGAGTGCATCCGGCGCGTAATCGAACGAGTCGAAGAAAATGCGGCTCGGATCGGCGCCGCGCGCGGCGAACGTGCGGCGGGCCGCCTCGATCAGCCCCGGCGGACCACAGACGTAGACGTCGAAGCGGTCGAGACGCTCGTGATCGGCGAGCACGGCCTCGTGCACGAGACCCCGCCGCCCGGCCCAATCCGGCGAGGGCTCGGACAGCACCGGCACGTAAGCCAGGGTCGGATCGAGCAGGCGCAGCGCATGAACGTGCGCCTCGGCATACAGATCGGCCCGCGTGCGCGCTCCGAAATACAGATGCAGGTCCCGCCGACGGCCGCGCTCGAGCAGGTCGCGCAGAATCGCATTGATCGGCGCGTAGCCGGTACCGCCAGCGACGCAGAGCAAAGGCGCCTGCGGGGTCTTGGCACCGGCCTCGTAGGAGCGACCCAGCGGTCCCTCGATCGTGAGCAAGCGCTTGTGCGGATCGGCCGCGAACAGCGGCGCCGTGAACTCCCCGCCTTCCACGCGGCGCACGTGCAGCTCGATCAGCGCCCCGTCGTGCGGCGCGGATGCGATCGAAAAACTGCGGCGCCGGCCTTCGCCGAGGATCACGTCGAGGTACTGACCGGGGCGGAACGCGAAGGTCTCAGCCGAGGGCAGCTTCAGGTACAGCGCGAGTACGTCGTGGGCGAGCCGCTGCACGCGCTCGATCCGGCACGGCAGGCGCTTCACGATCACCTCTTCGGGACGGCGTAGTTCGTCGACCTCGATCTCGAGGTCGCTGCGGGCGCGCGCCTGGCACAAGAGGATCCGCCCTGCGGCGCGGTCCTCGGCCGACAACCCGAGCGGCGGGCCGTGCGGATATTCGATCTCGCCGCGCAGCAAGCGGGCGCCGCAGGCCCCGCAGCTGCCGCCCCGGCAGCCTTGCGCGATCCGCAGGCCCGCGGCGGCCGCGGCCTCGAGCAGCGACTGGCCTTCCGCGGCGCTGAAACTGCGCTCCGATTTGACTAGACTCACGCGCATCCGCGCTCTCCGGAGGCTGAACTTACCATGATGCCCGTCTCGATCGTCGGCTGCGGCTACACGGGCCTGCGGCTCGCCCGGCGCCTGCGCGCCGAGGGCATCGCGGTACGCGGCTATGCGACGCGGCCGCAGAGCCTCGAGGCCGTCGCCGCGACCGGGGCCGAGGCCTGCGCACTCGATCTCGATCGCGAAGCCGCGAGCTCGCTCGACGTCGAAGGACGCATCGTCCAATACATGGTTCCGCCGGCGCCGACCGGGACGCGCGACCTGCGCCTGGAGCGCTTCCTCGGCGCGCTCGCCGGCCGGCCGCAGCGCCTCGTCTACCTCGGCACCACCGGTGTCTACGGCGACCGCGGCGGAGCGCCCGTCGACGAAGACACGCCGCCGCAGCCCCGGACCGCGCGCGCGGCACGGCGGCTCGCGGCCGAGAACAGCGTACGCGCCTGGGCCGCGGCGCGCGCGGCGTCCTGGTGCATCCTGCGCGTCGCCGGCATCTACGGTCCCGAGCGCCTGCGGCTCGACCGGTTGCGGCGCGCCGAACCTGCGATCGCGCCGGCGGAGGCGACCCCGACCAACCGGATCCACGTCGACGACCTGGTCGAGGCCTGTATCGTGGCGGGCCGCTCCGCGCGGGCCGCGGAGCGGATCGTCAACGTCGCCGACGGCAACGACGACAGCCAGACCGCCTTTCTGATGCGTGTCGCACGCATCACCGGACTCTCGCCGCCCCCCTTGATCAGCCGGGCCGAGGCCGAGAGGACCTCCTCGGCCGCCGCCTGGTCATTCCTCGCCGAGTCCCGCCGCGTCGGCAACCGGCGGCTGGTCGAGGAACTCGGCGTGCAGCTGCGTTACCGCGACCTCGATCAGGGGATCCGCGCGAGCCTCGCCGAGGGCTGACCGCGCCGGCGGCGCGGTCAGCCCTCAAGGCTGGCTGCGCTTGCTGTCGAGCCAGGCGAACACCGGCTCCCATTGCTTCCAGTCCGGCCAGGCGAGGTATTCGGGCAATTCGAGCACGCCCATGCCACGGGCATAGGCGCGCACGTAGTTCTGCGCCTCGCGCAGCGCGGTCAGATACGGCACCTTCAGGTGCTCGAGGAATCGGTCGAGCTCCTCGAAGATCAGCGTCTGTTCGCGCACCCGATTCGCGATCACCGCGAGCCTCGCCTGCTTGCGAGCGACCTTGCCGAGCTCGAGCAGCTCGCCCATGAAGTGCCCGCAGGCCCTGATGTCGATCGCCGAGGGCAGCACCGGCACGAGGATGGTCTCGGCGCGCCGCACCAGCTCATTGAGCGCGGTGCCGTGAACGCGAGCCGGAGCGTCGATCACCAGGACCTCGGTGTTTCGCGGCACGTTGCGGATGCCGTCCTCGTAGGCGCTCACGCCGGTGATCGCCGGCAGGTCCGCGGGCCGGCTCGCCAGCCAGTCGAGGCTCGAGCGCTGCGGATCGTAGTCGGCGATACAGGTGTTGTGGCCGTCGCGCGCGAAAAACACCGCGAGATTCGTCGCGATGGTGCTCTTGCCGCATCCGCCTTTTGCGTTGAGGACCATGACGTGGCGCATGCGCATCCGCCTTTGTTCTTGGACGACCCGATCCCGGGTTCGTGCCCAAGGCTAAGTCCCGCGACCCGATTGCGCAACCCCCGACGCGCGCGCTCGGCGCGGCCGCTCGCCGCATCCGCAGCCATGGGCTATGCTGCCTGCATGCGCCTCGAATTCTGCAAGATGCAGGGGCTCGGCAACGACTTCCTGGTATTCGACGCGCCCTCCGGGTTTCGCGGGCGGCCTCTCGACCCGGCGATGATCCGCCGGCTCGCGGACCGCCATCTCGGCGTGGGCTTCGACCAGGCCCTGATGCTCGAGCCGCCGCGCGAAGCCGGACAGCGGGTGTTCTACCGCGTGTTCAACGCCGACGGCGGCGAGGTCGAGCAATGCGGCAACGGCGCGCGCTGCGTGGCGGCCCTGGTCCATGCACGCGATCCCGGTCTCGGCCCGGAGTTCCTCATGGCGAGCCCCGGCGGTCCGGTGCGCGCGCGGATCCTGGACCCCGATCGGATCTCGGTCGAGATGGGCGTGCCGGATTTCGACCCGCGCGCCCTGCCGATGGAAGCGCCGCGCGAAGCGCTGCTCTATCCGCTGACCATCGAGGACACCACGGTGCAGGTCGGCGCGGTCTCGATGGGCAACCCGCACGTGGTCCTCGAGGTCGAGGACGTCGATCAGGCACCGGTCGAGCGGCTCGGGCCCCTGCTGGAGAGGCATCGAGCATTTCCTCGACGCACCAACGTGGGATTCCTGCAGATCCACGACCGAAGGCACGTCTCGCTGCGGGTGTTCGAGCGCGGGGTCGGCGAGACGCTCGCCTGCGGTACCGGCACCTGCGCGGCCGTGGCGGTCGGGCGCCACCGGGGACTGCTCGACGCGCAAGTCGAGGTGGCCCTGCGCGGTGGGCGTGCCGAGGTGCGCTGGCCGGGGGAAGGCGAGCCCCTTTGGCTCACCGGACCCGCGACGGTCGTCTTCACGGGCTCGATCGAGATATGATGCGACTTTCGGCTCGGAGCGGTTCGCCATGACGATGAATTCCGCGCGCGGCCTGACGGACGACGCGCTGACCGACGCCAGGGTGGCCGACTACCTGCAGGCCAACCCGGATTTCTTCGAGCACAACGCGGCGTTGCTCGCCAAGCTCCGACTGCCTCACGTTCGCGACAAGGCCGCGACCGTGAGCCTGGTCGAACGCCAGGTCGAGGTCTTGCGCGATCGCAATCAGGCGCTCGAGCGACGCATGCGCGACCTGGTGGAGGTCGCCCGCGCGAACGACGCGCTCGCGGACCGCATCCACCGGTTGAGCCAGAGGCTGATCCGGGCGAGGGACCTCGCGCACACCGTCGAGGCGATCGAGACCTCGATGCGCGAGGACTTCGAGGCGATGCACTCGGTGCTGGTCCTTTTCATGCCGGACGCGCAATCGCTGCAGGCGGGCGGAACGCGCTTCCTGCGCGTCGCCGAACAGGCCGACCCGCAGATGCGCAGCTTCGAATCGCTCCTGTCGTCGGCGAAGCCGCGCTGCGGCCAGGTCCGCGATTCCCAGCGCGACTATCTGTTCGGTCAGGACACGATCGAGATCGGCTCGGTGGCCCTGGTGCCGCTCGGACCGAAGGGCAGCATCGGGCTGCTGGCGATCGGGGCGAGCGACGCCGAGCGCTTCCACCCGGGCATGAGCACCGAGTTCCTTTTGCGCATCGGTGAATTGATCGCGTATGCGCTGACGCGCTGAACGCGCATCCGCCGGGGGAGGCGCCGCTGAACGCCCCGCTCAAGTCCTGGATCGAACGCTTCTGCACGCATCTCGTCACGGAGCGGCGCCTGAGTCCGCTCACGGCCGCGGCCTACCGTCGCGATCTCGACGCTCTGCGCCGGTACGCCGAACGCCACGCACTCGATGCCTGGTCGCGCCTCGACGGCCGGTCGATCCAGGCCTTCGCGGCCACCGAACACGGCGCCGGCCTCGCGCCGCGCAGCGTGCAGCGGCGACTGTCGGCGGTGCGCAGCTTCTACGCCTACCTGCAGCGCGAGGGCGCAGCGCAGGCGAACCCGGCCGGCGAAGTGCGCGCACCCAAGGGCCGACGGCGACTGCCGACGACGCTCGACGTCGATCAGATGGCGAGACTCCTCGCGTTTCGCACCGACGACCGGCTGTCGACCCGCGACAAGGCGATCATGGAGCTGTTTTATTCGTCGGGACTGCGCCTTCGCGAACTGGTCGGTCTCGACCTCGGCGATCTCGATCTGCGCGATGCCACGGTGCGCGTGCTCGGCAAGGGCGGCAAGACGCGCATCCTGCCGGTCGGCCGCGAGGCACGCGCCGCGCTCGGCGCCTGGCTCGCAGAACGCGGCACCGACGCGGCGCGCGGGGCGGCGAACGGCCGGGCGGCACTGTTCCTCTCCCGGGCGGGCAGGAGGCTGTCCGGGCGCGAGATCCAGCGACGCGTCGCCCTGTGGGCGCGACGTCAGGGCATCCCCACGCACGTCCACCCCCACTTGTTCCGCCATTCGTTCGCGACCCACATGCTCGAGTCGAGCGCGGACCTGCGCGGCGTGCAGGAACTGCTCGGCCACGCCGACATCGGTACGACCCAGATCTACACTCATCTCGATTTCCAGCGACTTGCCAGCGTGTACGATTCGGCCCATCCGCGCGCCCGGCGCCGCGGCGGGGCTTGAAACCGCGGACCTCGCCCCGATCATGGGGGTTTGCCCCGCAGGTCGCATCCCGATGACCCTCCACGATCCCTTCCGACACGATCCCGGACGCATGCTCGGCACGACGATCCTCGCGGTGCGCCGCGGCGGTCGCGTCGTCATCGGCGGCGACGGTCAGGTCACGCTCGGCCAGACCGTCGTCAAGAGCAACGCCCGCAAGGTCCGCCGTCTGTACGGCGGCAAAGTGCTCGCGGGATTCGCCGGCGGCACCGCCGACGCGTTCACCCTGTTCGAGCGCTTCGAGGCGAAGCTCGAGAAATTCGGCAATCTCACGCGCGCCGCAATCGAGCTCGCCAAGGACTGGCGCACCGACCGAGGCCTGCGTCGGCTCGAGGCGCTGCTCTGCGTCGCCGACGCCGACCGTTCCTTCGTCATTTCCGGCACCGGCGACGTGATCGAGCCCGAACACGAACTGATCGCGATCGGTTCGGGAGGCGCCTACGCCCAGGCTGCGGCGCTCGCGCTGCTGCAGTCGACCGAGCTCAGTGCGCGCGAGATCGCCGAACGTGCGCTCGGCATCGCCGCCGACATCTGCATCTACACCAACCGCAACCTGACGATCGAGGAGCTGTAGTCGCCCATGTCGCAGATGACGCCGCGCGAGATCGTCGAGGAGCTCGACAAGCACATCATCGGTCAGACGGCGGCCAAGCGCGCCGTGGCGATCGCGTTGCGCAACCGCTGGCGGCGCGGACGGATCGAGCCCGGACTGCGCGCCGAGGTCACGCCGAAGAACATCCTGATGATCGGACCAACCGGGGTCGGCAAGACCGAGATCGCCCGCCGCCTGGCGAAACTCTCGCACGCCCCCTTCCTCAAGGTCGAGGCGACCAAGTTCACCGAGGTCGGCTACGTCGGGCGCGAGGTCGATTCGATCGTACGCGATCTCGTGGAAATCTCGGTCAAGATGACCCGCGAGGAGGCGATCACCCGCGTGCGCCATCGGGCCGCCGACGCCGCCGAGGAGCGGGTGCTCGACGCGCTGCTGCCGAGTTCGCGTACCGACGAGACCCGCGACCAGGCGCCGCGCGATCAGGACACGCGCCAGCGACTGAGAAAGATGCTGCGCGAGCATGCGCTCGATGACCGGGAAATCGACGTCGAGGTGCGCGCGCTCGCCGCCGGCGTCGAGATCATGGCCCCGCCGGGCATGGAGGAGATGACCCAGCAGCTGCAATCGATGTTCCAGAACCTCGGCGGCACCCGGTCGCGGACCCGCAAACTGAAGATTCCCGAAGCGCTGCGACTGCTGACCGAGGAAGAAGCGGCGAAGATGATCAACGACGAGGATCTCAAGGTCCAGGCGGTCGAGAACGCGGAGCAGAACGGCATCGTGTTCATCGACGAGATCGACAAGATCGCGCGCCGCCAGGAGACCTCGGGCGCAGACGTCTCGCGCGAGGGCGTGCAGCGGGACCTCCTGCCCCTCGTCGAGGGGTGCACTGTGAACACCAAGTACGGCGTGGTACGCACCGACCACGTGCTGTTCATCGCCTCGGGCGCGTTTCACATGTCCAAGCCCTCCGACCTGATCCCCGAGCTCCAGGGCCGGCTGCCGATCCGCGTCGAGCTCGACTCGCTGTCGGTGGACGACTTCGTACGGATCCTCACGGAACCCGACGCCTCGCTGTGCCGCCAGTACGCCGCACTGCTCGCCACCGAGGGCGTAACCGTCGAATTCGACGAAAGCGGGGTCCGTCGCCTCGCCGAAGTCGCCTTCGAGGTCAACGAGCGCACCGAGAACATCGGGGCGCGACGCTTGCACACGGTGATGGAGCGATTGCTCGAACAACTGTCGTTCGAGGCGCCCGACCGCACCGGCGCGCATCTGCAGGTCGACCGGGGCTACGTCGAGCGCCATCTCGGCGAGCTTGCCCGGGACGAGGATCTGTCGAGGTACATCCTATGAAGACCCAGGGCCCGACCCCCACCGAGATCAAGCTGCGCACCGCCTCGCGGATCCTCGAGATCCGCTATGACGACGGTGCGCATTTCGAGTTGCCATTCGAGTATCTGCGCGTGTTCTCCCCTTCGGCCGAGGTCAAGGGCCACGGCGGCGGCGAGGGCCTGCTCGTGACCGGCAAGGAGCTCGTCGGCATCCGGGGCGTCGAGCCGGTGGGCCAGTACGCAGTGAGGCTCCAGTTCGACGACGGGCACGACACGGGACTGTACAGTTTCAGCCTGCTCTACGATCTCGGCCGGCAGCGCCAGGCGAACTGGCAGCGCTACCTGGAGCGCTGCGCCGCGGCCGGCCAGCCGCGCTCGACCTGAAGTCGCCGCGCCGAAACGGCTACAATGCCGGCGTCGTCCTACCGGTGAACGCGATGAACGAACCCGAGCGCAGCGTGGATTTCGGCTTCGAGACCGTCGACTGGTCCGACAAGGCACGCCGGGTGCGCGCGGTGTTCGAGAGCGTCGCCGGCAAGTACGACCTCATGAACGACCTGATGTCGCTCGGCGTGCATCGCCTCTGGAAGCAGTTCACCCTGCAGGTCGCAGGACTTCGGCCCGGCCAGAACGTGCTCGACGTGGCCGGCGGCACCGGCGACCTCGCCGCCGGACTCGCCCGACAGGTGGGCAAGGACGGCCGCGTCGTACTCTCGGACATCAATCCGGCGATGCTCGCGCGCGGCCGCGATCGGCTGATCGACGAGGGCCTTGCCGGCAACGTCGAATGCGTGGTCGCGGATGCCGAACGTCTGCCGTTCGACGACGACTCCTTCGACTGCGTGACCATCGGCTTCGGGCTTCGCAACGTGACCGACAAGCCCGCCGCGCTCGCCTCCATGCACCGGGTTCTCAAACCCGGTGGACAGCTGTTGGTGCTCGAATTCTCCAAGCCGACGCTGCCCGGCCTCGGTTTCGTCTACGATCTCTACTCCTTCAACGTGCTGCCCGCACTCGGCGCGCTGGTGGCGAGAGACCGCGCGAGCTACCGCTACCTGGCCGAGTCGATCCGCATGCATCCCGACCAGGAAACGCTGCTCGAGATGCTGCGCACGGCCGGCTTCGGCCAGGCGCGCTATCACAACCTGAGCGGCGGGATCGTCGCACTGCACCGCGGCTTCAAGATCTGAACATGTCCGCCACCCCCGCCTGGCTCGCCGCGATCGAGGGCGTGCTGAACCGCAACATCGGCACGCAGACCCGTGGCCAGCAGCTCGCCCGACGACTGGATCGCAAGACCCTGCAGATCGAGCTCGAAGGCGTGATTGCGCTGCGCGCGGTCTGCGTCGCCGGGCGAATCTGCCTGGGCGTCGGCGAGGACGCGCCAGCCGACGCGGCGATCTCGGGCCCTCCGGGCGCACTGCTGCGGATGATGACCGCCGAGCACGACCGGCCGCTCGGCAAGGGCTCGATGCAGGTGCGCGGCGACGCCGAGGTCGCGGCCTCCTACCGGGAGCTGCTCGAACTCGCGCGGCCCGATCCCGAGGAAGAGGCGGCGCGGATCCTCGGCGACCTGCCGGCGCGAAGGCTCGGCCGCCTCGCCCGGGGCACCGGCGACTGGCTGCGCCGCGCAGGCCGTACCTTCGGCGAGAATCTCGCCGAGTACCTGCAGGAGGAGAGCCGCGATCTCGCCACCAAGGCCGAGGTCGAGGAGTTCGTACGCGCGGTCGACGATTTGCGCGAGGCTGCCGACCGCGCCGAAGCGCGCGCCCGGCGGCTCGAACGCGGCGGACCCCGCGGACCGGGCGTCCGCCGATGATGCGACCGCGCGTCGTCGGCCGCCTGCTCGTGATCCAGCGCGCACTGGTGCGCCATGGGCTCGACGACTTCGTCCGCGCGACCCATTTGTATCGTCCGTTCCGCTTCCTCGCCTACCTCTCGCCCTGGACCTGGTTTCAGCGCAGCACCGGCAAGACGCGCGGCGAGCGGCTGCGGCTCGCACTCGAGGAGCTCGGGCCGATCTTCGTGAAATTCGGCCAGGCGCTGTCGACCCGGCGCGACTTGTTGCCGGTGGACATCGCCGACGAGCTCGCGCTGCTGCAGGACCGGGTGCCACCGTTCGACAGCGAGATCGCGGTCGCGACGATCGAATCCACCTTCGGCCGCAAACTCGAGGAGATATTCGCGGAATTCGACCGCACACCGCTCGCCGCCGCCTCGATCGCCCAGGTGCACGCCGCGCGACTCAAGGACGGCGCCGAGGTCGTCGTCAAGATCCTTCGACCCGGCATGCGCGAGATCATCGAGCGCGATCTCGGGGTGCTCGAGGCGCTGGCTGCGCTCGCCGACGCCTACTGGGAGCCTTCCCGCCGACTGCGGCCGCGCGAGATCGTCGCCGAGTACCGCAAGACCATCCTCGACGAGCTCGACCTGATGCGCGAGGCCGGCAACGCCGCGCAACTGAAGCGAAACTTCCAGGGCTCGAACCTGCTGTACGTGCCGGCGGTGTATTGGGACTACTGCCGGTCGAACGTGATGGTCATGGAGCGCATCCACGGGATCATCATCAGCCGCATCGATGAACTGAAGGCGCGCAACACCGATTTCGCCAAGCTCGCCGAGAACGGCGTCGAGATCTTCTTCACACAGGTGTTCCGCCACAACTTTTTCCACGCGGACATGCACCCCGGCAACATCTTCGTGCAGGTCGACGATCCGGCGAATCCACGCTACGCGGCGATCGACTTCGGCATCGTCGGCACGCTCGAGGCGCGCGATCAGCACTACCTGGCCGAGAACTTCATGGCCTTCTTCGACCGCGACTATGCGCGCGTCGCGGCTCTGCACGTCGAATCCGGCTGGGTGCCGCGCGGCACCCGCGTCGACGAGCTCGAATCGGCGGTGCGCACCGTTTGCGAGCCGATCTTCAACAAACCGCTCAAGGACATCTCCTTCGCGCAGGTGCTGCTGCGGCTGTTCGAGACCGCGCGCCGCTTCGACATGCAGATCCAGCCGCAGCTGATCCTGCTGCAGAAGACCCTGCTCAACATCGAGGGACTCGGCCGCCAGCTCTATCCCGAGCTCGACCTCTGGAAGACCGCGCAGCCGATCCTGCGCGCCTGGATGCGCGACCGCATGAGCCCGCGCACGCTGTTCACGGGGTTGCGCGCCCAACTGCCCGACGCGATCGAGACCCTGAAGGCCGTGCCGCGGATCTTCAAGGCCGGGGTGCGCGCGGCGGCCGACGGCGATCTGCCCTGGACCCAGCAAGGCGTGCAGCTCGCGGAGCTGCGCGCCACCATCGAGCGCGAGCACGCACGCCGCGAATCCGCGCTGCTCGCCGGCACGCTGTGGATCGCCGGACTCCTGTGGCTCGCACTCGGCGCGCCCCACCCGGTGGTCGGCTGGGTACAGCTTGCCGCGGCTGCGGCGCTCGGACTGCGGCTGCGCTGGACGCGCAGCCACCCGGCCGCCGGCGGCTGACGGCCGCGACCGCGGCCGCGACTGACGCCCACGCCCATGACCAGGGCGGCGCCGATGCGCGTCGCGCGGCTACGCGCTCAGCGGTGCTCGTCGGAGTCGGATTCGGCGCAGCGCCAGCAGCTCGTGAACTGCGGCTCTAGCTGCTCGCCGCAACGCTCGCAAGTCCACGTGGGTCCCTCGGCCGGCCGCTCGGCCCGCGCGAGCACCGCGAGGGCACGGGCCTCGTCGCCATCCTCGACCAGTACCTGCGGCCAGGTCTCGAACATCGGCAGATCGCCCGCCGCACCGGCGAGATACTGATTGCGCAGCTCGCTGTCGATCCCGGCCGCGAGCAGCAGATTGCGCGCATGCGCCGCCTGCATCAGGGTCGCCGCGCGGTAGACGCGCTTCATTGAACGAGGCCCTCTATCGACGTCGAT
>JAGWPY010000205.1 GCA_028870275.1 Gammaproteobacteria bacterium | reverse complement strand
CTCTGCAGCGCGGACGTGTCCGTTCCGGTGGTGCCGCCGGTTCCCGTGCTCGCGGTGGTGCTCGTGCTGGAGCCGGTGCTCGTGCTTGCGGGCTGAGCCGGCGCCAGGGAGCGCAGATCGCCGATCAGCTTCGTGAATGCCTGGTTCAGGTGGGATGCGGCCCGATCGAAGCGTCCGGACACGCTGGTTCCCGAAGCCAGGTCCTGGAGCAGGGCCTGCAGGTTCGAAACGAGGGAATGTTCGCCGTATGCGTTGACGGCAACGGCTGCGGAGCCAGTGGTGCCCGCAGTGCCACTGCTGCCGATGGTGCCGGGGGTGCTGCCCGAAGATGTACCGCCACCAGTACTGGAAGTGGTGGTCGCGGGTGCGATGCTGCTCGTCACCGGCGCGGTGATCGTCGTTGCGGGAGCTGAGGAGGTCGTGCCAGTCGTGCCGGTGGTGCCGGTCGTGGCGGCGGAATTCGCGGCGCCTTCGTGACCGTCATCGGCCGACTGGCCGGCGACGCGTAACGCGCGAAACAGATTATGCAGGAAGGTGCGCAAATCCTGCGCGATTGCGCCGGTGGTGACCGCCGGCGTGCCGGCCGGCGTCGAGGTGCTGCCCGAGGTCGTTGATGTACCTGCCGCGCTGCCACTGCCGTTCGTGCTGCCGGTCGTCGTCGGTGCGCCGCTCCCGACCACGGCCGCTGAACTCGGCGGTGTCGTCGTAGTGGACACGGCGGTGCCGCCCGTTGCGGAACCGGCCGAGTTCGAGGACGACAAGCCCGCCGCCTGGGTCAGTGCCTGCAGCAGACTGTTGAACAGGGCCGAGCCGCCCGCCGCGGAGGCGCCGCCACTCTCGCGGCCGTGATCGCCGTCGCCATCGCCGCGGCCGCTTCGCTGCAGTGCGCCTAGGGCAGACGGGGTCGTCGGGCCGAAATACAACTGCGGCCGATTTGCCGAGATTCCACTCGTGTTCATCGTCCTCTCCTTGACATAAAGCGACGGTCCACCTCGCCGTTGTCGGCCAGTCCCAGCGGAACTTGAGGACCGATTGAGGAAACCTTGGCCGACCATGGCACGAAACCTGCTCGACTCCCGACTGCGGCCCGAGGACACGGCTGCCGCGGCCCCGATCCGGGGCGCGACGGCCGTCCTCGGCCGCTCCCGGCGTTGCCGCCGGCAGAGAATTGCCGCCCGCCGGGGCGGCGTCGTGGCAGGGACCCATAGGAGCAGATCATGTCCAGCATCTCGGCGACCTCATTGGCGGCGGCTCAGCCGCTGTTCTCGATCCAGACCCGTCGCGCCGGCGGCGATGGCGACGGCGACGGCAGCGGCGGCGCAGGCGCGACCGGCGCCGCGTCGTCTACCGGCGCGGGCCTCTTCGGCAATTTGTTGCAGTCGCTGCTGCAATCGATCGGTACGGTCACGGGCGTGACCGGCGCCAGCGGCACGCCCGGTGCGGCGAGCGCCACGAGCGCGGCAGGCGCGAGCGGCGCGCCGGCCACGGCCAGCGCTTCGCCAGGCCAGTTGCGACACGACCTGCACCAATTCATGCACGCGTTGTTCGCGGCTCTGCAGGCCGACGCGCAAAGCGCCACGGGCGCGACCACGACCGCTTCGAATACCGGTGCATCGACGACCAGCCCGACGGTGGGAACGGCGACGAGCGGCGCCACGGGCGCAAGCGCCTACTCGAGCGATTTCACCAATTCGCTGCAGGCTCTCGTGCAGCAGATCGGCAGCGGCAGCGGCGGCAGCGCCGTGACCCAGTTGAACAGCGCGTACAACCAGCTCGTCCAGGATGCGGGCGGCGGCAGTGCATCGAACGGTTCGAGCACCTCGCTGCAGTCCTTCCTGTCCGGCTTCCTCGCCTCGGTGCAGGCGGGCGGTGGCGCGATTCCCGCTGCGGTGGGCAATACCGTGAACACCAACGTGTGATTTGCGCGCCGGCCCCACGCCCGGGCGCGCGCTATCATGGGCGGCATCGGGATGTGGGGACGGGCGGTCAGAATGGAACGACGAAGGAGGGAGTCCGGCGAGACTTCGGCGGCGAAGCGTCGACTGCAGATGAGCGACATTGCCAGGCTCGCCGGAGTGTCGACCTCGACCGTGTCCCGGGCGCTGAGCGGCAGTGCCCTGGTCAATGAGGAGACGCGAACGCGCATCGCAGATCTGGCGCGATCGCTCAACTACTCGATCAACGTGGGCGCCAAGAATCTACGCCTGCAGCAGAATCGCACGGTCGCGGTGGTGATTCCCTACGACACGGCCAGCGGGCAGAGCATCTCGGACCCGTTCTTCCTGCGCATGCTGGGCAGCGTCGCCGACGCGCTGACTGAACGCGGCTTCGAGATGCTGCTGACGCGAGTGGACGCGGAACACCTCAACGCGGCTGCGGCGTTCTACGACGGCGGACGGGCGGTCGGCATCATCCTGATCGGCCAATGGCATCATCACGACCAGCTCAACGAGCTCGCGGCGCGGCGTGTGCCCTTGGTCGTCTGGGGCGCGCATCTCGCGCAACAGCTCTACTGCACGGTCGGTGGCGACAATTTCGCCGGCGGCGAAGCGGCCACGGAGCATCTGATCGGCCTCGGCCGCCGTCGCATCGCCTTCCTCGGCGACGTCGAGCTGCCCGAGGTCGCGCAGAGGTTCGCGGGCTATCGCGAGGCGCTCGCCCGCCACCGACTGCCCTTCGATCGGCGCCTGCTCGCACCGATCGCGTTCGTCGCCGAGAGAGCGCGCGCGGCGGTGCAGTCGCTGATCGACCGCAAGATCGAGTTCGACGCGGTGTTCGCCTGCAGCGACGTGCTGGCGATGTCCTCGGTGAGCACGCTGCGGGAGAACGGCCGGCACGTGCCCACGGACGTGTCGGTGGTCGGCTACGACGACATCGAGATGGCCGCGTTCTTCAATCCGCCGCTGACCACGATCCGCCAATCGATCGAGATCGGCGGCCGCGCGCTCGTCGACTGCCTGTTCGCTCTGCTCGAGGGCAGGGCGGAGTTGCCCAAGGTGCTCTCGACCGAGCTGATCGTGCGCGCTACGAGTGTGCCGCCGCCAAACCGCTGAGGTCACGGCTGGCGAGCCGCACGCGCGCCGGATCGCGCAGCTGGTTCGCCGCGAGCAGCGCGAACAGCGCCGCCGCGTAGGCGGTCGCGAGATAAAACCCGTAGCGCGGCGAGCCGAAGGAATCGCTGACCAGGCCCATCGCGAACGGACCGATCGCCGCGCCGGCGCAGGTGAAGAACAGGATCACCCCGGCGACCGCGCCGTGTTCGGCCGGTTCGAAGCAGCTGATCCCCTTGGAATTGACCGTCGGGTAGATCACCGACATGAACAGGCCGCTCGCAGGCAGCAGGTAGACCGCGACGCCGACGCCGCCGAGCGCGCTGCCGACGAAGCATGCGAGGATGCAGCCGCTCATCAGCGTGAGCACCCCGGCCCAGGAGAGTCGACCGAGGAGCCATCCGCCGAGGAAACGCCCGGCCGCACGCAGCACGAAGAACACCGACAAGGCATAGGTGGCCAGCAGGGTCGCCGAGCCGTGATAGCGCTCGAGCAGGGTCGGCATCCAGACGTAGATCGCACACTCGGTGGCGACGTACACGAATGCGATCAGGCTGAAACCGAGCACGTACGGGTCGCGAGTCATCTTCAGGGTGCGCCGCAGATTGACCGACTCGACATCGCTGCGGCGGGAGGCGGGGTAGCGTACGAGCAGGGCGATCAGGACCAGCGAGGCGCAGACCGTGCCGACGATCACGTAGAGCCACTGCCAGGCGATGCCGGCGCCGAGCAGACGGATGACGATCGCCGGGCCGATGATCGAGCCCACGCCGAAGAATCCCTCGACCATGTTCATGGTCGAGGTATGCCGGGTGGTCGACTCGGAAATGTCGCCGATCAGGGCCAGCGCGCCGGTCTTGAAGATGCCGATCGCGGCGCCCGAGACCAGCAGCAGCGCGATGAAGTAGGCGAAACGGTCGCCCGCGGCGAAGAGATAGGAGTCGAGCGTGAACAGGACCAGGCCGAGCACGATCGTGCTCTTGCGGCCGATCCGGTCGGCGAGAAAGCCGAGCAACAATCCGGCGATCGCGATGCCGAGCATGGTCGCGTACTGGAACGACGAAGCCGTCGCCATCGACAGGTGAAAGCGGCGAATGACCTCCGGAATGATCACGCCGACCGAGTCGGTGGTCATCGCGAACATCATGAACATCAGATACGTGAGCCAGCGGATCAGCGCGACATTGGTACGCGCGCCCGCTCGTGTGTCGTTCTTCATGGGCGGTGCCTCCCCCGCTGGGCCGAGTCTAGCATTTCAAACGATTGCCATGCGCCAAAGATCGCTTGCCTTGCGGCGACGCAGCACCCAACGTGATCCGGTGCTTCGGTGCGTCATGGGGTATACGCAGCGCACGAGGTGCTGATGCACCCGGTAGCAGGCGCCGGGGCATGCACGGCTAACCGGGCTTGCAATCGATTGCAGTGTTTGCTTGAATGCTGCCAAGCGCGGTGTCGATGCGAGGGCGTCGATCCGCGTCAGAATCAAATATCCACATCTCCGGGGGGAGACCATCGTGAAGCATCACCAGCCGCGCGTCGTTCGCGCGTCCAAGCGTTCGAAGTTCGAGTTGATCCGGTCGGGCTCGGACGGCCGGTGGCTGCCAGTCATCGCGGCCACCTCGCTCGCGGTCGCGATCGCACAGATCGCGCATGCGGCCGATCCGCAGTCCCCGAACGGCGCGGCCAGCGCCAGCACCACGGCCGCGGCGAATACCGACGCGAGCAGTCTCAGCGAGATCGTGGTCACGGCTTCGGTGGCGGATAAGTCGCGGTTGAAGAGCTCCATCTCGGTCACCGACATCAAACCGCAGTTGATCGAGGAGCTGGCGCCGCGGTCGGAGGCGGAGGTGTTCCGCCTGATCCCGGGCATCCGCGCCGAGGATACCGCGGGTCCGGGCGGCAACTCGAACATCACGGTGCGCGGTCTGCCGATCGTCACCGGCGGCTCGGAGTTCGTGCAGCTTCAGGAAGACGGCCTGCCGACCGTGCTGTTCGGCGACATGAACTTCGGCAACAACGACTACTGGATCCGCTACGACGACTCGGTCGGGCGCGTCGAGGCGGTCCGTGGCGGCTCGGCGTCGACGCTCGCCTCGCAGGCACCCGGTGCGGTGATCAACTACGTGAGCAAGACCGGCGAGCACGAGGGCGGCGAGGTGAGCCTGACCCGTGCGGTGAACTACGATGAAACGCGAGTCGACTTTGGCTACGGCGAGCCGGTCTCCGATACGGTGCGGTTCTACGTCGGCGGATTCGTCAAAGGCGGACGCGGTCCGACCAACATCGACTACAACGCCGAGCAGGGCTACCAGCTCAAGGCCAACATCACCAAGGAATTCAACGACGGCCACGGGTTCATCCGGCTGAACTTCAAGCGGCTCGACGACAAGGAGCCCACCTACAGCAACATGCCCTCGCTGGCGACCATCAGTGGCAACACGATCGGCAGTTTCAGCGCCTTCCCCGGCTTCGACCCGCGCAGCCAGTCGAACCAGTCGATCTACAACCAGACGTTCCAGGTGCTGAACAACAACGGCACCCTGGCGAACGTGTCGATGCAGGGCATCCATCCGAAGGCGACCGCGATCGGCGGCGAATTCTCCAACGAATTCGGCGACCACTTCTCGGTCGACGACAAGTTTCGTTATACCCAGCAGAACGGCGTCTTCATCACCCAGTTCGTGAACGTCGCTCCGACCTCGAGCGTGATCGGCTCGACCGTGAACGGCAAGACGGTCGGCTCGATCGTCTATGCGAACGGTCCGCAGGCCGGCCACGCGTTCGCGGGGGCGTTCCTCAACAACAACCCCAACATCGACACGAACATGTCTGACATGGGGAACTGGGTCAACGACCTGCACTTGAACGCGAAATACCAGGACGCGGTCGGCAAGCTCAATGCCGCCGTCGGCTGGTTCCACATGGTGCAGAACATCGCCCAGGACTGGCACGTCAATCCGAGCTATTCGGTGCTGAGCGGCAACAATCCGGCGCAGCTCGACCTGATCGCGACCGACGGCACGCAGCTCACGGCGGCGGGGCAGGCAGGATTCAACAACAACTGGGGCAGCTGCTGCGCACGCGCCTACAACCTGAGCTACGCCGACGACGCCCCCTACCTCTCGCTCGATCACACACTCGGCGGCTTCGACCTGGACGGCAGCCTGCGGGTCGATACGGTGCGCGCGACCGGCGCGTCGTACGGCGGCGTCGCCGGACCGACCCTGTCGGTGAGCGACGGGATCGGCACGGCGCAGCTGCCCTCGCTGGTCGCCGGCGGTACCCCGGAAGTCCTCGATTACCAGAAGCAGTACACGTCCTGGTCGCTCGGTGCGCTGTACGCGTTCAACAACGACACGAGCGTGTTCGCGCGCGTGAGCCGCGGTGCGCGCTTCAACGCGGACCGGCTGATCCTCAGCGGCTACTTCAATGCCGACGGCACGCCGAATTCCTCGGGCCAGCCAAAGCTCACGAACGTCGTCCTGCAACAGGAAGTCGGCGTCAAGAACCGCGGCGATGCCCCGTTCGGTGGACATTACAACGCGGAGGCGACCGTGTTCCGGGCGCAGACCGCCGACAACAACTACGATCTGACCAATCAGATCGCCTACGCGAACGTCTACCATTCCTACGGCGTTGAAATGGACGGCGCTCTGCGCTTCGGCCACTTCTTCCTGACCGGCGACGTGACCTATACGAGCGCGGCGATCACCCAGAGCAACGACCCGACCACGCTCCACAAGACGCCGCTCGCCACGCCGAAGTTCATCTACCTGTTCTCCCCGACTTACGACCTCGGTTATGCCGCAGGCGGCCTGACGATCGACGGACAGTCCGGGGCCTATACGGACAATACCGATGCGTATCTGATCGAGGGGCAGACGTTCGTGAACGCGTTCGTGAAGATCCGGCCCTACGAGGGGCTGGAATTGTCCTTCAACGTCAACAATCTGTTCGATACGATCGGCTACCGCGGCCGCGGTTCGCTGGTGAACACCTCGGCCACCACCGGCGTGTTCCAGAACAGCGCGGTACTCGGCCGGACGATGACCGTGACGGCCACCTACCGCTTCTGAGGAACGGTGCGGAGCGGGTGCGCGGCGCGGGCTCCTGGCCCGCGCCGCTTCCCCGGAAGGGGCGCGGCGCGCGAGCGTGATGCCCCGTCACCACTGCCCGGTGGAGCAGTTAGGATGACGTCATGACCGCATTGGATGGCAACATTCGCCGCATCGTCATCGTCGGCGGCGGCTCGGCCGGTTGGATGACCGCGGCCGCGCTCGGCAACGCCCTGCAGAGGGATTGCCGCATCACCCTGGTCGAATCCGACGAGATCGGTACCGTTGGAGTCGGCGAAGCGACGATCCCACCGATCCGGGTATTCAACCAGACGCTCGGCCTCGACGAGAACGAGTTCCTGCGCCGCACCCGCGGCACGTTCAAGCTCGGCATCCAGTTCGTCGACTGGGCGCGGCAGGGTCACCGGTATTTCCACCCGTTCGGTTCCTTCGGCAGGCCCTACGAGCTGCTGCAACTGCACCAGTACTGGAGTCGGGCATTCCGCGCCGGTCGCGCGGCGCCGCTCGACGAGTACTCGATGGCCTGGGTCGCCGCCCAGGCGGGGCGATTCGCGCCGCCGATTCCGGATCCTCGCAGCGTGCTGTCGACTTACGAGTACGCTTATCATTTCGACGCGACCCTGTATGCACGGTTCCTGCGCGAGTACGCCGAGGCGCGCGGCGTGCGGCGCGAGCAGGGCCGGATCGTCGACGTCGGTCGAAACGGCGAAAGCGGATTCATCGAATCGGTGCGCCTGCAGGACGGACGCACGATCGAGGGTGAACTGTTCGTCGATTGCTCGGGTTTCAGGGCGCTGCTGATCGGCGCGACGCTCGGCGTGCCCTACGAGGACTGGACCCATTGGTTGCCCTGTGATCGAGCGGTCGCCGTGCCGAGCGCGGTGGTCAAGCCGTTCACGCCCTACACGCGATCGACGGCGCGCGCGGCTGGCTGGCAGTGGCGAATTCCCTTGCAGCACCGCGTCGGCAACGGCTACGTCTATTGTTCGGACCTGATCGACGACGAGGCCGCGGCCCGCACGCTACTTGAGAATCTCGATGGTCCCGCGCTCGGTGAGCCGAGGTTCCTGTCGTTCAAAGCCGGCCGGCGCGCGCGCTTCTGGGAGAAGAACGTCGTCGCGATCGGACTTTCGAACGGCTTCCTCGAGCCGCTCGAATCGACGAGCCTGCACCTGATCCAGACCGGCATCGCCAAGCTCCTGGCGTTCTTTCCCGATCGCGGCTTCGATCCGCTGGTCACCCAGGAATACAACCGCGTCGCCGCTCAGGAAATCGAGCGGATCCGCGACTTCCTGATCCTGCACTACCACCTGGGAGGGCGGGCGGACTCTGAACTGTGGCGGCGCAGCGCGAGCATGCCGATACCGGAATCGCTCCGCGACAAGATCGAGCATTTCCGTCGCTATGGGCGGCTGGTCGCCCGCGAGGCCGATCTGTTCGGTCCGGCCTCCTGGCTCGCGGTGCACATCGGTCAGTTCAATTTCCCGGTCCGCGAGGATCCGCTGCTCGATTATCGGCTCAACGACGGGGTCGAGTGGCTGGCCAAACTGCGCGCGGCCATGGCGGCGGCCGCGAACGGGCTGCCGACGCACGAGCAATACGTGGACCGGTACTGCAAAGCGGCCGAGGGCGCGTGAATCCGGCGCAGCAAAAGGTCGATTTCAAGGCGCGGTACGGCGTCTTCCCGCAGATCTATCGGGCTCCCGGACGCGTCAACCTGATCGGCGAGCACACGGACTACAACGGTGGATTCGTGATGCCGGTCGCGATCGGTCTCGAAGCGCGGGTGGCCATCGCCGCGCGGCCGGACGCGAGGATCCGCATGTACTCGCTGAACTACGATCAAACCGTGATCGTCGATCCCGCTCTGCTCGAGTCCTCGACTCGCCGCTCAGCGGATGCCGAGGCGCACTGGAGCGATTACGCGATCGGTGTGATTCGCGCGTTGCGCGCCGACGGCATACCGGTCTGCGGCGCGGATCTCAGCATCGATGGAGAAGTGCCCATCGGCGCCGGCTTGAGCTCCTCGGCGGCGCTCGAACTGGCGATCGCCGCCGCCTTCGTCGGGATCGCGGGCCGCCGCGTCGAGCCGCGCCGGCTCGCCCTGCTCTGCCAGCAGGCGGAGAACGAATGGGTCGGGACCCGCTGCGGCATCATGGACCAGTATGCCGCCGCCCATGGACGCAGCGGACATGCGCTGCTGCTCGACTGCCGCGCTCTCACGCACCGGGAGTTGCCGCTCGGCGACGGATTCCCGGGCGCCAACCGCCACTCGGCCAAGATCGTCGTCTGCAATTCGATGGTGAAGCACCGCCACGCGGGCGGCGAGTACAACCTCAGGCGCAGCGAATGCGAGCGTGGCCTCGACTCTCTGCGCGCGGCGTGGGCCGCGGACCCGGCGGCGG
>JAGWPY010000204.1 GCA_028870275.1 Gammaproteobacteria bacterium | reverse complement strand
CGCCATCAGCAAGGTCCAGGCGGTGATCGAGTTCACTCTCGACGGCAAGATTCTGACCGCCAATGACAACTTCCTCAATACCCTGGGCTATTCGATCAACGAAGTCCGTGGTCAACACCACTCGATGTTCGTTGAGCCCGCCTACCGATCGAGCCCCGAGTACCGGGAATTTTGGGCTAGGCTTGGCCGCGGCGAATACGACGCCAATCAGTACAAGCGCATCGGCAAGGGCGGCAAGGAAGTCTGGATCCAGGCGAGCTACAACCCGATCTTCGACCTCAATGGCCGGCCGTTCAAGGTGGTCAAGTACGCGACCGACATCACCGCGCAGAAGCTCAAGTTCGCCGACTTCGAGGGTCAACTGAACGCGGTGAGCAAGGCCCAGGCGGTGATCGAATTCGCGCTCGACGGCACGGTGCTCGCCGCGAACGAGAACTTCCTGAAGACGCTCGGGTACACGCTCGAGGAGATCAGGGGCAAGCACCACGGCATGTTCGTCACTCCGGCATACCGTGAAAGCGCCGAGTACCGCGCATTCTGGGACAAGTTGCGCCGCGGCGAGTACGAATCGGCGGAGTTCCTGCGCATCGGCAAGGGCGGCAGGGAAATCTGGATCCAGGCGAGCTACAACCCGATCATGGACATGAACGGCCGGCCGTTCAAGGTGGTCAAGTACGCGACCGACATCACCGAGCAGAAGAAGCAGGCTGTGATGAACGCCGCGTTCAAGGGAGCCCTGGACAACCTCGGATCGAACGTGATGGTCGCGGACGCGAACCTCGACATCATGTACCTGAACAACACCATCCGCAGCATGATGCAGGGGGTCCAGGCCGACTTCCGCAGGGATCTGCCGCACTTCGACGCGAGCAAGCTGATCGGCTCGAGCATGGATCAGTTCCACAGGAATCCCGCGCATCAACGCTCGCTCATCACGGGCCTGACGAAGTCGCATACCGCCGAATTCGTGGTCGGCGGACGTTCGATGCGGGTCGTCCTCAATCCGATGCTCGACGGGTCCGGGCGCCGGCTCGGTACCGTGGTCGAGTGGACGGACCGCACCGTCGAGCTCGCGGTCGAACGCGAGATCAAGGGGCTGGTCTCCGGCGCGAACGACGGTGATCTCACCCGTCGCATGGACATGAACGGCAAGTCCGGCGTGTTCGCCGAGATCGGTGCCGGCATCAATCAGTTGATCGACAAGATGTCCGAGGTCGTGAGCCGAGTGCAGATCGCCACCGGCGAGGTGACCCGGGGCGCCGACGAGATCTCCCAGGGCAACACCAACCTCAGTCAGCGTACCGAGGAGCAGGCCTCGAGCCTCGAGGAAACGGCTTCCTCGATGGAGGAGATGACCTCCACCGTCAAGCAGAACGCCGACAATGCGAGCAAGGCGAGCCAGCTCGCCACGGCCGCGCGCGATCAGGCGGACAAGGGCGGCGCGGTGGTCTCGCAGGCGATTCGGGCCATGACCGAGATCAACGACGCCTCGAAGAAGATCGTCGACATCATCGGCGTGATCGACGAGATCGCGTTCCAGACGAATCTCCTCGCGCTGAACGCCGCGGTCGAAGCCGCGCGGGCGGGCGAACAGGGCCGCGGGTTCGCGGTGGTCGCGAGCGAGGTCCGCAATCTCGCCGGCCGCAGCGCGACCGCGGCCAAGGAGATCAAGGGACTCATCCAGGACAGCGTCAAGAAGGTCGAGGAGGGTTCCTCGCTCGTGACCCAGTCCGGCCAGACCCTCGATCATATCGTCACGGCCGTCAAGAAGGTGAGCGACATCGTCGGCGAAATCGCCGGCGCGAGCCAGGAGCAATCGGCCGGCATCGAGCAGGTCAACAAGGCCGTGATGCAGCTCGACGAGATGACCCAGCAGAATGCCGCCCTGGTCGAAGAGGCCTCGGCCGCGAGCCAGTCCATGGCGAGCCAGGCGAACTCGCTGCGCGAGCTGCTGGCCGCCTATCGGGTCACCGCCGAGGCGATCGCCGCGGCTCAAGCGCTCGCGGCCTCTCCGCATGTCGAACACCACGAGCAGGCCTCGCACGCGGTGGCGGCCCGACCCGCGCCGGCCGCCGGCGAGCGCCGTGGCGCCGCGCGGCCTTGGGCCGGTAAGGCCGGGACCGCGGCGGGCGTAGGTGCGAAGGCGCCTGCGCCGGCTCGCCCGGCGACCAACGGTGCGGCGCATGCGGCGGCCCCGAAGGCCGCCCGTGCCGCGGTGAACGGCAGCGACGCCGAGTGGCACGAGTTCTGATCGAACCGCAACCGCGCAAGGACGTCCGCGATGGCGATGGCTTCCCTGGAGCGCGCCGCCCCGGTGCCGAAGGCACCGGCGGCGCCGGGATTCGAGAAGATTCAACGCTTCTGGGATCCGCGCCACGGCCACTGGGCCGCGAAGATCCTGCCGGGGGAGTTCTACGTGACCCGCAGTCCGGAGGCCATCTCGACGGTGCTCGGATCCTGCATCGCCGCCTGCATCCGCGATCCCGGGTCCGGCGTCGGCGGCATGAATCATTTCATGCTTCCCGAGGACAATTCGCTGGGGTCCGACGCCTGGAGCCGCCCGGACGGCACGCCCTCGACGCGCTACGGAAGCTACGCGATGGAGAGCCTGATCAACGCCGCGCTGAAGCTCGGCGCCCGACGTGAGCGGCTGGAACTGAAGCTCTTCGGCGGCGGGCGCATCCTGCCCTCGATGTCGGACATCGGCGCCCGCAACATCGCCTTCGCGCGCGGGTTTGCAAAGATCGAAGGGTTGCCCATCGCGGCCGAGGACATGGGCGATGTCACGCCGCGCCACGTGATCTATTTTCCGCAGACCGGCCGGGTCCTGCTGAAGCGCCTGCGGGCCGTCGAGACGACCGCAATCGCGGATACCGAGGTGCGTTACCGGCAGACGATCGCGACACAGACGCCGAACGACGACGTCGAGCTTTTCGACTGAACGGGCGATGGACATTCAACCGAAAAAGAGGATTCGCGTGCTCATCGTCGACGACTCGGCGCTGGTGCGCCAGTTGCTCTCGAAGATGCTGTCGAGCGCGCCCGGGATCGAGGTGGTCGGGACGGCGAGCGATGCCTACGTCGCTCGCGAGAAGATCAAGGCCCTGAATCCGGACGTTCTCACCCTGGACGTCGAGATGCCGAAGATGGACGGGGTCACGTTCCTGCGCAACCTCATGCGCCTGCGGCCGATGCCGGTCGTCATGGTCTCCTCGCTGACCGAGCATGGCGCGGACATCACGCTCGAGGCGCTCGAGATCGGCGCTTTCGACTACCTTCCGAAGCCGAAGATCGACGTGGCTGCGACCCTGGTCGAATACCGCAATCAGCTGATCGAGAAGATTCGTGGGGCGGCGCAGGCGCGGGTGCGCGCGCTGGTGGTGTCCGGAGCGATCCAGGCGCCCGTGGTGGCACGGCAGGGCGTCGACTCGATCCTGCCTCAGGCGCGGCCGAAGCACTTTCGCACCACCGATCGCGTGATCGCGATCGGCGCATCGACCGGCGGGACCGAGGCGATCAAGGCCGTGCTGAGCGCGTTTCCGCCGGACACGCCCGGCGTGATGATCGCGCAGCACATCCCGAAGGCGTTCAGCACTCCGTTCGCGAAGCGCATGAACGCCAACAGCAGAATGGCCGTCTGCGAGGCCGAGGATGGCCAGCAGGTCCTTCCCGGACACGTCTACATCGCGCCGGGCGATCGGCACCTGCTCCTGGAACGCGACGGGGCCCGATACGTCTGCCGGCTCGACGACGGCACCCCGGTCAACCGGCACAAGCCTTCGGTCGACGTGTTGTTCCGATCGGTCGCGCAGCAGGCCGGCCGTAATGCGATCGGCGTGATCCTGACCGGCATGGGCAAGGACGGCGCGATCGGCCTGCGGGACATGCGCGAGGCGGGGGCGCCCACGATCGCCCAGGACGAGGCGACCAGTGTGGTCTGGGGCATGCCCGGCGAGGCGGTCGCGATCGGCGCGGCCGAGCACGTCCTGCCGCTCGGGGACATCAGCGAGTTCGTATTGCGGCTCGCGGCCGAGGACGAAACGTCCCGGGCGGTCGGACAGTGAGCACGATTGAGCGATCCGCGACCAACCGCGGCGCGGTCGCAGGAACCATTTCCCGGTAGAGGTCCAAGACTATGGCAGCCACCATCCTTGCGGTCGACGATTCGGCGTCCATGCGCCAAATGGTTGGATTCACCTTGCGGCGCGCCGGCTACGAGGTCGTCGAAGCCGAGGACGGCGTGGAAGCGCTCGAATTCGCCCGAGAGCACTCGGTCGATCTGGTGCTCACCGACGTCAACATGCCCCGCATGGACGGCATCACGCTGGTGCGGGAACTGCGCGCGCTCGGAACCTACAAGTTCGTGCCGATGCTCGTTCTGACCACCGAGGCCGGACCCGAGAAGAAACTGCAGGGCAAGCAGGCCGGTGCCACCGGCTGGCTCGTCAAGCCGTTCAATCCGGACAAGCTCCTCGCGACCATCGCCAAGGTGCTCTGAGGCCATGTCCTTCGACGCGGAAATGGAGGAGATCCTCAAAGTCTTCTTCGAGGAGAGCGCGGAGTGCCTGGATTCGATGGAATCCGGTCTCCTGTCGCTCGAGGCGAATGCGGACCGGGAGACGATCAACCGCATCTTCCGGGCCGCGCACTCGATCAAGGGTGGCGCGGGCACCTTCGGCCTGCTCGAGGTCGCGGAGTTCACCCATGACGTCGAGACCCTGCTCGACGAGATGCGCAACGGCGTCCGGGCGGCGACGGCCGATACCGTCCAGTTGCTCCTCGAGGCGGTCGACGTGATCCGGCAGATGGTGGATGCCGCCGCCGCGAAACAGCCGATTCCGGGAACGAATGCCGCCGCGCTGACCGGACGGCTCAAGGCGATCCTCGCCGCGGAGGATCCGGCCGCGGGCTCGCCGGCGGCTGCCGTCGCCACTGCGGCCACTGCGCCGTCGGTGGCTGCGGGAGGCTGGTCGGTGGATTTCCGGCCGGATGTAACGCTCTTTCGCACCTGCAACGATCCCTTGAGGATGTTCGAGCAGCTCGACCGTCTCGGGCGGTTCCGCGCGCGTGCCGATCTGTCGCGACTGCCGCCGATCGGCGAACTCGATCCGACGTCCTGCCACCTGTCCTGGCAGCTGACGGTCGAGGGGCGACTGGCAAGAGACCAGGTCGCGGAAGTGTTCGATTGGGTCGACGCGAACTCGATCATCGAGATCCAGGCGATGGGGCCCGGCGACGGCACGGCGCCCGCCGGGGTCGAGGCCGTGGTCCCGGCACCGGCCGACGCCCCGGCGCCGGCCGCGGCCTGCGGAGCCACCGCCGCGGCGG
>JAGWPY010000203.1 GCA_028870275.1 Gammaproteobacteria bacterium | reverse complement strand
GCGAACGGCAAGGGCCGCGACGTGCTGATGTTCATCGACAACATCTACCGTTACACGCTCGCCGGCACCGAGGTGTCCGCGCTGCTCGGCCGCATGCCGTCGGCCGTGGGCTACCAGCCGACGCTCGCCGAGGAAATGGGCGTGCTGCAGGAGCGGATCACCTCGACCAAGACCGGCTCGATCACCTCGGTGCAGGCGGTCTACGTGCCCGCCGACGACCTCACCGACCCGTCGCCGGCGACCACCTTCGCGCATCTCGACGCGACCGTGGTGCTCTCACGCCAGATCGCCGCGCTCGGCATCTATCCGGCGGTCGATCCGCTCGACTCGACCAGCCGCCAGCTCGATCCGCTGGTGGTCGGCGAGGAGCACTACAACACCGCGCGGGGCGTGCAGTCGATCCTGCAGCGCTACAAGGAGCTGCAGGACATCATCGCGATCCTCGGCATGGACGAGCTGTCCGAGGAGGACAAGCTGACCGTGTACCGCGCGCGTAAGATCCAGCGGTTCCTCTCGCAGCCGTTCAACGTCGCGAAGGTGTTCACCGGCCAGGACGGCAAGATCGTGCCGCTCAAGGACACCATCCGCGGCTTCAAGGCGATCATCGACGGCGAGTACGACCACCTGCCCGAACAGGCGTTCTACATGGTCGGCGCGATCGAGGAAGCCGTCGAGAAAGCCAAGACGCTGCAGTAAGGTCCGAGGAGACATACCACCGTGGCGAACACGATCCACGTCGACATCGTCAGCGCCGAAGGGCAGATCTTCGCCGGCGACGCGAGCATGGTGTTCGCGCCGGCGGTCGAGGGCGAGATCGGCATCGCTCCGCGGCATGCGCCGCTCCTGACCACGCTGAAGCCCGGCGAAGTGCGGGTCCAGGCCCCGGGCGAACCCGAGGAGCTGTCGTTCTTCATCGGCGGCGGCGCGCTCGAGGTCCAGCCGCACCAGGTGACCGTGCTCGCCGACACCGCGGTCCGCGCCAAGGATCTCGACGAAGCCGCCGCGCTCGAAGCGCGCCGGCGCGCACAGGATGCGATGCAGGAGCGCACCGACAAGGTGGAGATCGCCGAGGCGCAGATCGAACTCGCGCGCGCGGCCGCGCAGCTACGCATGATCGAGCGGTTGCGCAAGAAGCGCTGAGCGGAGCGCGACCAGCCGATGCCTCTCTCCGTCGTCATCCTCGCCGCGGGGCAGGGACGGAGAATGAACTCCGACTTGCCGAAGGTGCTGCAGCCGCTCGCCGGCGCGCCGCTCCTGCGGCATGTCGTCGACGCCGCCCGCCGGCTCGAACCCGCCTCGATTCACGTCGTGCATGGCCACGGCGCCGAGCGCGTGCGCGCCGCGCTACCCGATCCCGATCTCGACTGGGTGCTCCAGGCGGAGCAGCGCGGTACGGGTCACGCCGTGCTCCAGGCCTTGCCCCGCGTCCCGGCCGGGCACCGGCTGCTGGTCCTGTACGGCGATGTGCCGCTGGTCGGTGACGAGACGCTGAGGCGGCTCGCGGACGACGAGGGCGCCGCATTGCGCATCCTCACCGTCGTACTGGATGCGCCGCGGGGTTACGGCCGGATCCTGCGCGACCCCGCCGGCCGGGTGCGGGGTATCGTCGAGGAGCGCGACGCGACTGCCGAGCAACGCGCCTTGTGCGAAGTCAATACCGGACTGCTGAGCGCGCCTGCCGAGAGACTCGGCGCCTGGCTTGCCCAGGTGCGCGCCGACAACGCCCAGGGCGAGTACTATCTGACCGACGTGGTCGCACTGGCCGCGGCCGGCGGCGAGGCGGTCGCCGCGGTCGTGGCGCAATCGCCAGTCGAGGTGATGGGCGTGAACGACAAGATCCAGCTCGCCGAGGCCGAGGCCGCTCTGCGCCGCCAGCGCGCCCGCGCGCTGATGGAGGCGGGCGCGACGCTCGCCGACCCGGCGCGCATCGATCTGCGCGGAGAAGTGCGCGTCGGCCGCGATGTGCAGATCGACGTGAACGTGGTGTTCGAGGGGCAGGTCACGCTCGGCGATCGAGTCTCGATCGGACCGAATTGTCTGCTGCGCGACGTGAGCGTCGGCGCCAACACGCGCGTGTACGCGAACAGCGTACTCGAGGAGGCGATCGTGGGCGCGGACTGCCGGGTCGGACCGTTCGCCCGCCTGCGTCCCGGCGCGCATCTGCGCGATCAGGTGCACGTCGGCAATTTCGTCGAGGTCAAGAACAGCGAGCTTGGCGAAGGCAGCAAGGCCAATCACCTGACCTATCTCGGCGACGCCCGCGTAGGGCGCGAGGTCAATGTCGGCGCCGGCACGATCACTTGCAACTATGACGGCCAGAACAAATGGCCGACCGAGATCGGCGATCGAGCCTTCATCGGCTCCGGCGCGATGCTGGTCGCGCCGGTGCGCGTCGGGGCCGAGGCCACCATCGGCGCCGGATCGACCGTGACCGCGAACGCGCCGGCCGGACAGCTGACGCTCACGCGAGCGAAGCAGATCTCGGTCGAGAGCTGGCGACGACCCGACAAGGCGACGCCGGATGCGAAGGCCGCGCGGATCGCCGATGCGCTCGGCTCGCCGCGCGAGCCCGGGAAGAAATAGCCGTACCCGCCTCGGGCGGCGCCGATGGTCCGCCGGCCGGCCGGCCCGTCCTCATTCGCTCGGCACGAAAATCCACAGCAGCAGGTAGAGCAGCGCTCCCGCGCCGCCGAGCAGGACGAGCGCGGTGAAGATCAGGCGCCAGACCCAGCCCTCGACCCCGGTCGCCCGTCCGATGCCGCCGCAGACGCCGCCCAGCCAGCGGTCGCTGCGGCTGCGCCGCAGCGCATTGATCCCCGCCGAGACCGACGGGCCCCCGGCGGGCGCCGGTTCGTCGAGGAGCCGTGCCTTGGCCCGCGCGAACTCCGCCTCGCTCAGCGTACCGCGCTCGCGCATCGACTCCAGTTCCTTCAATTGGTCGCTCAGTGCCATGATCCCGATCCTCCGCATCCCTTTCTACCTTAACCCCGCAGTGGCCG